>CAZNAE010000013.1:21167-22306 GCA_964570695.1 uncultured Devosia sp.
CCGATCCCGCTCGCCATCCGTTCCGGCGACAACATCGAATGGTGCCGCGGCGCCGCGGTGGTCGCCATCCAGACCTTCGTGCTGGGGCGCCGCAGCGCCGAAGCCTGATCAAGACGAGCCATGTCCAAGCCCAAAGCCCATTGGTGGCAGAGCGCCACCGTGTACCAGATCTATCCGCGCAGCTTCGCCGACAGCAATGGCGACGGCGTCGGCGACATTGCCGGCATCATCGGCAAGCTCGACTATCTGCAGCGGCTCGGCATCGGCGTCATCTGGCTGTCACCGATCTTCGTGTCGCCAATGGACGACAATGGCTACGACATCGCCGACTACCAGGCGATCGCCCCCGAGTTCGGCACGCTCGCCGATTTCGACCGGCTGGTGGCCGAGGGCAAGTCGCGCGGCATCGGCATTCTGCTCGATCTCGTGGTCAACCACACCTCCGACGATCACCGCTGGTTCAAGGATTCCCGCAGTTCCCGTCAGAGCCGCCATCGCGATTTCTATATCTGGCGCGATCCGGCGGCGGGCGGCGGGCCGCCCAACGATCTGCAATCGACCTTCGGCGGCCCCGCCTGGACGCTCGACGCGGCGACCGGGCAATACTACCTGCACCAGTTCTCGACGCGGCAGCCCGATCTCAACTGGGCCAACCCCGAGGTGCGCGCTGAGATCTACCGGATGATGAACTGGTGGCTGGATCGCGGGATCAGCGGTTTCCGCATGGACGTCATCAACCTCATCGCCAAGGACCCCGATCGCGGCATCACTGCCGACGGCCCGCACCTCCACGATTACCTGCAGGAGATGAACCGCGAGGCGCTGCACGGCCGCGACGTGCTGACCGTCGGCGAATCGTGGACGGCGACACCCGAGACGGCGCTCCTCTATTCCGGCCGCGACCGGCACGAGCTGTCGATGGTGTTCCAGTTCGAGCACATCATGCAGCAATGGCACGAGGTCTGGGGCAAATGGCAGCCCAGGCCGTTCGACCTCGTGGCTTTCAAGCGCGTCGTCAACCGCTGGCAGTACGGCCTCGCGGCAGACGGCTGGAACTCGCTGTTCTGGGGCAACCACGATCTGCCGCGGGCCGTGTCGAAATACGGCGACGACAAAGGCTATCGCGTCGAGTCGGCGAA
>CAZNAE010000013.1:22406-38746 GCA_964570695.1 uncultured Devosia sp.
TGGATCGACGCGAACCCGAATTTTGCGACGATCAACGTCGCGGCGAGCCTCGAGGACAAGGCCTCGATCTTCGCGCACTACCAGAGACTGATTGCGTTGCGCAAGGACTTGCCGATCGTCGTCGATGGGCGCTACCAGGGCTATCTCGGTGACCATCCGGTGGTGGTCGCCTACACCCGCACGCTCGGCGCCGAGACGCTCGCTGTGCTCGCCAATTTCAGCGCTGCCCCGGTGACGGTCGAAGTGCCCGGGCCGATACAGGTCGCCGGCCGGAGCCTCGTCAGCGTCTACGATCCGGTCGAGGCCATCGGCCCGAGCGTGTCGCTCAGGCCGTACGAGGCCTTCGCGGTCCTAGCGGGGTAGGGCCAGCCGGGCGAATTTCGCCAAGAGGCCCATGTCGATCTCGGCCTGCTCAACGGTGTTGACCACTTCGCCGCCCGTTGTGATCGCTGTATGCCAGCCCTTCAATTCCTCGACGAAGGGCTCGGCGAAGGACGGGCGATGGTCGATCTCCTGGAGATGATGGCCGTTCGACCGCCGCTCGATCAGCCGCGTCGGGTGGTGGTTGAGATACGGCGAAGGGAACTCCAGCTCGTAGACCGCATCCTCGAACACCAGCCGTATCCGCTCGGAATAGTAGGCGACCTTGTTGGCCGCCACCCAAAGCATCGAGACGATCGCGTCGCCCGGATCGAGCTTGGCGCTCAGATGCCCGCCGGCATCGCCGGCAATGAAGCCGGCGCCGATCGGCGTGCCGATTGTCGTCTTCGCTGCAGCCAACAAGCCCTGGACCAAATTCATATCGTGCACGAGGCTCGAGCAGAATGGCCCGGCGAAGCCGCGGAACACCAGCGGGTCGGCATTGGCAACACCGAGCGCGGCGTTGACCTGCGCGGTACGCCGCGCGCTGTTCTCGGCGATCAGCGCCTGCGGGATATCGTCGGGCTGGATCAGATCGCGATGCGCCACATAGGCCCAGGCGTCGGAGTCGACCACATCCACCGTCACCGCGCGCAACGGGCCCGAACGTTTAGCGAGGATGTCGCGCAGCGCGACATAGGCCGGGTCGAACCGCTTCATGTAGCCGATCTGGACGATCTTTTTCGCTTTGTCGCGCGCTGCGATAACGCGCTGTGCGTCGGCCACCGGATAGCAGAGCGGCTTCTCGCAGAAGACATGCAGTCCACGGCCGAGCGCCGCAATGATGAGGTCGGCGTGATACGGATCCGGCGTCGCGATCACCACCGCGTCGAGCTTCTGATCGAGCAGTGCCTCGGCCGTCGCATAGGCGCCGATGCCGTAGCGCTCCGCCAGATGGGTGCGAACCTTCAGCGACGGATCGGCAATGCCGACGACCTTGAACCGGTCCGGCAGCGCCAGCAGATTAGGCAGATGCTCGACCTGCGCGACGAGGCCGCCGCCGATGATGCCGACTTTGAGCTGGGGCATGGAATTCTCCTAGATCGCCTTCTTGTGCTTGCCATTGATCATTGGCACGTCCTTGAGCTTGTCGATGAGATAAGCGTGCGTCGCCGGGTTGGCCACGATAACGATGCCGGTTTCCTCATAGAACTCCGGCCCGCGTCCCCACCAGTCGGTGACGATCCCACCGGCTTCCTGCACCAGCAGCACACCAACCGCCCAGTCGACCAGCCCAGATTCCTCATAATACCCGGTGAGCCGTCCGCAGGCGACATAGGCGCAGGAGTTGGCCGAGCTGCCGACTGTGCGGACGCCGCCGACGGGTTCGGTGATCTCTGCGAGCCGATCATAGAAGCCCGGGTAGCTCGCGCGCTGGCTGGTCGGAAGGCTCGTCCCGATCGCCATCAGCCCGATGTCGGTCTTCTGACTCACCGTCAGCCGCTCGCCGTTGAGGAACGCGCCGTGACCCCTGATAGCGGTGAACATTTCGTCGGCGACCGGATTGTAGAGCGCGCCGCAGACCGTCTGGTTGCCGCGCCGGAGCGCGATCGAGATGGTGTAGTGCTGGCCGTTGATGAAGTTGGTCGTGCCGTCGATCGGATCGACCAGCCAGCGGTACTCGCGATCGGCCCCGTCGACAGGCGGAAACTCCTCGCCGGTGAAGCTCCAGTTGGGATAGCGCGCGAAGAGGAATTTGCGGATCAGCTGCTCGGATTGCTTGTCGGCCTCTGAAACGAAATCGGCCGGTCCCTTGATGCCGATCTCGAGGTCGCGGAAATGCTTGAAATGCTCGAGCGTCAGCGCGCCGGCATCGCGGGCGACGGCCACCATATCGGCGAGCACGGCGTCATAGGTTTCGGGCATCATTTCTCTCCGAGCAGCGCCGCCAATCCCTCGGGATCGTCGGTGGTGATCTGGTCGACCTTGAGGTCGAGCAGGCGCCGCACCGCCGGCAGCGTTGCGGCATCGGCCGTCTGGATGGTCCACGCGTCGATGCGCTTGCCGGCCCGATGGAAGGCGCCGACGATATCGAAGCCGGCTTCGGCCGAGAGCGTGACGATCTCCCAGCAGAGGTAGATGAAATCGGCGTCGGGCGCCGCGATGAGGGCGTCGTCGACGAAACGCTGCAGGCGGCCCACATCGCGCACGCTCGTCTCGTCGAGCGCGTCGCTCGGATCGTAGCCGCTCAGCATGCCTGGTACAGCTTTTGTCAGGGTGTGGATCGCCTCGGCGTCGCCGCCCGATACGATCATGTTGCGAGCGACCGGCGCCGTGCTCCGGACGAAATTCGCGATCGTCTCGGGATCCAGCGCCTTGCGGTCTTCCTTGTAGTCGAGTTGCAGCAACGCATCTGGATGCGGCGGCGTCGCGATCAGCAGCGCACATAAGTCTTCGAGCAGCATCACATGATCGGCGATCGGCGTGCCGTCGTTGCCGCGCAGCCGCAGAGCCCGCAATTGTTCCGCGCTCTGCGCTCGCGCCGGCCCATGCCCGGTCGTTTCGCGCTCGATCGACAGATGATCGTGCAGTACCGCCATGCCGTGACCGCCATGGACCACGAGATCGACCTCGACACTGGCGCCCAGCGCCATGCCCTCGAGGATACGCTTGCCGGTGAACACCGGATCGGTGGCGCGTCGCCGCGCACGGTGCCACTTGAGGAATGTGCGGTGACCGTCGCGGGTCACCGAAACTGGATCGATCATGACGGCGCGCCGGACCGATAGATGACCGCATTGTCGCGATAGACCGAGAACGCCCGCGGGGCGAGGTCGATCGGCTGCTCGGGCTTCCAGTCGCGCGCCTCCGGCACCATCGCCTTGAGCCGCGAGCCATCGGGCAGCTCGATGTCGATCAGCCCGTGCGTGCCATAGTCGGTGACACGGTGGATCCTGGCCTCGCCGGCGCCAATGGCCGCCGTGATGCCGAGCGCCTCCGGCCGCACCGCGAAGATCGCCGGCCCGTCAGCGACCGGCATCGGATGGGAAAAGCTCGCGCGGCTGAACTTGCTGCCGGCAACGCTGCCTTCCACCAGGTTCATGGTGCCAATAAAGCCCGCGACGAACGGCGTCGCAGGCTCGCGGTAGAGCATATCCGGCGCCGCCACCTGCTCCATTTTGCCGTCGCGCAGCACGACGATGCGATCGGCCATGCTCAGCGCCTCGTCCTGGCCGTGGGTGACGAAGAGCGTTGTGATCTTCAGTCGCTGCTGGATGTCGCGCACTTCTTCGCGCAGCCGCTCGCGCAAGTGTTGGTCGAGGCTGGCGAAGGGCTCGTCGAGCAGGAGAATCTTCGGCTCCAGCACCAGCGAGCGCGCCAGCGCGACGCGCTGCTGCTGACCGCCCGAGAGCTGGTGCGTCTGCCGCGCGCCGTAGCCGGTGAGGCCGACGAGCTCCATCACGGTGTCGACGCGGTTCTTGATCTCGTCCCTCGGCCGGCGGCGGAGCTTCAGGCCGAAGGCGATATTGTTGAAGACGTTCATGTGGGTCCAGAGCGCGTGGCTCTGGAACACCATTCCAGTCGGCCGGCGTTCCGGCGGCAGGTGGATGACTTCCTCACCGTCGATAGTGATGCTGCCCGAGGTCGGGGTCTCGAAGCCGCCGATCATGCGCAGCAGCGTCGATTTGCCCGAGCCGGACGGGCCGAGCAGGCAGACCAGCTCGCCGTCGCCGACCGTCAGGTTGAAATGATCGACAGCGCGTACGGCAGCGGTGAACTGCTTGGTGACGCCTTTGATGTCGAGAACCGCCATGAGGTGCCTTTATGCGCCGAAGCCGCGGGCGAATGAGCCGCCGCTGATGACGCGCCGCGCGAACAGCAGCGCGAAGAACGAGGGGATCCAAAGGATCACCGACAGCACGGCGCCGTACTGGATCACCGGCTGGTTGTTGATGAAGGAGATCATCAGGATCGGCATGGTACGGATCTGCGGTGCGCCGATCAGCCAGGCACCCTCGGTCTCATAGAACGTGTTGACGAAGCTCAGCAGCACCGCCGCCGCGATGGTCGGTCCGACCTGCGGCAGGGTGATCGACCAGAACACCTGCAGCGGTCGCGCGCCGACGTCGCGCGCCGCTTCCTCCATGCGGCGGTCGACGCCCTGGAAGGCGGCCACCGGAATCCAGATCATGTAGAGGAGCGTCCCCGCAAGCTGGATCAGCACGACGCCCCAGAAATTGCCGATGAGGTTAAGGCCGAGGAAGATGCCGGCAATGGCCACGAGGAGGCCAAACTTCGGGAAGGCCTGGCCCGCGATGAACGAGAAGAACAGCAGGCTGCGGAACGGGAACTGCAGGCGGGCAAAGGCGAAGGCCGCCGGCAGGCAGATGATCGCCGAGATCAGCGTCACCGAGCAGGCGAGGCTGATGCTTGTGGTGATCGCCGACCAGACGTCGGGTCGCGCCAGGGTCTGGTTCCAGAAGCGAAGCCCGAATTCCTGCGGGATGATCGCCGGGTAGCGCCAGACATTGGCAAAGGCCCAGGTGCCGACAACGAGCAGCGGAAAAATGATGACGAGGGTAAGGACTACGGCGAAGGCGATGCCGGTCCAGTCGACCCGCGGCCGCGCGACAAATCCCTGGGCGGCCATCAGGAGCGGCCCCGCTGGTTCTTGACGACCGAGCGCACGTAGAACAGCCCAAAGGCGATGCAGAAGACGAACGAGATCACCGCCTGGGTGATGGCGTTGGGCGCATCGTAGAGATCGCGGAAGGTGCGCTGCATGAACGGCCCCATCATCTCAGGCGCCGCCGGGCCGAGAATGTAGGGCAGGGTGAAGGCCGAGAAGATGCCGAGC
Organism: uncultured Devosia sp.; assembly: GCA_964570695.1. Taxonomy (GTDB): domain Bacteria; phylum Pseudomonadota; class Alphaproteobacteria; order Rhizobiales; family Devosiaceae; genus Devosia_A. Next base: position 27,625 of record CAZNAE010000013.1, read on the forward strand.
ACCGCAAACGAGGCGGCGACGAGGATGGAGTTGCCGAGGCGCGGGAGGATGATGTTCCAGAGCACCCGGATGCGTCCGGCGCCGACGTCGCGTGCGGCTTCGATCGAGGCGTCGGAGACGGCGCCGAGGCCGGCGAGGAGGATGAGCACGGTCAGCGGGATGTGGTCCCAGACCAGCCCGATCAGCGGCCCCCATGGCGTGAGGTAGGGCGAGCGGATTTTCGGCAGATGCGCGGCATTGAGCAGGATGTCGAGCATACCGTTCGGCCCGAGCACACGAATGAAGGCATAGCTCAGAACAATCGACGGCACGAACAGCGGGAAGATCGCGAGGCCCTGCACATAGGCGGTGAGCCGGCCTTTGGCGAAGCGCAGATAGAGGGCGATGGGCAGGCAGACCACGAGCAGGATCACGCCGCACAGGACCGTGGTCCACAGCGTCAGATAGAGATTGGCGAGGCTATAGTCGTCGGCAAAAAAGAACTGGTAGGTTTTGAGCGTGAAGCTCACGACGCCGCTTGCGTCCGGTTGCCAGAACGTCGTCACCACAGCCGAGATGATCGGATAAATGACCATCCAGCCAACGAGAACCACCGGAACAGCGACGAGCAGGAGGCCGATCAGCCCCCCGCTCTGCTTCTTTGTGCCGACGATATCGCTCGCCGGAGCGAGACTCACTTAGTCCGGTCCACGTTCGGCGCGACGTTGCGGTACCAGCCGTCGTTGACCGCCTTATCCCAATCGCCGCCCGGGAAGACCGGGATCGAGGTCGGAATGAGGTTCTGGTACTTGTCGTGCAACTCCTTCGAGACGTAGTCCCACGACACGCCCGGGAAGCCGCCGAGCTCAGTGATGATCGCCGACTGGATTTCTTCCGACAGGATGAAGTCCTGCAGCTTGATCGCCAGCGCCTTGTTGAGGCCGTTGGTTGGCACGGTGTTGTACGTGAAGCCGCCCGGCAGGCCGAGATCGGTGAGCTGGACGAGGCCGGTGCTGTCCGGCAGCACGCCCTGCTTGATGGCCGAAAGCGACTGGTCGGACCAGGCCGGGATCATGGTGACGGCGCCCTGGCTCAGGAGTTGGATCGACTGGGTGTTGCCCGAGGTGTAGGCGCCCTGATCCATCAGCGAAGGGGCAAGGTCCTTGAGGATGGCCCAGCCCTTCTGCAGCTTGGCTTCGCCGGTGGTCGCGTCATAATTGTCGATCTTGAACTGCGACAGGTCGCGGCCATTGGCCTCGAGGATGGCGCGGCGGACGAAATTGCCGCCCGAGCCGCCCTTGTCGGGGCGGTTGTAGATGAACTGGCCGGGGTTGGCTTTGATCCAGGCAATCAGATCGGCGAAGGTCTTGGGCGCCTTGTCGGCCGCGAGCTTGGTGGTGTCGAAGGCGAGCAGAACCTGGCTGCCGCGATAGGTGATGTTCTGCGGAATATCGGCAGCAAGCGGGTTGAGTTTGGAATAGTTCGACAGGTTCTCTTTGCTGAAGTCGACATAGAGGCCGGCCTGGAGTGCGCCGGGCGGCAGGCGGGCCTCGGCGCCCTCGAAGAAGTCGGCCTGCGGATCCTGCTTGCCGGCCATGGCGGCGAGGGCGCGGGCCTCGATCGCCTGGAGGCCGGCGCTGTCGCCGGCATCGACCAGATTGATGGTAACGCCAGGGTTCGCGGCTTCGAATTTCGGCTTGATGATGTTGGTCCAGAAGTCGGTGATGTTCTGGTCAGAGCTGGTGTACCAATCGATGCGATTGGCGTCGGCGAAGGCCATCTTCGGCAGCATGGTCATGCCTGCCGCGGCGCCGGCCGAGATCATAAAGCTGCGACGTTTCATGCGTTTCTCCCTTTGTGGCTACGGGAACATCCCGTCGATCAGTCCACGCTGACCTTGTGGTCAGACTATCCCCCACTCATTCGCTGGCAAGCGAAAAATGGACGGAAAATTCCATTGTGACACTGAGACGTGCGAATTGTTCCGCGGGACGCACTCTTGAAGCGCACTGACGTGACGTTGGTATGAACCCGGCGGCCTGAGCGGTTGGCTAAGTGAGGTAAGCCAGGTTGCGGCGGGCCAGTTCCAGCGGCGTTTCCGTTGCGTTCTCCGCCAGGTCCTGTTCGACAATCACCGGACCTGTAAATCCCGACGCCTCGAGGAAGCGCACCACCGCTGGAACATCCACGACCCCGTCGGGCAGCGGACACATCACCCCCTGCGCGAATGAGTCTTCGATCGAGAGCTGCCCGTCCAGCACCCGCTGCCGGATCGCCGCGTCGACATTCTTCAGGTGGACATAGGCGATGCGATCGCGGGCCTTTCGCATGTAGGCCAGCGGGTCCTGGTTCCAGAACGCGTGGTGGCCGGTGTCGAGGCAGAGATCGATCTCGGTCTCTGCCAGCAGCCGGTCGATCTCGGGCTCGAGTTCGGCCGCCGTGCCGACATGGGGATGAAACGATGCCTTGAGGCCGAACTCGTCTTCGATGATCGCCTGCGCGCTGCGCACCGTTTGCGTCAGCCCGGCCCAGCCGTCGGCATCGAGTTCGCCGCGGGCAGTGCGCGGGTACCAATTGTCCTCGTCCATGATGACGAGGTGCTTTGCGCTCAGCCTCACCAGCAGCGGGCAGAGCTCGCGCAGCGTTCGCATCAGCTGCGGCGCCGAGGCAGCATCGCCGAAGGTATGGACATGTGTCGCGCCCGCGAGTTCGAGCCCACGCTTCCGCAGTTCGTCGCGCAGCAGCGCCGCGTCGGTGGGCAGATAGCCGAACGGCCCGAGCTCCGTGCTGCAATAGCCGGCCGCTGCGACCTCGTCGAGATATCGCCGCCAACCGACTTTGTTGCCGGTCGGATAGTTGATGCCCCACGAGCAGGGCGCATTGCCGAATTGCATTGGGTGTCCTCTTCCGCCGCAACCTCGGTTGCGCGCGAGCCGAGGTCAAGATGCGGGTCGCCATTGCCAAGACTTGCGCCGGTGTGATCCAGTCCCGCGCGCCCAAGGAGACCTGTCGCCAATGACCACGCCCGAGCTGATGAACCTCTATTGGTCCGCCGCCGGTATCATGGCCGGGAAGGCCGAAATCAGCCCGTATGATTTCGAGGATCGGGTGAAGTCTGTGGCCAAGGCCGGCTTTGTCGGCATCGGGCTCTGGCACACGGACCTCGAGCACTGCCTGGTCCACCGGTCGCTCAAGGAGATGAGGTCGATCCTCGACGACAACGGCATTAAATATCTCGAACTTGAGTTCCTCACCGACTGGTTCGTCGACGGCGCACGCCGCGCCGAGTCGGATGTGCGCCGGAAGCGGCTGTTCGAGGCTTCGGCGGCGCTCGGCGCCAAGCACGTCAAGGTCGGCGATTTCTACAACACGCCGTGCCCGATGCCGCGGCTGATCGACTCGTTCGCCGCGCTCTGCAAAGAGGCCGAGAATTATGGCGCGATCATCGGCTTCGAGTTCATGGCGTCCGCCATGGCCAATACGCTTGAGAGCGCCCTGACAATGGTCGAGGGCGCCGGCGCGAAGAACGGCGGATTGATCGTCGACATCGTCCATCTGATGACCATCGGCATTTCGTACGACGCGATCAGCCGCATCCCGCTGCGCTATCTGATCAACGTCGAACTCAATGACGGTACGCTGCCGGGAAGCCCGAGGACTGATCCATCGCGGGCGCGCCGGTTCTGCGGCGAGGGCGAGTTCGATATCAAAGGGTTCATTGCTGCCGTGCGGAAGGCTGGCTACGCCGGTCCCTGGGCAGTCGAAGTGTTCTCGGAGGAACTGGTCGCCCTGCCGCTCGACGAGCTCAACGAGCGTGCGTACCGGACAACCATCGCCGAGTTTGCCTGAGCCTCAGCGAATGCGCTGGCCGGCTTCATCGAACAGCAGCGCCGACGTCGGATTGAAGCGGGCGCTGAGCTTGTCGCCGGATTTCAGCGTGCGGTCGTTCTGCGTCGCGATGGTCAGCACGTCACCGGCGCCGTAGCGGGCATAGGCGTAGGTTTCGCCACCTAGATGCTCGATCAGATCGACGTCGAGATCGAGCGCCGCCGTGCCGCCGCTCTTGAAGTGCTCGGGGCGCAGGCCAACAGTGATCGCCGTGCCGTCTGCCGGACGGGCGCTCAGCGCATTGAGCGGGATCGCCTGGTTGCCGTATTCCGGCAGGCGGAGCGACGAGCCGTCGATGATCCCCTTGAGGAAATTCATCTGCGGCGAGCCGATGAAGCCGGCAACGAAGAGATTGTCGGGGTCGTCGTAGAGGTCGAGCGGCGAGCCGACCTGTGCGATCGAGCCGTCGCGCAGCACCACGATCTTGTCCGCCAGCGTCATTGCCTCCACCTGATCGTGGGTGACGTAGATGATGGTGGTGGCGAGTTCCTTGTGCAGCCGCGCGATCTCGATGCGCATGTGGACACGCAGTTCGGCATCGAGGTTGCTGAGCGGTTCGTCGAACAGGAACACCTGCGGTTGACGGACAATAGCACGGCCGATGGCGACGCGCTGGCGCTGGCCGCCGCTCAGCTCCTTCGGACGCCGGTTCATCAGCGGCCCGAGCTCGAGGATGCGCGCCGCCTCGTCGACCTGCCTGGTGATTTCCGGCTTCGGCGTGCCGGCAAAACGCAGCGCAAAGCCCATGTTCTCGCGCACCGTCATGTGCGGGTAAAGCGCGTAGGTCTGGAACACCATGGCGATCCCGCGCTTGCTCGGATCGACGTCGTTGACGCGTGTGTTGCCGATGTCGAGGTCGCCGGCCGTCACCGTTTCGAGCCCGGCGATCATCCGCAGCAGAGTGGACTTGCCGCAACCCGATGGGCCGACGAAGACGACGAATTCCTTGTCCTCGATATCGAGGTCGATGCCCCGGATGACCTCGACGGCGCCGAAGGATTTGCGGATGCCACGCAGCTTCACCCCGCTCATGCTGTTCTCCTCATCGTGCGTCGAGTTCGAGCGTCGTCTTACCGAAGCGCTGGCTGGTGATTGAGACGGTGATCTTGCCCGGCGCGCCGGTCGATTCGAGCCAGAAGCCGGTGGCGCCGCCGCGCAATGGCACGAGGCCCGGACCGATGCGGCGACCTGCGCCGCTGACCTCGATCTCGACCGGGTCCATCAGGAAAGGCAGTTTGTTGCCCACCTGATCGAGTGCTCGCACCATGATGCGGACGCTGTCCTTGCCCTTAGCCGAGATGGTGTCGCGGTCGGCGACCACGTCCAGCGTCGCTGGCACCGGATCAGCGGCCATGCGGACCTCCTTCACCGGCTTGCCGCCGATATAGCCGACGATGACGACGCTCTCCCATTGCATGCCCCAGAGGCCGAGTTCGGCGTCGGTGAAATGCCGGCGGTCGAGGACGATCGGCGGATGCGGCAGGTGCGGGAAGTTCTCGCGGTCGGGTCCGACGCGCTTGGGCGCGTGATCGCCGTAGCGCAGTTCGATCTCATCGCAATTGCTGAGCACGATCAGCGGCAGCACGCCGCCGATATTGCGCTCGCCGCGGGCCCAGAATGTCACGGGCTGGAGGATGACCTCGTCGTCAGGTTCGCACTGGCTGGCATAGGCATAGGCGGCGAATTTCGGCTCGCGGTACATGTCCATCACGCCGTGATGGCAGATGCGGTCGCCGGCGCCGAAATCCTTATGGGTGTTGTAGTCGAAGGCGCACCAGCCGATAGCGCCGGAGATGCCGGGGTCGCCATAGGCGGCGTTGAGCACTTCGAGATGGCGGCGCACGTGCTCGGCCTGCCGCTGCTCCTGATCGAAGCTCTTGGTCGGGTACATATGCCCGCCGAACTCGGTGATCATGTAGGGCACCGGCCGGATCAGCCCCGTGGTCTCGGTGATCGGCCTCAGCGCAGTGCGCGGCCGGTTGCCGCCCAGCTCCTCGTTGCCGAGGATGAAGTCGTTCATCGTATAGACGTCTTCCAGCATCTCGCTGTCGGTGATGTAGCGCACGCCGCCAGTCTGCCGGGTGGCATCGAGTTCATGCGCCACGCGGTTGGTCTCGGTGTAGAAGTCGTGGCTGTCCTGCGATTCATTGATGCGGACACCCCAGATGATGATCGAGGGATGGTTCCAGTCGCGGGTGATCATACGGCGGACGTTCGCCACCGCCTCCGCCTTCCAGCCGTCGCCGCCGATGTGCTGCCAGCCGGGGATCTCTTCGAACACCAGCAGGCCCAGCTGGTCGCAGCGGTCGAGAAACCATTTCGACTGCGGGTAGTGCGAGGTGCGGACGATGTTGAGCTTCAGCTCGCGCTTCAGGATCTCTGCATCGCGCTCCTGCGCGGCGCGACCGAGCGCGTAGCCGGCATACGGGAAGGACTGGTGCCGATTGAGGCCACGCAGTTTGAGCGGCTTGCCGTTGAGCGCAAAGCCCTGCGGCGTGAACTCGGCGGTGCGGAAGCCGAAGCTGGTGGTCACTGCGTCGGCGTCGTTCAACGCGACTTCGAGCGTATAGAGGTTGGGGCTTGCGAGGTCCCAGAGTGCGATGTTGCCGAGGTTCTCGAGCTTCAGCAACACGCGCGCTGCCGCGTCGGCCGAGCCTGTGCCCAGTGTCTTGCCGGCGGCGTCGCGCAAGGTCGCGGTGATCTTGCCCGACACCGGCTGGCTTTGCGGGTTGCTCAGTTCGATCCGGGCGTGCACGGACTTTTTTGCCGCGAGCGCATCCGGGGTCTCGATCTTGACGCTCCCGATCGACACCGGCGCGGTGATCCGCAGCGACGCCTCGCGGTAGATGCCGGCATAGGTCAGGTAGTCGATGCGGCCGCCGAACGGCGGAATTTCGGGGTTCTCGCTACCGTCGATCCGAACCGTGATGAGGTTGTCGCCCGGCTTCAGCTTGCCGGTCAGCCGCGCCTCGAACGGCGTGTAGCCGTCTTTGTGCGCCACCAGTTGCTCACCGTTGAGATAGACGGCGTTGTTGGCCATGGCGCCGTCGAACACCAGTGACACCTCCTTGCCGGCCCACGCCGGATCGGCGCGCAGAATCTTCTGGTAGGTGAACGGACGCTGATAGATCGTTTCGTCGAAATAGCTATAGGGCAGCTCGACCGCGTTGTGCGGCAGACGAATGGCTTCGCCGGGCGCCAGCGCCGTCAGTAGATCCTTGGCGCATCCCTCGTGGAATACCCAGCCCTCGTTGAAGTCCAGCACCGAACGCATAATAGAACCTTATTTCACGGATCCGAGCAGGCCTTCGACGAACTGGCGCTGCAGAAGGAAGAAGATGATGAGGGTGGGGAGAGTAGCCAGAACCGTGCCGACCAGGATCATGCCGTAGTCGGGCACGTAAGCGGAGGTCAGCGCGGAAATGATCAGGGTGGTGGTCTTGTTCTCGGCGGTGTTCAGCACGATCAGCGGCCAGAGGTAATTGTTCCAGTTGCCCATGAACACGATGATGGTCGCCGCCGCATAGGTCGAGCGCATCACCGGCAAATAGACGAACAGGAAGATCTGCCACTCCTTGAGGCCGTCCACCCGGGCCGCGTCGCGCAGCTCCGACGGGAAGGCCTTCGTGGCCTGGCGGAAGTAGAAGATAATGAAGATCGACGAAATGCCGGGCAGGATCACAGCGGCGAACGAGTTGACGATATGCGCCGACGACATCATCACGAAGAGCGGCACCATCACGGCGGCGAACGGGATCGACAAGAACAGCAGCATGAGGGCGAACAGCCGCTCGCGGAAGCGCGAGCGGAACATCTCGAAGCCGTAGCCGGCGAGCGAGGAGACCGCGAGCGTGAGGACGGTGCCGAGCACCGCGATGACTGCCGAGTTGTAGAAGATGCGCGGGACATCGATCGTCGCGAACAGCGTGGCGAGATTGGCGAAGAGCTCGCCGCCGATCGTTGCCTTGCCAGTCACGACGTCGGCGGATTTGTTGGTAGCGCCGACCACCATCCAGTAGAACGGGAAGATGGAGACGAAGGCGGCGATGCTCAGCAGCAGGTAGACGATGCCGCGGCGGATCATGGCTGCGGCGCTCATGCGGCGGGCTTTCGGTCGCGGGCGATGAGGAACTGCAGGAAGCTCAGGATCGCGACGATCACCACAATCGACCATGACACCGTGGCCGAATAGCCGAAGCTCGGCATGAACCGGAACGTCAGATTGTAGATGTAGAGCGACAGCGTCAGGGTCGAGTCCGACGGCCCGCCTACGGTGATGTTGTTGACCTCGTCGAACAGTTGCAGAGTGCCGATGGTCGAGATGATGGTCGTGAAGAGGATCACCGGCTTCAGCAGCGGAATAGTAATCTGCGTGAACCGCGCCCAGGCCGGCACGCCGTCGATGCGGGCGGCCTCGTAGATCGAGCGGTCGATGTTCTGCAGTGCCGCGAGATAGAACACCATATTGTAGCCGGTCCAGCGCCAGGTGATGGCGAGGATGATCAGCACCTTGGCCCAGAATGGATCCTGCAGCCACGGGATCGGCGTCGCCGTCATGTGCAGGAAGAGCATCGCCTTGTTGACCACACCGTCCTGCGCGAACATCGATTTGAAGAGCGTCGAGTAGGCAATCAACGAGGTGACGCAGGGCAGGAAGATCGCGGTCCGGTAAAAGCCGCGGAAGCGCAGCGACGCGTCGTTGAGAGCGGCCGCGAAGAGCAGCGCCAGAACGATCATGATGGGGACCTGCACGACAAAGAAAATGCAGGTATTGCCCAGCGCGCGAAGGAATACCGGATCCTTCGTCAGGCGGACAATGTTGGCAAAGCCGCCGAAGCTGAAGTTCATGCCCTTGCCGACCTGGAAGCTCATCCACAGCGACCAGATGATCGGATAGATCAGGAAGATGCCGAGCAGGACCATGGCCGGGGCGATGAACGCCCACCCGTTGATCTGCTCGCTGCGCGCGAGTTTAGCTTGCGCCACGTGTTCCCCCAGCGGACCCGATAGCCGTCACAAAGGTTAGCATGATGCCTGGCGGCCGCGCACCGTCGCAACGGAGCGCGGCCGCCGGAAGGAGGGCGGCGGGACGGATCCCGCCGCCAAAGCCTTACTGCATCTGCGCCGTGGCCTGGTCGTTGATGGCCTTCAGGGCATCATCGACACTGCCGCCCTTGGAGATCGCGGGGAGCTGGGCCACCACGGCCGAGTCGACCTCGGCGGTGAACGTGCCATACTCGATGCCCGGAATCTTGCTCTGCCAGTCGGAGAAGTTCTTCCAGACCGGAGCGCCGCCAAAGAAGGCGTCGGACGACTTGTAGGCGTCGCCATCGACGGCCGGCATCCACGCGGCGAAGGCACCCTGACCGGTGAGGATCTTCTGGTAGAAGTCCTTGTCGCCAGCCCAGATGGTCTTCAGGAAGTCGATCGCCGCATCCTTGGCCGGAGCCGAGGACAGGACGTACCAGCTCGACCCGCCTTCGCTGGAGTAGTTGGTGGCGCCATCGACGCCCGCGAGCTTCGGAATGGGCGCAACACCCCACTTACCGGACTGATCCGGCTGGGATTTGACGGTGCCGGTCATCCAGACGCCATCGATCGTTCCAACGGTATCGCCCGACGTGAAAGCGCCGGTGAAATCGGTCCAGCCGGAAACCGGCTTGATGATATCGGCCTGCCAGAGCTTGCCATAGGTCGTCAGCGCGGCCTTGAGCGGCGCGTTGTCGAGAATGTCGAGCGAGCCATCGGGCTTGAAGTACCACTTGCCGGCCGACTGCATCATGATGCGGATGATGCCGTCGCCGTTGAGATCGAGGGCGAACAAATTGTGGCCGGTCTTGGCCTTCACGTCCTTGCCGATCTGGATCAGTTTGTCCCAGTCGATGCCCTGCAGGTCGGCGTCCTTGTAACCGGCTGCCGCGAGGTAGTCGCTGCGATAGAAGAGGCCGGTCACGCCCGAGTCGAAGGGCAGCGAGTAAGACTTGCCGTTGAGAGTTGCCGGCGCGACCTTGTACTGCGCGAACTGCTTCATATCGATGCTGTCGCCGAGCGGCACGAAGGCGCCCGGGAACGACTGCAGATATTTCTGCGCGACGTCGTCCTCGATCAGCACGATGTCAGGCAGGCCCTGCGTATTGTTGGCGAGCAGCTGGGTCTGCAGTTTGTCGCGAATGTCCTGCTGCGACATGCTGACGTCGATGTTGATCGTCGTATCGGGATGGGTCTTGTTGTAGTCGGCAGCGGCTGCGCGCATGGCGGCGCCGTTGAAGTTGGTGTCCCAGCACCAAACGTTGACGGTGGTAGCGGCAAGCGCCGCGGATGCGGTCAGCATGCTGAGGCCGGCGACGGCAAAGCCGAGCGCACGGCGCCAGGTGGCGTGATGGTTCATAGGTTCCTCCCAGGTGTCGAGGCGGTTCCTCCCTACCTCGTGCCCCATTGTTAGCGGGGCCGGCTCTGGGGCGCAATATTTTCAGTAAATATTTATCGCCGATCTTTCAGGCGCTTGCGGGGTGCCGCGTGCTGCCCCGCCAGATGATCCGCGAGGCGAGGTCGATACGCTTGGCCAACTCGCGGCCGGCAACACGCTCGAGCAGCAGCTCCACTGCGGTTTCGCCGATCTCCTCGGAGGGGAGGCGGATCGTCGACAGCGGCGGGTTGAGGAACTGTGCCACCGAGATGTCGTTGAAACTCGCCACCGCAACGTCGTCGGGGATCTTCAGCCCGAGTTCGTGGATGGCGCGGTAGGCGCCGACCGCGATGTTGTCGTTGCAGGTGACAATCGCGTCCGGCGGCGCTTTTTGTGCCATCAGCCGCACCGCGAGCTGATAGCCGGTCTGCTCGGTGTTTCGCTCTATCGCGCGGTCGGTGACGCAGATGCGCGGATCGAATTCGGCATTCTCTTTGGTCCATTCGATATAGGTCCGGCAGCGCACCTCGCAAAACGGATCAGCGCGGCCCTCTTCGGTCCAGCCGGCAAAGCCGATGCGGCTGTAACCCTGCGCTTTCAGGGCGTTCAGCAGCTTCCGCATGGCGAATGTGAGATCGCTCGCAACGCTGTCGAACTCGTCGGTCGGCGGGTTGAAATCGGCGAAGACGACGTGCCGGCCGTGCTTTTTGAGCCAGGCAATGTCGTCGTCGCCGTGGTGGCCGATGGCGATTACCCCGGAAGCGCCCTGCAGCAGGGTGGCGTCGGGCATCGACTCGGTGTGGTAGACCTTCACCGTCTCGATCTTCAGCGCCTGGCAGCGGCTCTCGA
>CAZNAE010000014.1:0-36513 GCA_964570695.1 uncultured Devosia sp.
GGCCTGCTGGTCGCGTTCGCGCAGATGATCGTGCTCGCAGTTGGCCAGATGAACCTTGCGGTCGGGGCACTGGGTGGGCTCGTGGCGGTGCTGTTCGGTGCCATGCTGCAACTCCTTGGGTTGCCACCGGTCATTGCAATTCCGCTGGCGCTGCTGATCGGAATCGCCGGCGGCCTGCTCAACGGTCTTCTCACCACGCGAACCGGTATCAACGGCTTCATCATCACGCTGGCGAGCGGTTCCGCCTTCACCGGCATCAATCTGGGGATCACCGAAGGGCAGGCGTTCCACGATATTCCGGCTGGGTTCGTCGCCTTTGGTGACAGCCGCTGGAGCTTCTTTCCGGCGCTCTTGTGGCCGCCGCTGATCGTCGCGCCACTCCTATGGGTCTTTCTCTATCGGATGAAATCGGGCCGGCGGCTGCTCGCAACGGGGGGCAACCTCCATGCCGCTGAGCTCTCGGGAATTCAAACGGGCGCGATGGTCGTTCTCGCGCACGCGATCTCCGGCGGGCTCGCGGGGCTCGCGGCAGTGCTCGCTGTGTCGCAGTTGGGGACGGCGCAGCCCGACATCGGCAGCGGCTGGCTGCTCATCTCCTTTGCCGGGCCGATCATCGGCGGTACGGCGCTGGCCGGCGGTTACGTGTCCATCCCGGGAGCGGTGCTGGCGGTGCTCGTCATCGCGCTGATCCAGAACGGGCTGGTGCTCGCCAAGGTCGATCCCTACTGGGTGCAGTTCGCGCTCGGCGTATTGGTTCTCGTCACCGTCGGACTCAACCGCTGGCGGGCGCTGCGCGCAGAGCGCGCCAAATGAGGCTCGGCATCAGGTCGGTCAGTAAGGTCTTTCCGAGCGTGCGAGCTCTGGACGACGTGTCCCTCGAATTCCTGCCCGGTGAAGTGCATGCGCTGATGGGCGAGAACGGGGCGGGCAAGTCGACGCTGATCAAGATCATCACCGGCATGTACCGGCCCGATGCGGGTTCGGTTGAGCTCGACGGTAAGGCTATCACGTTCGGCTCGCCCCGCGATGCGCTGGCTGCTGGTATTGGAGCCGTGCACCAGGAGCGCAATCTGGTCACGCGGTTCTCGGTCGGCGAGAACATCATGCTCGAGGACCCGCCTCTCAGGCGCGGCTTCATCGACTATCCGACCATTTATCAGCGCGCCTCAGAACTGCTGGCGGTTCTCGACCCTGGTATCGACGTGCGAGCGGAAGTTTCGGGGCTGTCGGTGGCCCAGATGCAACTTGTCGAGATCGCCAAGGCGCTGTCGCTCAATGCCCGTGTGCTGCTGCTCGATGAACCGACCGCCTCGATCACCGACCACGAAGCGGCGGCGTTGTTCTCCGTGTTGCGCCGGCTCAAGGCCGATGGTGTTGCCATCGTCTTCGTCAGCCACAAGCTCGATGAGGTGATGGCCATTTCCGATCGCGTCAGCGTGCTGCGCGACGGCAAGATCGCCGCCTCCGGCGAGCCGATTGCGCAAATGTCGCGCCAGCGCCTCGTCTCGCTGATGATCGGCCGCGAGGAGCGCATCGCCGACATTCCGCGCGGTGCCGGCGACGGCGCAGTTGCGCTGGAGCTGAGGAACGTCTCGACCTCGTATGGTCACGCCGGCATCGACCTGAAATTGCGCAAGGCCGAAATTCTCGGCCTCTATGGCCTTGTCGGCGCCGGTCGCACCGAGCTCGCCCGGGCGCTGATCGGGGCGGAGGCGGCTGTTACCGGCGGGGAGGTGCTGGTCCGCGGCGAGCCGGCCCATATCAGGGATCCGCACGACGCCCTCAAGCGCTACCGCATCGGTTATGTCAGCGAGGATCGCAAGGTCGAGGGACTGATCCTCACCCACAGCGTCGGCACCAACATCGCCATCACCATCTGGCGCAAGATCGCCAACGCCTTAAAGCTGGTCATGCCACGCGTCGAAGCCGCGTCGGTCAGACCATATGTCGATCAGCTCGCCATCAAGATTTCCTCGCTCAACCAGCTCGTCGGCACCCTCTCGGGCGGCAATCAGCAGAAGGTCTCGATCGCCAAGTGGCTCGCCGCCGCGACCGACATCCTGATCGTCGACGAACCCACCGTGGGCATCGACATCAAAACCAAGGTCGAACTCCATGAACTGCTGGGTACCCTTTCACGGCAGGGCCTCGCGATCCTGTTGATTTCCAGCGACATGGCCGAAATGATCACCCTTGCCGACCGCATAATTGTCCTTCATCGATTCGCCATTGCCGGCGAACTCGCCAACGATCATCGCTACGACACCACCAGCAAGGCGATCATGGACAAGATCCATGCCGCCGACGCTCCGCAACCGATTACGCCCCATGGCATCGCCACAGCCTGAACCGCGCCCCCTCTACGAGCTCATCTACGACGTGCTGCGCGAGCATCTGCTCGACCGGAGCTTTCCGCCCGGTCTGGTCTTCGGTGAAACCACCGTTGCGCGCGCCTTCGGCTCGAGCCGGATTCCCGCCGCCGCGGCGCTGCAGCGGCTGAAGGCCGACGGCCTGCTCAAAGGCTTTGACGGCCGCGGGCTGATCGCTGCCGGCGCTGACGCCGACGAGCTGGTGCGAGCCGAGCTGGTCGAGGCGGGCCTGCGCCTGCCGACGGCGGTCGCCAGCAGCCTTGAGGTGCGCAATCATCATGGCCGCATCTATCCGCAGGTCGAGCACGCCGTCGCCGCCTCGCTGGCGCATGGGCGGTTCCTCGTCAACGAGACGGCGCTGGCCGACCACTACGGCGTCAGCCGCACCGTGGCGCACGAGGTGCTGACGCGGCTCGAACGGAGCGGCCTCATCGCCCAGGAGGGCAATCAGCGCTGGTATGCAGGGCCGCTCACCATCGACGCCTTGCGCGATCATTTCGAGATGCGCTGGCTGCTTGAGCCGGTGGCGCTGGGCCAGTCGATGGACACGGTCGAGCGTGCGGTCCTCGAAAGCCGCCGCGAGCATCTCGAAAAGGTCGCCGGGCAAAAACTGACGCCGCTGCGGCTCGAAAAGCTCGAGACGGAGCTGCACGTCCAGACCGTCCTTGCCAGCGCCAACGCGCAGATGGTGGAGACCATCCGGCGCAGCCAGTTGCTGGTCATTCCGACGCACTCGACCTTCGCTATGCAGCCGCACAATGAGGAGCTCAGCCAGACGATCGACGAGCATCTCGCGATCTTCGAGCTGATCATCAAGCGCCAGAAAAAGGCCGCCATGCGCGCCCTCGAAAGCCATGTGCGCCGCGCCCTCGAGCCGAACATCGAGCGGCTGCGGCAAATCCCGCCGCTGTCCGACGCGCAGCGGCCGCCCTTCCTGATCCCCGCCTGAGATCATCGCTTCCAGCCTGAAGTGATCGCGCCGCTGGCCGCGTCATCCAAATCGGCGTTGACATGAAACAAAAGTGACTTAATATAATTCCGCTAACCCCCCGGAGGCAGATCCGGCCGGGTTCAACGGGAGGAATTCACATGACTCGCAGTCTCGCGAGGGCGCTGCTCGCCACCACGGCGCTCGCCTTCAGCATGTCCGCCTATGCGGACGACCTCGTGACCAATGATCGCGCCGGGCTCGCCGACGCACCCAACAAACTGGTCTTTTCGCTGCCCGCCTGGCAGAGCCACACCTTCTCGGCCGTGCCGGCCTGGGCCGATGGCTTCAAGAAGGCCTATACGGACTTCATCACCGCGCATCCCGACTGGCAGATCGAGTTCCAGTACAACAACGGCGATTCCGGCCAGGTCGCCGCGACGCTGATCGAGCAGGCCAAGGCCGGCAAGGCGCCCGATTGCGCTGCTATGGATTCCTTCGTCCTGCAGCAGGTGATCGACGCCAAGGTGCTGTCGCCGATGACGCCCTATTTCAAGGACGCCGCGGCGGATGCCTTCCCGTTCGTCAAGGCCGCCGTCACCGGCGCCGACGGGCAGATCTACGCCTGGTGGTGGACCACCGACGTCAAGGTGCTGTTCCGCAATACCGAGTTCGTGCCCGACGCGCCCAAGACCTGGGACGAGCTCAAGGCCGCGGCGTTGAAGACCGTCGCCGCCGGCAAGGAGGGCGTGTTGTTCAACGGCGCCCGCTGGGAAGGAACGACGTTCGACTGGCTGCCGAATTTCTGGGCGCAGGGCGGCGAACTGGTCAATGCCTCCGGCAAGCCGGTGTTCGGCGATGCGACCAACCGCGACAAGTTCGTCAAGGCCGTCAACTACTACAAGGACCTGGTCGATTCCGGCGCGGCGCCGAAGCGCGTTCTGACCATCAAGCAGTATCTCGACATGGAAGCGGCTGCGACTGCCGGCACCACGGCGCTGTTCATCGGCAACAACGGCGACTGGGGCAACCTCAAGTCCGGACTCGATCCGGCCGAGTTCAAGAAGTGGGCATTCTCCCCGCTGCCCGGTCCGACTGCCGATCAGCAGGCGACGGGTGCGGGCGGCTGGGTCTTCGGTTCGTTTGCCAAGGAGGAAAAGAAGGTCGAGTTCTGCGCCGATCTGATCAAGGACGTCTATGACGTCAAGGCCAACCAGATCATGAGCTTCCTGCCCACCGAGACCGGCTTGTTTGCGAAATACCCAGAGTTCTCGACGCCCGACAACCAGGCGTTCGCGGCAGCACTGGCGACCGCCAAGACCCGCCCGGGTATCGCGCTCTATCCTGAGATCTCGAACCAGATCCAGATCATGATGGGCGACGTGCTGTCGGGCACCAAGCCGGTGGACGATGCGGTCGACACGGCGTTCAAGGCGTCGCTCGACGCCTACGCCAAGCAATAGGCACACAGAGCACCGCCGCGGAATCGTGCCCGCGTCGGTGTTGTGGTGTCGCGCCGGCGGCGCGCTGGACAGTATCCTCCTGACCATCGCCCGCCGGTGCTTTTTGTCCGGACCGCCCCATGACCAGCATTGTCCTCAGCAAGATCGACCACCCCGCGCGCGTCTTTCGCGGCGCCTATGGCCGTGGCGCCTTTCCTTGGCTGTTGCCGATCGTCGTCGTGCTCGGGCTGTTCTATCTCTACCCGATGCTGGACGTGTTCCGTCTCGCCTTCACCGACCAGAAGCTGACCGAACCCGACAGCCACTATACGCTCGCGACTATCGGCAAGACGCTCGGCGATCCGGCGCTGCTCGGTGTGATCTGGACGACGATCCTCTTTGTCGGCGGCAGCGTCATCGGCCAGCAGGCGCTCGGCCTTGCCATCGCGCAGGTGGTGATCCGCGGTGAACGCCGGCGATTGTTCGGCGCCACCATCCTTCGCACCACGGCGCTCGTCGCCTGGGTGGTGCCCGGCATCGCAGGCGGCATCGTCTGGCAGATGCTGTTCTCCGAGGCGCCCTATGGAGCGATCAACGGTCTGCTCCGCCTGCTGCACATCGCGCCGGTCGCATGGCTTTCCGATCCGCACATCGCCATCTGGTCGGTGGTGGTCTCCAACATTTGGCGCGGCACCGCGTTCTCGATGGTCGTGATGTACGCGGCACTCAAGGCCATCGACCCCGTGCTCTATGAGGCCGCCTCGGTCGACGGCGCGACTGCCCCGCAGCAGTTCCGCTTCATCACCCTGCCGCAATTGCGGCCGGCGATCCTCGTCAACCTCATCATCATCACCATCGCGACGCTCAATACCTTCGATGCCATCATCGCGCTCACCGGGGGCGGGCCGGGGCGCGCCACGGAGGTGCTGTCGCTCTTCACCTTCAGCGTGGTGTTCCGAAATTTCGATCTCGCCGGCGGCAGCGTGCTGTCGGTGCTGATGGTCGCCATCAGCCTCGCGCTCGCAGCGGCCTATGCCCGCTTCATCCCCCGCGAGGCGGTCGAATGAACAAGCAGAGCGGCCAGCGCCTCGGCGACATCCTCAGCTACATCTTCATGGCGGTCTGCTTCGTGTTTTTTGCCGGGCCGCTGTTCTGGCTGCTGTCGATGGCGTTGAGGACGCGCAAGGAAGCGTTTCTCGGCGTGGCGCGGTTGATCCCGCAATCGCCGACGCTCGACAATTTCATTTCAGTTCTCACCAATGCCTCGTTCCTCGTCTATCTGTGGAACGGGCTGGTGCTGAGCTGCATCTCGGCGGCCGGGGTGCTGATCGTCTCGGCGCCGGCTGCTTATGCCTTTTCGCGCTTCCGGCTGCGCGGCAAGCCGGTCTGGCTGCTCTCGATCCTGGCGTTCCAGATGATTTCGCCGCTGGTCATCATGGTGCCGCTCTATCGCTACATGAGCTGGCTCGGCCTCACCGACACGCAGTTCGCCGTCATCATGGTCTATATCGCGCTCGGCGTGCCGCTCGGCACCTGGCTGCTGAAGGGCACCATGGACGCAATCCCGCGGGCGCTCGACGAAGCCGCGATGATCGACGGCTCGAGCCCCTTTGCGATCTTCTGGCGGGTCATCCTGCCGCTGTCCTCGCCGGGGCTCGCCAGCGTCTTCATCATCTCGGTGATCGCCGGCTGGTCGCAGTTCCTGGTGCCGTTCCTCTTGATCAGCACCGACAAAAAGATGCCGATCGCGGTCGGCGTGTTCAACTACCAGGGATCGAGCACCGACGCCTCGACGCAGCTCCTTGCCGCGGCCTGCCTCGTCTCCGTCGTGCCCGCCATCATCGCCTTCCTGGCGCTGCAGCGCTTCATCCTTCAGGCCCTGACGGCGGGCGCCGTCAAGGGCTGACGGCCAGTGTTCCCGATGCCGCTGGCCGCTTGCGCCTGTCTGGCACACTTGCGATAGAGGCATCGGAGGCACGATGGCGCGGGCGAGAGCCGACACCGATCTGATGGGCGCCAATGGCGGGCAGGCGGCGCAGCACAACCGGCGCGTGGTGCTTCGTGCCGTGCAGCGCGACGCACCGATCTCCCGCACCGAACTGGCCCGGCAGTCCGGCCTCACCAAGCAGGCCATCGCCCGCATCGCCGACAAGCTGATCGAGGACGGCCTTATCGTCGAGGCGCGCCGGCGCCAAGGACTCCGTGGTCAGCCGGCGATCGAGCTCGAGCTCAATCCCTCGGGCAGCTTCGCCATCGGTGCCAACATCGACCGCGACCATCTGACGGTGGTGGCTGTCGATGCGACCGGCACCGTGCGTGGTCGTGCGCATCACGAGGAGCGGTTCATCTTGCCCGACCGGTTCCTGGAGCTGATGCGCGACGCGCTGACCTCGTTCCGTCGCAAGAAGCTGATCGACGAGGCGCGATTGGTCGGTGTCGGTCTCGCCATTCCCGACTGGCTGGGCGAGGTGCCCGTCATCGGCTTCCCCGAGGCCTATCACGCCTGGACGGGCTTCGACGTTCGCGCGGCGCTGCGCAAGCTGACGCACCATCCGATCTTCGTCGACAACGACGCCAATGCAGCGGCGGCCGGTGAGCTGCGCTACGGGCTCGGCTCGGAAAGCCGAACGTTCTTCTACATCCTTGCCAATGCGAGCCTTGGCGGCGGGCTTGTGATCAATGGCGTCCGGCACGGTGGCACAGCCGGTGCCGGCGCCGAGATCGGCTGGCTGCCCACCGGCCAATCTTCCGACGCCGAGCGCATGCGTCCCCTCGGCCGCATCTTCTCGCTGTTCATCCTCTACGACTATTTGCGTCAGCACGGCGTCGATGCCCGCGAGCCCAAAGACCTGTTGGCGCTCGATGCGCGGGGCAGGGCGCTGGTCAGCGATTGGCTCAGGGAGGTGAGCAAGCCACTCGCCGAGGCGGTGCTGCACATCGGCATGATCATCGATCCCGATGCAGTGGTCATCGGCGGCCGCTTTCCGGTGCGGCTCATCGACGAGTTGCTGCGCTATGTCAGCGAGCGGCTGGAGCAAAGCGGCCGGCCCTATCCGTCGATCCATCGCGCCGCGACCTCCGAGGACGCCGGTGCGCTCGGTGCTGCGGCGATGCCGCTCGCCAACATGATCGCCTCCGATGACGCCTGAGCGCTCACGCGGGCAGAGCCCGGCGCAGATCGCCGACCACAATTCGCGCACCATCCTCGAGGCGCTGCGCCGCACAGGACCGATGACGCGCAACGATCTCACACGCCTCGTCGGTCTCACCGTCCCGGGAATTACCAACATCACACGGCGGCTATTGGCCGATGGGCTTATCCTCGAGGATCGCCGCAGATCGCCGAATGCGCAGATTCCCTCGGCCCACTACTTCCTCAACCCTGATGGTGCCTTTGCCATTGGCGCCCGTCGCCGCGCCACGGGCGTCGAGGCGGTTCTGATCGATCTCCTCGGCACCATCCGGGCACGCACGACGCGAGCCAATGTTGCGGCGGCGGTGGCAGCCCTCGAAAAGGCCGCCGGGAAGAATGCCAACATCGTCGGCACCGGCTTTGCCTACGACGATAGCGCTGGTGCTGACGGCATCGCGCTGTCCGAGCGAGCCACCATCACGGCGACGCTCGCCGAGACCACCTTGGGGCAGGGTGCGCCCGAAAACGGTCTCGCCATGCTGCTGATCGAGGAACGCATCCGGGCTGGGTTGTTCTTCAACGGCCAGCCCTTCGCTGGTGTACATGGAGACGCTGGGCGCATCGGCGAAATGCGGACCGGCGATGATCGCCGGCTGCTGGACGAAGTGGCGTCCGCCGCGTCGTTCCGCACCGCCGGCACCAAACCCGCTGCCGTCAACGCCTGGACCAAACAAGCGGCCCTGCATCTTTTCGACGCCGTCTTTGCCCTGACTGGCTTTCTCGCTCCGGACCGCATCCACATTGCCGGCGACCTGCCGCCGGCGGTCATCGACGCCCTCATCGCGGAGATGCACCGGCTGAATGCCGGCCGGCAACGCGAGCCCAACGCGCTCGTCCTGCCCGCCATCTCGCCAGCGACTTACGGGTCGGATTCCGTGCTGGTGGGGGCGGCGCTCCTGCCGTTCTTCGCCCGGCTTTTGCCGAGCCCGCTGGCTGGCTGAACCAGCGGGCGCCTATTGCGGCCGTTTCAGCACGTCGTTGATGAATCTTACATTGCCGGCGGTCAGTCCGGCATCGACCGTCAGCACGGCGCCGGTGATACCAGATGCGGCAGGCGAGGCGAGAAACAGGACGGCGTTCGTCACTTCATCCGGCGTCACGATGCGGCCGAGCGGGTAATGTGCGACCACGGCGTCGAGCAGGTCGGGACGTGCCGCGAGGCGATGGTCCCATGCCGGGGTCCGGACCGAACCTGGGCATACGACATTGGCGCGCACGCCTCGCGCCCCGCGCTCCACCGCGATCGCCTTTGCATAGGCAATGAGACCGGCCTTGGCGGCAGCATAGGCGGGATTACCGAAATGGCTGAGCCCGTTGACCGACGAGATGAGGACAATGCATCCCGAGCCGCGCTTCGCCATCGCCTCGACGATCGGCGCCGTCATCGCGTACGTGCCGTTGAGATTGATGGCGATCTCGGCGTCCCAGACCGCCGGGTCGAGGTCATCGAGAACTTCGGCACGCGTATAGCCGGCATTGGCCACGACGATATCTGGTACGCCGTGCTTTTCGAGATGCGCCTCAGCGGCGCGATAGGTCGCCGCACTGTCGGCGAGGTCGCAGATGACCGATTGCTCGAACCCGAAGGCAGAGAGCATCGATGCATCGCGATCCGCGCCGATGACGCGCGCGCCTGCCGCCCGGAAGCTCGTGACGAGCGAGGTGCCGATGCCGCCGCCGGCGCCGCTGATCAGCGCGCTGAGGCCGTCGAGACGAAACGGGGAGGAAGCTGTGGAAGGCATGGCCGCTTCTATCAGATCGGCAGCACGCGTGAATACTTCACCTGTCCGAGCGCGAAACTCGATTCGATCGAGCCAACGCCATCGAGCTGGGTGAGCTTTTCGCGCAGGAATGCCTCATAGGCCGCGAGATCGGCGCAGACGACGCGCAGCAGGAAGTCGAACTGCCCGGTCATCAAATAGCACTCCATTACCTCGGGCCAGCCGGCGATCGCCTCGCCGAAACGATCAAGCTGCGCCGCGCGTTGCCGTTCGAGCTTGATCGACACGAACACCGAGACCGGCAGGCCGACGGCATTCTGGTCGACCGTAATGGAGTAGGCGGTGATGACGCCCGCCTGCTCCATCCGCCGGATCCGGCGCAGGCAGGGCGAGGCGGACAGCCCGACTTTGTCCGCGACCGCCTGAATGGTCATGCGGCCATCCTCCTGCAGCACCTTCAGGATCCGCCGGTCGAGGTCGGTCATCTCGAATTTGGCAGATTTCACCATTTTCACCCTGCGGTCTCACTGAATCCTGCGTGGATGGATACAATTGAGCCAGATATAGGCCAAAAACGCCGATCAGGATAGCTCACACTGCTGGACGTTGGGAGGGGATCAAATCGGATGGATGGAAGCGCGATTTCGACGCGAAAAATAGCATTACTTGATGCGCTCACGCGCAAATCCCTGTGGCTTTCCAATTGGATGATCCACCACGCCAACCACATCCGCCCCAACCTCGACGGCGTGAAGGTCGGTGGTCATCAGGCGTCCTCGGCCTCGATGGCGGCAATCCTCTCGGTGCTCTACTTCGCGGTCTTGCGGCCAGAGGACCGGGTGGCGGTGAAGCCACATGCGGCGCCGGTCTTTCATGCCATCCAATATCTTCTCGGCAAGCAGACCCTCGACAAGCTCAAGGCGTTCCGCGGCTATGGCGGTGCGCAGTCCTACCCGTCGCGGACCAAGGACAGCGACGATGTCGACATCTCGACCGGCTCGGTCGGCCTTGGGGTCGCCTTCACGGCCTTCGCCTCGATGATCCAGGACTATGTGCGGGCCAAGCCATGGGCGCGCAAGGGTCGGGCCGAGGGCCGGATGATCGCGTTGGTCGGCGACGCAGAGCTCGACGAAGGCAACGTCTATGAATGCCTGCTCGAGGGCTGGAAGCACGGCCTCCGCAACACCTGGTGGGTGATCGACTATAATCGTCAGAGCCTCGACGGCGTGGTCCGCGAAGGTCTCTACGAGCGTATCGAGGCGGTGTTCCGCGCCTTCAACTGGAACGTCGTCACACTCAAATATGGCGTGCTGCAGCGCCGGGCGTTTGGCGAGCCCGGTGGGGAGCGGCTCAAGGCCTGGATCGATGCCTGCCCGAACGGGGTGTATTCGGCGCTGATGTTCCGCGGCGGTGCGGCTTGGCGCGAACGGCTCGAGGACGAGATCGGCGATCAGGGACCGGTCAGCGCGCTGCTCGCGCGGCGCAGCGACGACCAGCTCGCCGAGCTGATGGCCAACCTCGGCGGCCATTGCACCGAGACGCTGCTCGAGCAGTTCGAGGCGGTTCGCGACGACCGGCCGACGGCCTTCATCGCCTATACCGTCAAGGGCTGGGGCACGCCGCTTGCCGGGCACAAGGACAACCATGCCGGCCAAATGACGGGGACGCAGATCGAACAACTGCGCAAGTCGATGCGAGTCCGGTCAGGCCACGAATGGGACCCATTCGAGGGCCTCGATGCGCCCCCCGCGGAAATCGAAGCCTTTCTCGCAAAAGTACCGTTCAACACGTCCGAGCCGCGTCGCCTGACCTCGCCAAGAGTGGCCGGGATCGGGCCGATTCCGCTCGATCAGGCGCCCACCTCGACGCAGACCGCGTTCGGCAAGATCCTTGATGGCATTGCCAAGACCGACAGCAATCTCGCGGCGCGGATCGTCACCACATCACCCGACGTCACGGTCTCGACCAATCTCGGCAGTTGGGTCAACCGTCGCCACCTCTTCGCACATCGCGAGTTAGCCGATGTGTTCCAGAAGGAGCGCATTCCGAGCGCGCAGAAATGGCAATTCTCGCCCGCCGGCCAGCACATCGAGCTCGGGATCGCCGAGATGAATTTGATGCTGCTGCTCGGCGCTGCCGGTCTCAGTCACTCGCTGTTCGGCGAGCGCCTATTGCCGATCGGCACGATCTACGACCCGTTCATCGCCCGCGGCCTCGATGCGCTCAACTACGCCTGTTATCAGGACGCGCGGTTCCTGCTGGTTGGGACGCCGTCGGGCGTTTCACTGGCCGGCGAGGGCGGTGCGCATCAGTCGATCGGCGCGCCGCTCATCGGCATGGCGCAGGATGGTCTCGCGGCGTTCGAGCCGGCGTTTGCCGACGAACTCGCCGTGATCATCGATTGGGCCTTCGACTATATGCAGCGCGACGGCGAAGCGCGGGCCGATCTTGCCGCGTGGCCCCGCGATGTGTCAGGCGGCTCGGTCTATCTGCGTCTCACGACGCGCGGCATCGAGCAACCGCCGCGCGCGATGGATAGTGTACTGGTCGATGGGATCATCCGCGGCGGCTATTGGTTGCGACCGCCAACGCCACAATGCGAAGCCGTCATTGCCTACCAGGGAGTCTTGGCGAACGAGGCGATTGCGGCCGCCGGTGCGATCGGCGGCGATGCCCGCAACGTGGCAGTGCTCGCAGTCACCTCGGCAGACCGGCTCAATGCCGGTTGGCATGGCGCGCAACGGGCCCGCCGTCAGGGCGACCGGGCAGCCACCTGCCACGTCGAAACCTTGCTCGCAGAGGTTCCACGTCATTCTGGACTGGTCACCGTCATCGACGGGCACCCGGCGACGCTCGGCTGGCTTGGCGGCGTACGCGGGCATCGGACCATTACGCTTGGCGTTGAGCATTTCGGCCAGACCGGCACCGTCAACGATCTCTACGCTCACTTCGGCATCGACGCTGCGGCTATTGCGAGCGCGGCGCGCAGCTTTTTCGGCGGCGGCCGATGAGCCGCCTTTTGCTTCCTCGGCAAGCAATCAGGCCTATTGGCCGACAACCGCTTGTCAACGTCGGTAGACTTTGTCAGACATATGTCATTGGGCCAGTCTTAGGGGAACGAACTGGCCTTTCAACAGGGAGACAAACGCATGAACGCGCTGCTTAAGATCGCCGGCGCGGCGGTACTGGCTGCGGCACTTGCCGCACCGGTCGCTGTACTGGCCCAAAGCACGGTGACCGCCCCCGGCGGCAACACCAGCGGCACCTATATGGACTACATGAAGACGGTCTACGACCGCGCCGGTGCCCCCGAAATCACGTCGTTGCCGTTGACCGAGTTCGATGCTGACTTCAAGCTCAACCCGATGGGCGCAGCGAGCTGGACGCAGTCGGCGGACGGTCTGACCTGGACCTTCAAGCTGCAGCCCAATCTCGTCTGGAGCGACGGCGTGCCCCTGACGGCCGCCGATTATGTATTCGCGCTGCAGCGCGCCGCCAAGGAAGGCTACGACTTCAACTGGTACTGGGCTTTCGCCGGCGGCATCAAGGGCTGGGCCGACGTGACCAAGAAGGACAATCCGGCCGATCCCTCGACGCTCGGCATCAAGGCGGTCGACGACACGACACTCGAAGTGACCACCGACGCGCCGAAATCGTATTTCCCGGGCGTTGCCAGCCTCTGGTACCCGGTACCCAAGCACGTCGTCGACAAGCTCGGCGATGACTATGCGCTCAACGTCGACACCCTCGTCTCCTCCGGGCCCTTCATGGTCAAGACCTGGGAGAAGTCGAACAACAACATGACCTACGTCAAGAACCCGAAGTACAACGGGCCCTGGCAGGCTCAGATCGACAGCCTGACGCTCGACAACACCATCGGGCCGGCCGAAGTGGGCTTCCCGGCGTTCATGGCCGGCGAGGCCGACTGGACCAACCTCAACGCCGGCCAGGTGCCGGTGGTGCAGCAGCAGTTCCCGGATTCGATCCGCAAGAACGCTGTTTTCGCCGTCTCCTACCTCGCCTTCGACGTGACCAAACCGCCCTTCGACAACGTCGACGTGCGCAAGGCCTTCCAGGCGGCGATCAATCGCGACGAGCTGACCTCGACAGTGCTCAAGGACATCGCCGTGCCGGCGGGTTCGATCCTGGCCCCGGGCTATCCTGGGTACCAGCAGAAGATCGCTGACGCCGCCAAGTTCGATCCGGCGACCGCCAAGGCCGAGATGGCCAAGGCTGGCTATCCGGATGGCAAGGGCTTCCCGCCCTTCGAGATCTGGTACCGCGTGGAAGGCGGTTACAATGGCGTCATCGCCCCGGCAATGCTGCAGTATCTGCAGGCGCAGTTCAAAACCGTCCTCGGCATCGATATGGGCATCAAGTCGATGCCGTCCAAGGACTGGACGCAGGCCGTTCACGACCAGACCAATGGCCTGTTCCTCGCGCCCTATGAGTACGACTACCTCGACCCGTCGAACTTCTACGACCTGTTCAAGACGGGTGGCCGTCACCACAACTCATTCCCGGACTACGACACGGCCGTGAATGCCGGCGACGCCGAGTCCGACTGGAACAAACGGCTCGACGACTACGCCAAGGCCGAGCAGGTGCTGGTCGACAATGCAGCGATTGTGCCGCTCGTCCACCCGATCACGGTCGCGGCGGTGAGCGACAAGCTGAAGGGGCAGGGCATCACGCCCAATGCCCAGGGCTTCACGCCGCTCGATCGCCTGAGCGGGTATCTTTATACCCACATCACCAAGCAGCCGTAGGGCATGCCGGCGGGCGCCAGTGGCGCCCGCCCTTTTCTTTTTCGGAAGGACAGCACCCGTATGCGGCTGGTCGAGATCGACGACCTGCAGGTGAGCTTCAGCCAACATGAAGGTCTCGTGCAGGCGGTACGTGGCGTCAGCTTCGATCTCGAGAGCGGCGAGAGCCTTGGCATCGTCGGCGAGTCCGGCTCAGGCAAGTCCGTCACCTGCTCCGCCCTGCTCCGCCTGCTGCGCGAGCCGCCGGCACGGATCACGGCGAGGACGATGAAGCTCGGCGGGCTCGACATGCTGGGCGCCTCGCGCCGAGAGATTTCCGCTGTGCGCGGCCGCGTCGCCGCCATGGTATTCCAGGATCCGATGACCTCGCTCGATCCGGTCTTCACCGTCGGCCACCAGATCATCGAAACGATCACCACGCACAAGAAGATCAGTAAGGCCGAGGCGCGGAAGGAAGCTGCAGCGGCGCTGCGCCGGGTCGAGATCAAGAACGCCGATGCGGTGCTCAAATACTACCCGCATCAGCTGTCGGGCGGCATGTTGCAGCGCGTAATGATCGCCATGGCGCTGAGCTGCGAGCCGGCGGTGCTGATCGCCGACGAGCCGACCACCGCGCTCGACGTCACCATCCAGGCGCAGATCCTCCAGCTCATCAAGGACATCCAGACCGAGACCGGCATGGGGCTCATCATGATCACCCACGACCTCGGGGTGATCGCCGAGACCGTCGACCGCGTTGTGGTGCTCTATGGCGGCAAGGTGATGGAGACCGGGCCCGTCAACGACATCTTCAAGAACCCGCTCCATCCTTACACCAAGGCGCTATTGAACAGCATTCCAGGCCAGGTGGCGGGCAAGCGGCGGCTCACCGAGATCCCGGGAGCCTCGCCCAACCCGGCGCATCCACCGGCGGGCTGTCCGTTCCATCCGCGCTGTCCGGCCGCGATCGCCGCCTGCCGCCAGTTGACGCCGCCGCTCGAGACGAAAGTGCCGGGGCGCCAAGCGGCCTGCATCCGCGTTGCGCCGGAGCTTGTCGCGGCATGACGACGCCGGCTCTCGAGCTCAAGGGGATCACCAAGCGCTATGGCAACCAGCTTGCGGTGGACCGCGTCGACCTGACGGTGCCGCGCAACCAGGTGGTGGCGCTGGTGGGCGAGTCCGGCTCCGGCAAGACCACGACCGGACTGCTTGCGCTGCGTCTCATTGCGGCCACCGCCGGGCAGATCCTGATCGAGGGAGAGGACATCTCCCGCCTGGGGCCGAGGGCGCTAAAGCCCTATCGCCGCCGCATGCAGGTGGTGTTCCAGGACAGCTATGCCTCGCTCGACCCGATGATGACGCTGGGCGAGATCGTTGCCGAGCCGCTCGGCATCCACACGATGGGCACCGCGGCCGAGCGCCGCGAGACGGCGGCCGGATGGCTCGAAAAGGTCGGGCTCGATGGCGGTTACGCCAACCGCTACCCGCACGAACTCTCGGGCGGGCAGCGCCAGCGCGTGTCGGTGGCGCGAGCGCTGATCCTCGGTGCCTCGGTGCTGGTGGCGGACGAGCCGACGAGCGCGCTCGACGTCTCGGTCAAGGCGCAGATCGTCAACCTGCTGCAGGGCTTGCAGGCCGACATGGGCCTATCGATGCTGTTCATCAGCCACGACCTGTCGGTGGTGCGCTCGCTTGCCGACGAGGTGGTGGTGATGCTGCGCGGCCGGGTGGTCGAGCGTGCCCCGACCGACCGCATCTTCTCGAATGCGCGCCATCCCTATACGCAGACGCTGCTCGACGCCGTGCCGGTGATCGACCCGACGGCGCGCCGCCGCCGTACCTTCATGTCGGCTGAGGAGGTCACGGCGCGCACGCCGCGGCTCAGGCCCGACGAGATCGATCCGCAGCCACTGCTCGACACCGCCGAGCCACAACTGGTGGCGCTGGCCGGCAGCCATTTCGTCGAGGCTATCGTGGCGGAAAGGGCGAGGTCATGACCGGTTTCATCGTCAGGCGCGTGATCTCCATGGCGGTGACTTTTATCATCGTCTCGGTCGCCATCTTCCTGATGATGCACGCGATCCCCGGCGGCCCGTTCGACGGCTATGAGATGCCGCTGCCCGACGACATCAAAGCCAGGATGATGGCGCAGCTCGGGCTCGATAAGCCGCTGTGGGAGCAGTACCTGCGCTATATGTGGGGGGCGTTGCATTTCGATTTCGGGGTGCCCTATCAGAGCCCCGGCGACTCGGTGATGGGCCTCATCGCTCATGCCTGGCTGCCGAGCTTCGTGCTGGGCGGCCTCGGCATCGTGATCGGGGCGCCGATCGGCATCCTGCTCGGCATGGCCGCCGCGCTTCGCCGCAACTCGATCATCGACTATGTCGCCTCGGCCATCGCGACGCTCGGTCTGACCATTCCGGTGTTTATCATCTCGACTGGCCTGATCATGGTCTTCGCGGTGTGGCTCAAATGGACGCCGGCCAGCGGCTGGGGCGAGCCCAAGCGCTGGATCCTGCCGATCATGGCCTACGCCGCCGTGCCGCTCGCGACCTATGCCCGCTATGCGCGCTCGACCATGCTCGACGCCCTCAACAAGCCGTTCGTCTCGGTGTTGCGGGCCAAGGGGCTCAGCGAACGTAGAATTATCTTCCAGCATGTGTTGCGCAACGCGGCGATCCCGATGGTCACGATCTTCCCGGTGATGTTCGTGGGTATCGCCACCGGCTCGATCTTCGTCGAGGCGATGTTCCGGGTGCCGGGGCTGGGCGCTTATTTCGTGTCCTCAATCAACAAGCGCGACTATCCGCTCGAGATGGCCCTGATGCTGCTGATCAGTGCGCTCTACTCCGTCTCCTACCTCGCCGCCGACATCCTCTACGCGATCCTCAACCCACGCATCCGCGTCGACGGGAGGTCGCGTTGACCGAAGTCCTCAGCGCCAGCGCGCCGCCACTCGCCAAGCCCGAGGCCGTCCGCCAGCGCAGCCCGCTCTATTTCGCCTGGCGCCGCTTCACCGCCAACAAGGGGGCGCTCGGGGCCGGCATCGTATTGGTCATCGTCATCGTGATGGCGATCGCAGCGCCGTTGATCACCAACGTGGGGCCGGACGACCAGGCGTTCCTGACGAGCCGTCTTGCTTTTCCGTCGGCGGCGCACTGGTTCGGCGTCGACGACCTCGGCCGCGATTTCTTCACCCGCATCGTCTATGGAGCCCGCATTTCGCTCGGCATCGGCTTTTCGGCGGCGGTGTTCAGCCTGCTGGTCGGGTTGCCGCTGGGCGCGCTGACGGGCTACCTCGGCGGCAAGTTCGACTGGGTGGTGATGCGGATCATCGAGCTCTTCTCGGTGGTGCCGCCGCTGCTTGCGGCGCTGCTGCTTGCCACGCTCACGCGCGGCGGCGTGTGGGCCATCATCCTCATCGCTTCGCTGTTCGGCTGGAAGGACGTATGCCTCCTCGTCCGGGCGCAGGTGAAATCCTTCCGGGAGAAGGAATTCATCATGGCGGCGCAGGCTCTCGGCGCCTCGCCCTGGCATATCGTCTGGCGCCACCTCATTCCCAATTCCGTGTCGCCGATCATCGTCGGCTTCGTGCTCGCCATTCCGCTGGCGATGATGCTCGAGGCCTCGCTCAGCTTCCTCGGCATCGGTGTGCAGCTGCCGACGCCAAGCTGGGGCCAGATGGTCAATCTCGGCATGAACTTCATGTTTTTCTACTGGCACATGGTGGTGTTCCCCACCGCCGCGCTCGCCATCACCATCCTCTCCGCATCGCTGCTCGGCGACGGGCTCCGCGATGCGTTCGACCCCACCCTGAAAGGCCGCTGACGTGCCGACTAACCTTGCCCACCAGTTCCTGCTCGATCCCGACGTGGTGTTTCTCAACCACGGCTCGTTCGGGGCCTGCCCGCGTCCGGTGTTCGAGGACTATCAACGCTGGCAGCTGAAGCTCGAGCGGCAACCGGTGGAATTTCTCGATTCGCGCCGCGGCCTCGCCACCAATCTGCGCGTCGCCCGCCAGGCGATCGCCGATGAGTTCGGCGCCGACGTTGAAGACATCGCGCAGGTCTCGAACGCCACCAGCGGCCTCAACATCGTCATTCAGTCGCTGCCGCTCAAAGCCGGTGACGAGATCCTGACCACCAACCACGAATACAACGCGCTCGAAAAGACCTGGGCATATGTGACGCGGCGCACCGGCGCCAAAGTCGTGGTCGTTCAGGTGCCGTTGCCGCTGACCTCTTCGGCGATGTTCCACGACGCGCTGGTCGCCGGGATGACCGAGCGCACGAGAGTTGTTTTCCTCAGCCATATTACCTCTGCGACCGCCCTGGTGTTCCCGATCGAGAGTGTCGTCGCAGAGGCGCGCACGCGTGGCATTCTCAGCATCATCGACGGCGCCCATGCGCCCGGGCATATCCCGCTGAACCTCACCGTCATCGGGGCTGATTTCTATTCCGGTAATTGCCACAAATGGCTGATGTCACCGAAGGGCTCGGCCTTCGTCCACGTGCGGCGCGAACACCAGCGGATGATCGACCCGCTGGTGATCAGCCACGGCTGGACCGCCGACAACAAGGACCCCGGCGTGCGGGGGCCGTTCGGCAGCTCGGCCTTCGTCGACGAGGTCGAGATGCAAGGGACGCGCGATCCGTCCCCTTGGCTTGCCGTGCCCGCCGCCATTGCCTTCCGCCGCGAGCATGACTGGACGCGGGTTGCCGCCGATTGTCACCGGCTGGCTCAGGAGACTGCGGCGCGGATGCGTGACCTCACGGGGTTGCCGGCTCTCTCCAGTGTGGAGTTCTGCGCGCCGCAGATGGTGGCGATGCCAATCCCGCCTTGCGATCCTCTCGCCATCCATAATGCTCTGATCGAGAAATACGGGATCGAAATCCCAGTCTTCGAGTGGCAGGGCCACTATATCGCGCGGCTTTCCTGTCAGGGATACAACACGCGCGCCCAGATGGATTTGCTGGTCGGGGCGTTGACCGCGCTTTTACAGTTGCGCCCGAGGCAGAAATCCGCCACTAGCACCGGCGAAATCAGCGACAAGGCAGAAATCGCCTAGATGGCTTCCGACCTGCTCCTTGAGGAACGCGACGCGCTCGACTACCTTGAGCGGATCGACACGACGACGCGTGGCGTCGCAGTGCTCGATGCGCTGGCCGATATGATCAACCGCGCCGGACTCGGCGTCGGCGACCGGTTGCCGCCGGAGATCACTCTCGCCGCCCGGCTCGGGGTGGGCCGCTCCACCATCCGCGAAGCGCTCAACCGCTGGGAAGGTTTGGGGCTCATCCGCCGCAAGCGCGGTGCCGGCACGTTCCTCGTTGCCCGCGTTTCGACCTCGCGCGGACTGGTTCCCACCATGGTTCGGCTCGAGGGCGAGGCGCTGCTGCGGCTCATCGAAGTGCGCCGGGTGCTCGAAAATGAGGTCGTCCAGCTTGCCGCCCGCAATGCCCGGCCGAAGCAGCGTGCCGAGATCGCGCGCTTCTGCGAATTGCTGTTAATGGACGTCGATGCCAAGCGGCCATGGCGGCCGGCAGATTGGGCGTTCCACCGCGCCATTCACGACGCCTCCGGCAACGCCATGTTCGGCCAGATCCTGTTCCAGCTCGACCACGCGCTCGAACGTTCCGTCGAATCGCCGTTCGGCCGCGACGAGTTCGGCCTCGCGTCGTTCCCGCCGCACCGCGATCTTGCCGACGCAATCGTTGCCGGTGATGCGGCCGCAGCCGCCGCGGCGATGAACCATATCCTCGACATCGTCGAGGGCGAGATTCGCGCCATCATTGGTGCCGGTGCGGCCTGACGCCCCCCTCGGTCGCCAACTCCTCGAACGACAACGGCATTTTGTTCAAGTAATCTTCCCGCATGAAGAAAATCGGCTTCCTCTCGTTTGGGCACTGGACGCCCTCGCCTCATTCCGGCACGCGGTCCGCGTCTGATGCCCTACTGCAATCCATCGACCTCGCGGTCGCCGCCGAAGAGGTTGGCGCGGACGGTGCATATTTCCGGGTGCACCACTTCGCCCGCCAGCTTGGCTCGCCCTTTCCGCTGCTCGCGGCCGTCGGCGCGCGGACCAAGCGTATCGAGATCGGTACAGCCGTCATCGATATGCGGTACGAAAATCCGCTCTACATGGTGGAGGATGCTGGTGCCGCCGATTTGATCTCCGGCGGCCGACTGCAGCTCGGCATCAGCCGTGGCTCGCCCGAACAGGTGATCGAGGGTTATCGCTACTTCGGTTACGTCCCCGCCGAGGGACAGACCGATGCCGACATGGCACGCGGCCATGCCGAAGTATTCCTCGACGTGTTGCGCGGTCAGGGTTTTGCCGATCCCAATCCGCGGCCGATGTTCCCCAATCCGCCCGGCAAGCTCAGGCTTGAGCCCTATTCCGAAGGGCTGCGCGAGCGCATCTGGTGGGGTGCGGCATCGACGGCCACGGTGCAATGGGCCGCCAAGATGGGGATGAACCTCCAAAGCTCGACGCTGGTCTTCGCCGAGTCTGAAAAGCCGTTCCATATTCAGCAGGCCGAGCAGATCGCCGCCTATCATACTGCCTGGAAAGAGGCGGGCCACACCCGTACGCCGCGCGTCTCCGTCAGCCGGAGCATCTTCCCACTCGTCAACGACATGGATCGCACCTATTTCGGCCGCGACCAGAGCGAGGACCGTTTCGGGTACATCGAGCCGGGCAAGCAGGCGGTCTTCGGCCGCAGCTATGCCGCCGAGCCCGAGCGCCTGATCAGGGAGCTGGCCGAGGACGAGGCCATCAAGGCCGCCGACACCCTGCTGCTTACCGTGCCGAACCAGCTCGGCGTCGACTACAACGCGCATGTGATCGAGGCGGTCCTCAAGCATATCGCCCCGGCGCTCGGCTGGCGCTGAGAACCAAAGCCGATCCTTCCGAAGCGAGGTCCACATGGTCAAGGCAGCATTCCTCGGACTCGGCGTCATGGGCTATCCCATGGCACGCCATCTCAAGGCCAAGGGACACGAAGTCACGGTCTACAACCGTACCACCGCCAAGGCCGAGAAATGGGTCGCCGATCACGGCGGCAAGTTGGCGCGAACGCCGCAGTTGGCCGCCGAGGGCCAGGACATCGTCTTCGCCTGCGTCGGCAATGACAACGATCTGCGCGAGGTGACCCTTGGCTCCGATGGCGCATTCAAAGGGATAACCCGCGGAGCGCTGTTCGTCGATCACACCACAGCCTCGGCCGGCATTGCGCGTGAGCTCCACGCTGCCGCCAGGGAAGCCGGTTTCGACTTCCTCGACGCTCCTGTCTCGGGCGGCCAGGCCGGCGCCGAGAACGGGCAGCTCACCGTCATGGTCGGCGGCGATCAGGCAGCGTTCGATCGGGCGCAGCCGACTATCATGGCGTTTGCCAAGGCCTGCCGGCTGCTCGGCCCGTCGGGGGCGGGCCAGCTTGCCAAGATGATGAATCAGATCTGCATCGCCGGCGTGGTGCAGGGGCTCGCCGAGGCCATCCATTTCGGCAAGCAGGCCGGAATGGACATCGAGGCCGTGATTGACGTGATCTCGAAAGGCGCCGCCCAATCCTGGCAGATGGAGAACCGTTCGAAGACCATGAACGCTGGGAAATTCGACTTCGGTTTCGCCGTCGATTGGATGCGTAAGGACCTATCGATCGTGCTCGATGAGGCCCGGCAGAACGGCTCCAAGCTGCCGCTTACCGCGCTGGTCGATCAGTTCTACGCCGAAGTGCAGGGCATGGGCGGCAATCGCTGGGATACTTCGAGCCTGCTGGCCCGTCTCGAGCGCTGAGCTCCCGCCGCAAACGAAACGGCGTTCTGAGTTTGTTAGGCATTTGGCGGCATATCTAGGCTGTTTTCGGTGCAAACTCGCCGGCCCCCGAGGCGGTGATGACGTTGGGACGTCGTCGACCTTCGGCCCGGTGAAACCAGAAGGTCGGTTATGTCGTCCCAACAAAATCGCGGGTCCTTTCGTCTCCCTCAAATCGGGTTGAAGGCGAAGCTCCTGATCATGGCATCGGTGACCATCGTCGCCGTCGGCGCAATTGCCAGCGTCTACCTCATCCTCTCAGCTCAGATCGACAATTCGACCGGGCAGGCCGCGGATGCCACCAGCCGCTATGACCGGCTGTCGGCCGCAAAGGGCGGCGCGATCGCGCTGCTGAGCGCTACCCAGTCGTTCGACATCGCGCCGTCCGATGATGGCGTCGCCGCCGTCAAGACGAGCGCGGATGCCCTCGCCGCGCTCCAGCCGTCCCTGGCCGACGAGCCCGAAGCGCAGGCGGCGATCGGTGCAATGCCCGCGGCGGCCGAAGACGTCGTCGCCAAGCTCGGCGATCTCGGGCTGACGCAGGATCTCGGACTGCAGGGCGCTCTGCGGACCAGCGTGCATGGTGTTGAAGACTTGCTGAACAAGCAGATCGCCGCCGGCATGAATCTCGATGGCGTGATGGTGCAGATGCTGATGCTGCGCCGGCACGAGAAGGACTTCATGCTGCGTCGCGACCCGACCTATATCGACAGCTTCGCCGGCGCCCGCAAGGCGTTCGACACGGCGCTCGCCGCGTCGACCCTGCCGGCCGATCTACAGACGACGACGAAGGGCCTGATCGAGGCCTACGACGCCGACTTCCACAAATACACGATCGGCTTGCTGGCGCTCAATGACGCCATGAAGGTCTTCAACGCGCAGGTCGTGAAGTCGTCGGCGGCGATCGATGAACGTCTGCAGCTGGCGCAGCAGAGCCGCGCTGCCGCAAACGACTCGCTGGCGGCGCTGAGCTCCAGCATGTTCGTGACGCTGATGGCAACCTTCGCCGCTGCGGTGCTGATCGCGCTCGTTGTCGCCTATTTCGTCGCCCGTGCCATCTCAGTGCCGATCGTCGGCATGACCAAGGCGATGACACAGCTCGCCGACGGCGATCTCGATGTCGATGTGCCGGCGCAGGAGCAGCGTGACGAGATCGGCAACATGGCGGCGGCGGTCGAGGTGTTCAAGCAGAACGCCGTCAAGATGCGCGAGCTCGATGCGGCAGAGGCCGAGCGGACCGGCGAGGCGCGCGACCGCACCGCGGCCGGCGGTGCTCTGATAGGCAGCCTCGTCGCGGTGGTCGAGCGGGCAGTCGCCGGCGATTTCTCGAAGCGCATCGAAGTGACGTCGAAGTACGACGACTTGAAAGCGGTGGCGGCCGGCGTCAACGATCTGGTCGAGACCGTCGACCAGGGCATCGGCGAGACGGCGGGCGTCCTCGCCGCGCTCGCCAAGATGGACCTGACGCAGCGGATGACTGGCACCTATCAGGGCGCCTTCGCGCAGTTGCAGAGCGACACGAATGCCGTAGGCGAAAGCCTCGGCCGCATCGTCGCGCAGCTCCGCAACACCTCGCGCTCGGTGAAATCGGCGACCGGCGAAATCCTCGCCGGCGCCAACAATCTCGCCGAGCGGACCACCAAGCAGGCCGCGGCCATTGAGGAGACCTCGGCGGCAATGGAGCAGTTGGCGACGACTGTCAACGACAATGCCAAGCGTGCGGAGAGCGCCAACGACAAGGCCAAGGCCGTCTCTCAAACGGTGGAGGCGGCCGGCCGCGTCATGGTGCAGTCGACCGACGCGATGCAACGGATTTCGGCGTCGTCGTCGAAGATCTCCAACATCATCGGGCTGATTGACGACATCGCCTTCCAGACCAACCTTCTTGCCCTCAACGCCTCCGTGGAGGCGGCGCGTGCCGGCGATGCCGGCAAGGGCTTCGCGGTCGTTGCCGTCGAAGTGCGCCGGCTGGCGCAGTCGGCAGCCGGAGCCTCGAGCGAGGTCAAGGCGCTGATCGAGCAGTCGACCAACGAAGTGGCCGGCGGCACACGGCTCGTGGCCGAAGCGTCGCAGCGGCTTGACTCGATGCTGTCGGGCGTGCGCGAAAGCGCCGGCCTCGTTGAAAGCATCGCGGCGGCCAGCCGGGAGCAGGCCAACGGGATCGCCGAAGTGACCACGGCGATCCGGCAGATGGACGAGATGACCCAGCACAATGCGGCGCTGGTCGAGGAGACCAATGCCGCCATCGAGCAGACCGAAGCGCAGGCGGTCGAGCTCGACCGCATTGTCTCGGTGTTCGTCGTCGATGGGCAGGGACGCGGAGCCGCGGCCGAACCCGGGCCTGTGGTCAAGGGCATCAAGGCCCTGCAAGCCAAGGTCAAGTCAGCGGCCAAGGCCTATCTCGGTGGCGGTAAGGCTGCGACAGCAGGCGGGCAAGACTGGAGCGAGTTCTGATTGGCTGGCGGCCGGCAACTCGTCTGCCGCCTGCCTAATCTACGACATCCTCAGGCCAACCTTGGCCGCGCCGCTCCGAAATTCCGGTTCCTTGGATAGCCACATCGCGGGCGGCTTGACGCAACACGATTTCTGCGGTGGTAGTAACCAGACGGTTACATGCGGAGGAGGCGATGCATGTCGGGTTCGAGCACTGAGCCAGCATGCGGACACTGACGCTGCCCACCGCTGATGGTCGCCTGGCGCAATATGCTGTCCGCAATACGCCGCTGCCGATCGCGCCCGTCGGCGCTCGGCCGTCGTTCAACCGGATCGCCTATGCGGCGGCGCATGTGGTGGTCGATCCGCTGGCCGATACGGCCCCATGGATCGAGGGCCGTATCGACTGGGATCGGACCATCGTGTTTCGCGAGTATCTCTGGGATTTGGGACTCGGCGTTGCCGAAGCGATGGATACGGCGCAGCGCGGCATGGGTCTCGATTGGCCGGGCGCGCAGCAGCTCATCCGCCACGCGCTCGCCGCGGCGAAGCGGCGACCCGGCGCGCTCATCGCTTGCGGCGTCGGCACCGACCATCTCGTGCCGTCGCCCAGCCTGACGATTGCCGACGTGATCCGCGCTTACGAGGAGCAGTTCGATTTCGTTGAAGGCCTTGGCGGCCGCGTCATCCTAATGGCGAGCCGCGCCCTGGTCGCGGCGGCCAAAAGCCCAGATGACTATGCCTGCGTCTACGACCATCTGTTGAGCCGGGCGCGCCAGCCGGTGATCCTCCACTGGCTTGGCGAGATGTTCGATCCGGCGCTCGCCGGCTACTGGGGCAACACGGACCACGACGCCGCAATGGACGTGGCGGTCGACGTCATCAACGCCCATGCCGCAAAGGTCGACGGCATCAAGATCTCGCTGCTCTCGGCGGAAAAAGAGATCGCCATGCGGCGTCGCCTCGCACCGGGCGTGAAAATGTATACGGGCGACGACTTCAACTATGCGGAGCTGATCGAGGGCGACACGCAGGGTTACTCGCACGCGCTGCTCGGCATCTTCGACACCATCGCGCCGGCTGCCTCCGCGAGTCTCGCTGCGCTCGCGAGGGGCGACGTCGCGGCGTTCAACGCGATCCTCGCGCCGACGGTGCCGCTGTCGCGGCTGATCTTTTCGGCGCCTACCCGCTTCTACAAGACCGGCGTCGTGTTCCTCGCCTGGCTCAACGGCTTCCAGGACCATTTCCTGATGCTGGGCGGCCAGCAGAGCGCCCGCTCGCTGGTGCACTTCGCCGAAATCTTCCGCCTTGCCGACGCCGCGCGCATGTTGCGCGATCCCGACCTCGCCGCGGCGCGGATGCAGAAACTGTTCGCCGTCGGCGGGGTGGAGTAGTTCCGTGCCGAACGCGAAGGGTCTTGCCGTCAATCTCGCGACGATCCGCGCGCAATACGATCTGCGCGGCGCGCTCGAGGCTTGTGCCCGCCATGGCATTTCGGCCGTCGCGCCGTGGCGGGATCAGCTCGCGGCGACAGGGCTCGCAGAGGCCGCGAGACTTATCAAAGACAACGGCCTCACGGTCACCGGCCTCTGTCGCGGCGGCATGTTCACGGTGGCGCCCGATGCGCTCGACGATAACCGCCGGGCGATCGACGAAGCCGTCTCCATCGGGGCGCAGTGTCTGGTGCTGGTGGTCGGCGGCCTTCCCAAAGGCTCGCGCGATCTCGTTGTGGCACGACAGACTGTCGCCGATGGACTCGCGGCGACTCTGCCTTATGCCCGCGCCGCCGGCATGCCGCTCGCCATCGAGCCGCTGCACCCGATTTATGCGCCCGACCGCGCCTGCATCAACACGCTCGCCCAGGCGCTCGATCTTTGCGATGCACTCGGCGAGGGCGTTGGTATCGTGCTCGACACCTATCATCTCTGGTGGGACCCAAATCTGCTGCGCGACATCGACCGCGCCGGCGCCGGCAAGCGCATCCTCGCGCACCACATCAGCGACTTCCTCGTGCCGACCCGCGATCTGCTCAACGACCGCGGCATGATGGGCGACGGCGTCATTGACTTTCGTTCCTTCCGCCGCGCCGTTGAGGCCGCCGGCTATCACGGCCCGCAGGAGGTCGAGATATTCTCGACGGATTGGTGGGCCAAGCCGGGCGACGAGGTGCTCGCGACCTCTATCGAACGCTTCAATACCGTCTGCTGAACGAGTGGGGCATCAACTTCGCATCTCCAGGGCGCCGTCGAGTTGACCCGCGGCGGCAGCGCCGACTATGGTCCGCTTCTCAGCCCCGAGGAGCCTCCAGATGAAAACTGTCTCCCCAGTCGGCGTCGCCAGCGAACAGGCGTTGTTTCTTGAAGCGGCCCAGGCCGCGGTCGACAGGCACCCGCAGGCTCTGTTCAGCGATTTCCAGTGGTTCCTCTTCGAAGCCCGCGACGCGGTCTATTTCACCGCATTCTCCAAACTGCAGTTCGACAAGGATTCGATAGGCAATATCGTCGCCGAGATGGTCGCGCTGGCGCCGCAACTGACGCACGGGTTCGTCGGCGCGCGACCGGGCCAGCCATTCCCGAAACATCTGCTCGATGCCATCACCGACGTGCAAATGGTCGATAACTTCGACGGCTATCCCGACAAATGGCTCAGCCAGTCGCCCGATATCTTCGCTCGCACCGACCTGCCGCTTTTCCGGGTGCAGGCGATTGTGCGCCGCGGCGGGCCCGACGCCGAGGGACGCGCTTCGCTGATCCAGGTCCGCTCGAGCCACGCACTGCTCGAAGGTGCCGACTCGGCCATGCTGACCCGTTCGCAGTCGGCCGCGCACGGTGGCGGCTCGGGCGAACGCGAAAAGGTCGGCCTACTCGCACGGATCGGCAATTTCCTCCTCGCGCAGGCCCTGACCTGGGCCTACATCATCGCCGCGAACCTCCTGGCACCCAACGAGAAGCCATGGGCGTTCAAGACGCTCGCGATCAAGCGCCATCGCCTGCGCCTCCTCGCCAACCGGCTCGGCGTACGCCAGCGATCGCTCTATTATGCGCTCGTCACTTATGCGCTTAACGGTGAGGGACCAACCAAGCACATGAGCAAGCGCGTGATCGGCGCCGCCTATACGCTGCTCGGTGGCAAGCCGACCGATGGCGACGACGACTTTCTGCGGGTTCGCGCGCTCCAGGCAAAGTTCAAGGTCTCCGACGACTTCATCGAGTTCGTGCGCAGCATCGACGACACCGTCGGTCGGTTGGAGCAGAAGGACGTCAGCAGGTTTATGGTGCTGATGGGCTCGGCGATGAAGACGCTGCGCGGTCTCAACTCGATCTGGAAGGGCCTGCCGGGGAAGCGCTTCATGCGCTTCAGCATGGGCATCGAGATCGCTCTGACGCTGGTGCCGCCGCATCGCACCTATGGTCCAGTGACGCACGGCATCATCGAGCCGATCTATTGCGGCGCCTGGCATCCGGGCCAGAACATCTGCACTTATTGCCCGGGTCGCGACTACGTCACCATGAATTTTTCGATGGAAGGGCGCCACATCGCCAACGTCGACAAAATCATCCCGCTGCTCGAGCGGATCGAGGCCATGGACATCCCGGCCAACAATCGTCGGGCCGCCGATGACGAGGCGGCCTGACGATTTCGCGCATTAACGCGGGTCGAAGAAACTCGCGTCCTCTTCCCTGAGATATTTCTTGGCCGCCTTGGCGTCGATATCGAGGCCAAGACCTGGGCCGGGCAACAGATCGACCATCGAGTTGTTGACTATGCGGCCGCTGGGAAGCCCGGTGATGACGTCGTGCCACCAGGGGTCCGAGGCGCTGGGATACTCGAAGGCGATATAGTTCGCCGGCAGGGTGGCGCAGACGTTGATCAGCGCGCCGAGGCCGAGGAGGCCGTTAGCGGTGCCGTGCGGCGCCATCAGGATCGAGTGCATATAGGCGTGCTCGGCGACCCATTTGAGCTCGGCGATGC
This sequence comes from uncultured Devosia sp., assembly GCA_964570695.1. Lineage (GTDB taxonomy): Bacteria > Pseudomonadota > Alphaproteobacteria > Rhizobiales > Devosiaceae > Devosia_A. The sequence goes on from CAZNAE010000014.1 coordinate 28,617, forward strand.
CGCCGATGTCGGCTGGATCCGGACCGATGACACGCACCGCCTGGGTCTCGATCAGCTCTTTGAAGTTGTGGCGCGAATAGATCTGCTCGCCGGTATGGATCGGCGTCGAGGTGGAGAGCGTCAACTCTCGGTAGGCCTGCGGATTGACCCACGGCACGTAGTCGCCGGTCAGCATGTCCTCGAGCCACATGATGTTGTACTGCTCGACCGCCCGCGCGAACTTGATCGCGTCGGGCAGCATCCAGCCCGGGCCGCAGTCGAGAGCCAGCGACACGGTGTCACCCAGCACTTCTTTCATGGCGATCACGCAGTCGAGCATGTGGTTGAAGCCATGCTCGCTGATGACGCCCTGATCCATGGCGCCGTGATAGCCCGACTTGGTCTGGCGGACGCCGTAGTGGAAATCGTCGACCGTATCCTTCATGTTGGAGTGGAACGAGATTCCTTGTTTCACCATGAAGAACTTCTCGGGCAGCTCCTTCATCCATTTGACGTCGGCGGCGTAGTCCTCCGGCTTGTCCCCGCTCCGCTTCTTGCGGAGGTTGCCGTTGTAGGTGCGGACCTGGTCGCGCACTTTGCCGCCCAGCAGCTTGTAGGCTGGGACGTTCGCGGCCTTGCCGGCGATGTCCCAGAGCGCGTGCTCTATGGCGCTGACCGCGGCGCCATACGGCTTGAAACTGCCGCGCTGACGAATCTTCAACATGACGCGCTCGACGTCGGTCGGGTCTTCGCCGACCAGCGCATCCTTGAAATGCAGGACCCAGGGTTTGAGGTAGGTCTTGGTGTATTCCACCTCGCCAAGGCCATAAAGGCCTTCATCGGTGACGATGCGGACGATGGGGTGCTTGCCGATAACGGCGCAGCGTAGGTCGGTGATTTTCATCTTTGGTGTCTTGCTCGTGCGGCGGGAAAGGAAATCGTTCGAGTCAGCTCCAGGTGCGATCCCAGGAGTATTCGTTGTCCCAGCGATCGGTCGGCTGCCAGATGCCGGTCACGCCCGGTTGCAGATGCTGTGCGATCACCTCGTCGATGACGTCGTCGATGCCGAGGCCGGGCTTGTCCGGCACAGTGATAAAGCCGTCCTTGACCAGCGGCCGGGGTAGGCCTGAGACGATGTCGTCCCACCAATCGACATCGACCGAGTGATATTCGAGCGCCATGAAGTTTTCGGTGGCGATCGCGACATGTGCGGCTGCCATCGCGGCGATCGGGCTCTCGGCCATGTGGATAGCCATGGCGACACCGTTATCCTGCGCCATGTCGCCGATCTTCTTGGTTTCGAGGATGCCACCGGCGGTGAGCAGGTCCGGGTGGATGACGGAGAGGCCGCCGTTCTGCAGCAGCGGCTCGAAGCCTTCCTTGAGGTAGATGTCCTCGCCGGTGCAGATCGGCACGGTGGTCGCCTGCTGCAACTGCCTGTACTGGTCGGTGTATTGCCAGGGGATCACGTCTTCGAGCCAGGCAGGGACGTATTTCTCGATGCGCCGGGCAAGGCGAATGCCGTTCTGCAATGAAATGTGTCCGACATGGTCGATGGCGAGCGGGATCTCGTAGCCGATGACCTCGCGGACTTCGTGGATGTACTGCTCGAGCAGGTCGATCCCCTTGTCGGTGAAGTGCAGGCCACTGAACGGATGCGGGACGTTGTGCAGATCGTATATCGCATTGCGGGCGCGTCGCTCCTCCAGCGTCTTCCCGGCGCCGCGGCTGGGATGCACACGATAGCCCTCGAACGACCCCGCGGGCGCGACCACGGCCCCCGGGATGTCGGCGATCTGCATGATCCCGAGGTCCATCTTGAGGAAGGTGAAGCCACGGTCCATGCGCTCCTTGAGGCGCTTGCCGGTTTCAGTGCCGCTCGGCTTTTCGGCGTCGGTGTCGCAATAGATGCGGACCCTGTCGCGGAACTTGCCACCGAGCATCTGGTAGATGGGTACGCCATACGCCTTGCCGGCCAGGTCCCAGAGCGCGATCTCGACCGCCGAGACACCGCCGCCCTGCCGGCCGTGCCCGCCGAACTGCTTGATGCGACGGAACAGGCGGTCGATGTCGCAGGGGTTCTCGCCGAGCAGCCGGCTCTTCAGCATCAGCGCATAGGTGGCGCTAGCGCCGTCGCGCACTTCGCCCAGGCCCACGATGCCCTGATTGGTGTAGATCTTGAGCAACGCCGAGGTGAACGGCGCGCCGACGATCTCGGCGACCCGCATGTCGGTGATGCGAAGCTCGGACGGCTTCGACCTGGTATTGACCCGATTGAGGGCCTCGTCGGCCCCACCCGGCTTCGGCATGAAGATTCCCTTCTCGTGTTCTTAGGCGGCCTTGCCACCGCGCGGCCGCTCGCCGCTGCGGCGCGACGCGCGCATCTGTTCCAGAATGTGGCGGCCCGATCCTTCGACGTGCCGCGCGATGATTGCCGCCGCCTTGTCGGCGTCGCCGGCCTTGATCTCGCCGATCAGTTCGCGGTGCTCGCGCAGCACTGCCACGCGTCGCGCCAGCGTCACCGGATATTGCCGGCTGATGGCGCGGAGAATCTCGCGATGCTTCCACCACAGATCGGCGGCATGCCGGTTGTAGTGCCGGCCGTACATCAGCATATGGAATTCGGTGTCGAGTTTGCCGTGCCGTGTCTGGTCGACGAAATTGTTGGCCTCGATCTCGCCCTGGAGGCGCTCGAGCTCGGCAATGTCGGCGTCGGTCACCATGCCGACGAACCACTTGGTCAGCGCCGGCTCGACCAGCATCTCGATCTCGTAGATGTCGCGGACGAACTCCTCGTCCATGGGACGCACGCGCGCGCCGCGGTTGGGCGACATCACCACGAAACCTTCGCCGCGCAATTGCTGCAGCGCTTCGCGCACCGGATTGGTCGAGGTACCATGGCGTTCGGCGAGGTCGGCGACCTTCAGCCGCTCATTGGCGCCGAGCCGGCCCGAAACGATATCGTCGCGGATCAGCGCATAGACCGAGCCGGTCTGGTCAACCCCTTCATCCACAGGTTCTTCGATGGAAATCGTCGCGCTCATCGGTGCTGCTTCTATGCAGTTTCAGAAGTGAATCCAATCCCCGATCCACAATAGACTACACGCGGATCGGTCAAAAGTGTGTGCGAAAATGACAAGAGTTGACACGGATTTTGGAGTCTGCAACGGTCCAATTGCTGGAAGAATGGACAAACCGTTCGCTGGCACGGGAGCAGAGCCGGATCAAGCGGCCGCCCGGCAGAGGAGGCAGCACACGCTGCGGGACGAGTGCGACGGTCCACTGCGACCGCGCGTGGGATTCACGAACGAGGAGGACGTTCTATGACCAAAATTAACGGTCGCGGCGCCACAGCCCATCGGCTGAAGCGGCGCGAACTGGTTGGCTATTCGATTGCGGCGTTGCTGGCGACGACCATGCTGGCCACCTCGACCAGCGCGAGCTACGCGCAGAGCGTCGATGTCAGCAAATGGTCGCCGGACTACGTCAAGAGCATTGCCGGCACGGCGGACTTCGATACGGCGGCCGATTGCGCCAAGGTGACGCCGCTCGATTACAAGGGGCGCCTGACCTACTGGTACACCGGCCCCAACGACGCCTCGCCTGACCTCGACAAGAAGATCGATGCCGATTTCTGGACCGCCTGGAAGGCGACCTATCCAAATATCCAGACCGACTACCAGAACATCGACTACAACGTGCTGCTCGACAAACTGCGGACCTCGCTGCTGGGCAACGCCGGTCCCATGGTAGTTCGCCTGCAGATCGTCGGCGGCGTCGAGTTTGCGTCCAAGGGGTACTTCCAGGAGCTGAAGCCGGAAGACATCGGCTACCCTAGTTCCGATTTCTGGCCAGGCGCCATCAAGTCCGACATGTGGGACGGCAAGGAATACGGCATCCCGACCAACAACGAGACGATGGCCTTCATCTGGAACGCCGACATCTTCAAGCGCGCCGGCCTCGATGGCGAACACGCCCCGGCGACGTGGGACGATGTGGTCAAGGATAGCAAGATCATCCACGACAAGCTGGGGATCCCCGGCTATGGCCTCGTCGCCAAGCAGAACGCCGGCAACACGCCGTTCCGCTTCATGCCCGAGCTCTGGGCGTATGGTGGCGGTGCGCTCGACGAAGCGGCGGCCGCTCCGGCCTACCAGGACATCTGGATCAATAACGCCGGGTCCAAGGCAGCGCTGCAGACGGTCGTTGACATGTATGTCCGCGACAAGTCCGTGCCGGTCTCGGCACTGACCAACACGCAGAACGAAAACCAGCAGCCGTTCATTGCCGGCCAACTGGGGATGGAGATTGGTCATCCGGCTGAATTGGCCAAGATGAAGGACATGGCGAGCAAGGCGACGGGCAGCGACAAAGCCGTGGCGGACACCGTCGTCGCGAATATGCGCTACGGCCTGATCCCGGCCGGTCCGGACGGCAAGCGCGCAGTCGTGTTCGGCGGCTCCAACATGCACTTCGTCAAGGCCGAAAACGTCGATGGCGGTTTCGATGCCCCGGCGGCCAAGGCCTTTGCCTGCTTCTGGAACAGCCCTGAGTGGTCGACCAAGCAGGCGTGGAACGGATCGAACCCCGGCAACCTGCAGGGCTTCCGGACCAAGTGGATGAAGGAGCGCCTCGACACCATCAAATATCTCGAAGTGACGACCTCTATGCTGCCTTCGGGTGTCCCATTCCCGGTGATCCCGCAGGCAACCGAGATCATGAACAACATAGTCCCCGATATGATGCAGAATGCCCTGACTGGTAAGATGACTGTCGACCAGGCTGCCGATGACGCGGCCGCCAAGGTCAAGGACCTGATGTCAGGAATGTAATCGGACCTCCCGTGTACCGATGGCCGGCGGCCGAAAGGCTGCCGGTCCCTTTCGCCGCTCTGCAAGGAATACCGCATTGAGCACCGCAACGGGTCAGGCTGCGACGGTGGCGATCACCAGCCCCGGGCGACGCGTCAATGTCTTCAAGCGCATCGTCCGCCATCGCACCGATTATCTCTATGTCGCGCCGGCGCTGCTGGTGATGATCCTGGTGATTGGCTACCCCGTCTGGTTCACCATCCAGCTCAGCTTCGAAAAGACCTCGCCGTCGCTGTCGCTGGCTGACCAGGTTTTCATCGGCTTTGACAACTACCTCGTCGTGCTGCGCTCGCAGGCGTTCCGGGACGTGACCGTCAACACCCTGATCTGGACGGTGTTTTCGACCTTCTTTTCGTTCATCATCGGGCTCGGCTGTGCACTGTCGCTCAACCGGCCGTTCTTCGGCCGAGGCGTAATGCGCGCCGTCCTGCTCATTCCTTATGTCATCAGCGCGGTCGCAGCGTCCTACATCTGGCGCTGGCTGATGCATTCGGATTTTGGCGTGTTCAGCGCCGCCGGCATGCAGTTGGGACTCATCGACCACAAGATCAATTTCCTCGACAATACCCAAACGGTGCTGGCCTCGCTGATCCTGGTGAACGTCTGGAAGGAATTCTCCTTCGCCATGATCATGCTGATGGCTGGGTTGCAAACGGTGCCCGAGCAACTGCTGCGCGCCGCGCAGGTCGATGGCGCCAACACCTGGCAGCGCTTCTGGCACATCACCTTCCCGCATTTGCGCGGCGTGACGCTAGTGACGGTATTGCTGCTGCTCGTCGCCAACCTCAACTCCTTCATCATCCCCTGGGTGATGACCGGCGGCGGGCCTGCCGGCGCCTCCGATATCTGGATCACGGCGATCTACAACATCGCCTTCGGCAAGGTGCGGTTCGGGCTCGCTTCGGCCTATTCGGTGATCCTGTTCGTGGTCATGATGCTGCTGGGTTATTTCTACGTGAAGGCGCTCGCCGGCAAGGACGACGCGGCGGCACTCGAATGAGCGATATGGTGCTGCAACGTCCGGTCTCGAAGAAGGCCATCGACTGGTGGCGCTGGGCCGGCCGGGTCTTCCTGCTGCTGATGGTGATCTTCACCGTTGTGCCGATGATCTGGATGGTCATTACCTCGCTCAAGACGCAGTTCGCCGCCTTCCAGTACCCGCCGCAATGGTGGCCGAAAGAGCCGACGCTCGACAACTACTTCCGGCTGCTGTCGCCACTGAACCCGACGGGTCGGGAGTTCCTGACCTATCTGTGGAACTCGATTTTTGTTTCCACCTGTTCGACGATCCTGGGGGTCGCAGTAGCGGTGCCGGCGGCCTATGCATTCTCGCGCTTCCGGTTTCCCGGCCGCAACTTCCTGTTCTTCGCTGTGCTGCTGCGCAACATGTTCCCAGCGGTGATCTTCCTGATGCCGCTGTTCCTGTTGATGCGCTGGGTGGGGCTCATCAACAATCAGGGCTCGCTGATCCTCACCTATTTGACGTTCGGCCTGCCGCTCTCGATCTGGCTACTCAAAGGCTTCTACGACAATATTCCAATCCAGCTCGAGCAGGCGGCGCGGATCGACGGCGCGACGCGCTTCAAGGCGTTCTTCCTGATCGTCATGCCGCTGAGCTCGCCCGGCATTATCGCCACGGCCATCTACTCCTTTATCCTCGCCTGGAACGAATACGTCTTCGCGCTCACCTTTCTCAGCTCGAAGGAGAAGTTCACCATGCCGATCGGGCTGCAGCAGTTCTTCACCGAATATGCCACCGACTGGCCGGGGCTGATGGCGGCGTCGTTCATCATGAGCGTACCAGTGGTCGTCATGTTCCTGATCCTGCAGAAGTATTTCGTGCGTGCGCTCACCGAGGGCGCGGTCAAACACTAAGGAGTTGGCGCTTTGGCCGAGGTTGTTCTCAACGAGGTGGTCAAGAACTACGGACCGATCTATGCGGTCAACCACGTCTCGCTCAAGGTCGAGCATGGTGAGTTCGTGGCTCTGGTTGGCCCTTCGGGCTGCGGCAAGACCACGACGCTCAACCTCATCGCCGGCCTGATCTCGATCTCGGGCGGCGACATCATCATCGGCGACCGCATCGTCAACGACCTCGATCCCAAGGATCGCGATATTGCGATGGTGTTCCAGAACTACGCACTCTACCCGAACAAGACCGTCTACAAGAACCTCGCCTTCCCATTGCAGATGCGGAAGCTCGGCAAGGCCGACATCCATCAGAAAGTGATGGACGCCGCCAAGGTTCTCGACATCGAGCATCTTCTGGAGCGGCGACCGCGCGAGCTCTCGGGGGGCCAGCAGCAGCGCGTCGCGCTGGGCCGGGCACTGGTCCGCGATCCAGCGGTGTTCCTGATGGACGAGCCGCTCAGCAATCTCGATGCCAAGCTGCGTGTGCAGATGCGCTCGGAGCTCAAGCGCTTCCACCAGGATATGCAGACGACCGTCATTTACGTCACCCATGACCAGCTCGAAGCCGTCACAATGGCGGATAAAATGGCGGTGATGAATGGCGGCTATCTGCAGCAATACGCTTCGCCGGCGGAAGTCTTCGAGCATCCGGTCAATACCTTCGTCGCCGGCTTCGTCGGCAGTCCCGCGATGAGCCTCGTGCCGCTCGGCGTGGCGCAGAAAGGTGAGGCGGTATTCCTCACCAGCGATGCCGGCTGGGAGTTCGAACTATCGCCGGCCAATGCCAGGAAGGCGCTCGGCGCAACGTCACGCAAGGTCGTCCTCGGGGCACGGCACAGCACGATTTCGCTCAGCAGGACAGCGGCGCCTGGCAGCGTTCCCGGTCGCGTTTACATCGTCGAGCCGACTGGCGACGTGACCTATGTGCAGGTGAAACTCGGTGCCGCAGTGGTGATCGTCAGCCTGGGGCCGCACGTGCCGATTGCGCCCGACGAGTCGGTCTGGCTCAGCTTCGACCAGGACAAGCTCCACCTTTTCGACGGAGAAACCCAAATGGCGCTCAGCGCCACCTGAGACCCTTAATGAAGATCAGTGCCATCAAGCCCTATCCTGTGTGGATCGGCCATCGCAATCAG
>CAZNAE010000015.1:0-3692 GCA_964570695.1 uncultured Devosia sp.
GCGCCGCATCCGCTGAAGGGCGTGGCGCTGGTGATCGGCGAGACCGACTATGTGCGGCTGCCGACGCTGGCCAATCCGGACAAGGACGCCCGCGACATCGACCACATGCTCGACGATCTCGGCTTCGAGGTGACCCGGGCGCTCGATGTGCGGACCGAGCAGTTGCGCGACAAGATCGACAGCTTCCTCGAAGACGCGAAGGGCGCCGACGTGGCGCTGGTCTACTACGCCGGTCACGGCATCGAGGCCGGCGGCAAGGACTACATCATGGGGATCGACGCCGATATCGACGATGCGCAGTCCGCGTCGGCGACGCTGGTGCCGTTCGACGATGTGCTGAGCCGGCTGCAGAAGACGGTGCCGATCACGATCGTGTTGCTCGACGCGTGCCGCACCAATCCGTTTACCGGGCAGCAGACCCTGCAGCTTGCCGATATCAGTGCGCCGCTGCCGATCGGGACGGCGGGGCTCGAAGCGGTACGCGGGCCGACGCCGGCAGCTGCGGCCAAGGGTAAGCCCGATCCGTCCTCGCTCGGCGTCGTTGTCGGGTTCTCGGCGTCCCCCGGCCAGAGCGCACTCGACGGTCCGGCTGGCCAGAACAGCCCCTACGCCTCGGCGCTGCTGCAGCACCTCAGCGCCGGCGGCTATTCGTTCGGCGATATCATGACGATGGTGACCAACGAGGTCTATGTCGACACCGGAGCGCGGCAACTGCCGTGGACCAACTCGTCGCTGACCAAGGTGCTTTACTTCGGGCGCAATGGCGACGAAGCGCAGGGCGACGATGCCGAGATCCTCAGCGATCGCCGCAAGCTGCTGCTCGATATCGCGAGTGTTCCGGACGAACAGAAGCATTTCGTCGAGGCGCTGGCGACGCAGGAGGACCTCAAGCTCTCCGACCTCTACGCCATGGAAGACATCATCAGCAGCGGCAAGGCGCAGGGCGACCAATCGCTGGACGATGTCGCCAAGCGCGTGCGCGAGGTGCTGGACGACCCGATCCTGTCGGGGGCGCCGACCGATCCCGAACTGCTCCGCCTCGACGGTCTCGCCAACAAGGCGCTGGCCGCCGGGGCGTTCAAGCGGGCGTTCGACTATCGGCAGGAGGAGGCCAAGCGCGCCGGCGAACTCGAAAAAGGGCTCGATGCGCAGCAGGCCTCGGTCGATGCCGAGAAGGCCAAGGTGCAGGCCGACCAGGACCAGATCGACGCGACTCGCAAGGAGCTGGCCGGCGTCTACGCGCGCGTCGCCGAGGCGGCGATGTACAACCTCAATCCGAAGGTCGAGAACGACTCCTACAACCGCGCTGCCAAGCAGTCCGATCTGTTCGACAAGACCATATCGATCCGGCTGCGCCTGCGTGCCGCGAACGTGCTGGCCGACCAGGCCGACAACCAGATGGATCTGAAGAAGGGCCTGACGGCGATCGCGCTTTATCAGGATATTCTCAAGGAGGTCGACCAGACGGCCAGCCCGACCATCTGGGCCGACACGCAACTGAGGATGGGCGAAGCCATGTGGCACACGGCCAACCCGCAGGAGGACAGGGGACTTCGGACTTCGGCCGTCGCCGCTGCCCGCGCCGCGCTCACCGTGTTCAAGCAGGCAAGCGATTTCCGGCGCTGGAGCCGCGCCGAGCGGCTGCTGTCACGGTCGCTCAAGAATATCGACCAGCAGGATCAGTCGCTGACCATTCTCGATGCCCTGATGTCGGTGACGCCGCCGGACAAGTACCCGCTCGACTACGCGACGGGTGAGGACAATTTAGCAGAGCTCTACGACGAGGAGGGTTATTGGTGGACCGAGTACGACACGGAGAAGCTGCAGAAGGCGATCGACGGCTATCAGAGGTCGCGGGAGGCGTTCAGCCATTTTGATCAGTGGAACGCGTGGTTCGAGCTGCAGCGCAAAGCGCGGGACGAGGTGGCGCTGGCGCTGCGGACGCACGACCGGGCGGCGATGCTGGCGGGACTTGCCGATGGGCGGGCGGCGATCGCCCAGCAAACCGAAAAGGACAGCGCCTGGGGCCGCGAGGGCGTGATGCTCGGCATCAGCCTGTCCGAGGTGGCGGTCGAGCTCAACGACCCGGCACTGGCCAAGGAGGCGGCCAAGACGCTCGCAGCGGCAGAAACCGTGATCACCGAGAAGACCGAGGTGTTCACCTGGGCGCAGGCGCGCGTGGCCGAGGGCGATGCGCTCAGGCTTGTCGGAACGCAGCAGCCGCAGAACGCCAAGTTGTTGAAGGCGGCCATTGCCGCCTATGCCGACGGGTATCGGGCGATCAGGGACCTCAACTACTCTCCCTTCGTCATGGAGCGCGCTCATGTCGCCATGGTGCGGCTGCAGGCGCTGCTCGGCGTGAAGATCGATCCCGATGACGCGGGGATCGCGCGGATACCGCCGCCGGCGGTTGTCGACTTCAGCAGCGCGACGGCCAATGTCAGCCCCGACTGGAAGGACGGGACCTCGGTCGGCTACCGCTGGCGGATCTCCGGCGCGATGGTCGACGGCAAGCCGACATCGTTCGATTTCGACGTGAGCGTCGATTATCTGGATGCGGCAGAGACGCCGCACGACGTCGATCACCTGCGTATCGATGAGGAAAAGGGGCAGCTTTCGACGCTCGAGAGCATGACCGCCGACTATACGCCGTGCGGTGACATGGCGCAGGGGCAGAACAAGCAGGTACGACTGCACTATGGCCGCGAAGGCGCCTTCAACGCCTGCATCCTCGGCACCATGGCGCCGGCCGACGCGGCGATCTGGCAGGGTGTGTGGCTGGCTTTCCCGGCGCTGGTCAAGGCCAAGGACGAGGCGGGCGATCCGATCGCCAAGGTCATCGACGAGCTGCTCGTGCTGAAGCCGATCGAAAAGGACTAGAACGCTACTCCGCAGGGGTGCCGGTGCTGGCCTTGAGCTGGCGGTGACGGACGATGGCGACGATCGTGCCGATGATGGCGAGGACCACGACGACGCTGCCGAAGACCATCAGCTTCTGCGGTGTCGGGCCGTCTTCGCCGAACGCGACGCGCCCCATGATGCGGCCGGGGATGAAGGTCAGCAGACCCGTGAGCGCGAGGCCGAGGAAGTAGGTGTACTGCATCGTGCGGCTATGGCGGCGGATATCGCCGCGGCGCGCGGCGCGGACGCCGAGCCACAGCATCACCAGCACGAAGATCGAGATCAGATGGATCGGGCTGAACACCCAGACCATGCGGATGGTCCAGATCAGGAATGACGACAGCGCGACGATCGCCATCAGGCCCACCCAGGTGCTGCCGATGGCGCGGTGCAGGCGGTCGCCCTTCTTGCGATAGAGCTGGACCGCGCCCAGCAGGAAGGCGAGGAACGCCGCGGCGGCGTGGATCTGGATGACCGGCGAGGCGTGGAGCAGCGGGTCGAGCGACATGGCGGTGTCCTGAGGGATGCCCCAAATGAAGTCCGTCAGGCGGGGACAATAGCGGCTTCGGCCGGTGGCTGACCAGAGGGGTTATGCGCCGCGATCAGCACCAGCTCGCCTGATCGCCGGCCGGCTCCTTCAGCAGTTCCTTGATATTGGCTTCGATGATGCGGAAACCGACATTGCCGAAGAGTTTCTGGCGGCCTTCGTTGAGCACGAAGGTCGGGCTGCCCTCGATGCGGAGCTTTTCGGCCTCCTGGTAGTCGCGGGTGAGGAGCGCGATGGCAGTGCC
>CAZNAE010000015.1:3792-14420 GCA_964570695.1 uncultured Devosia sp.
GCCACCGCGTCGAGGTCGACGCCGAACGGCTTTGCTAGGTCGCACTGCACCTCCCAGTGGGAGACGTCGAGGCCCTGTTCAAAGAAGCCGCGGCGAAACGCCCACATGACGGCATCGACGCGGGCCTGCGCGACATAGGCCCAGATGCAGAGCACATCGGAGAAATAGGTGATCTGCACCGCGCTCATCAGAGCAGCACCACGCTTTCCTGCTCGTTGGGATCGGTGCGGGCGATCAGCGCGCGGGCCATCTTGCCGGTGGGATTGAACGGCTGGTGCGGCACGCCGGCGGGGATGAAGACGAAGTCGCCCTCGTTGACCACATCGAGATGCTCGAGCTTGGGGCCGTGGCGGAAGGAGGTCGAGCCTTCGAGCTGGTAGATCGCCGTTTCATGGGCCTCGTGACAATGCGGCCTCGCTTCGGCACCGGGCGGCATGACGAGCAGGTGCATGCAAATGCCCTCGGCACCGGCGGATTCCGCGGAGATTCCGGCGAAGTAATCGAGCCCCTGCTTGCCGTGGAACGCCGCGCCGCCGCGGATGACCTTGCACTGTTTCATGGTATGCCCCCGTGATGGCGGGAGCATAGGAGGGGTGGGGAAGGCAGTCGAGGGTGGGGGGACGGCTCGGGCAAGCTAAGCGGCTTCGTCGTAGTCCTTCTCCCCTCGAGGGGAGAAGGGGATCGCGTGGGGTTACTTCTTGCCGTAGTAGCTCATGAACATGTCGACGGCGGCGGTGGCGACGTGGTCGATGTGGGCGGCGGGGGCTGGTTCGGCGAGGTTGCCGAACAGGCGGCGCTTGAAGATCGAGGCCATCGAGAGTTCGAGGAACTGGCGCGAGGCGAGGTCGGTGTCCGGGATGTTGAGATCGCCGGCGGCGACATGGACGTCGAGATAGTCCTTGAGGATCAGATGGGCCGAGAAGGCGTCGCCGCCGAAGAAGCGGGTGGCGACATCGGGCATGCGTTCGGCGATGCCGAGCACCATGCGCTGGGCGCGGATCACCTCGTCGGAGGTGAGGCGGGTGGTGACATAGGCGCCGAAGCGGTGGAGCTGCTCGGCGATGGTGCCCGGCCGCTCGAGCTCTTTCTTTGCTGCGCCCATGACCGCCGATTTCTCGCGGTCAATCAGCTCCTTGAACAGGTCTTCCTTATCCTTGAAGTAGACGTAGAGCGTGCCCTTGGAGACCCCGGCCTGGGAGGTGATCTCATTCATGCTTGCGGCCTCGAACCCGACATCGAGGAAGCAGCGCTTGGCGCCGTCGAGGATTTGCGCGCGTTTCGCCGGGTCCTGGCCGGCGACTCGGCGGCCCGGTTTGGCCTCTTCGTCATCCGCTGAAATCTGCATGGCTGCCGCTCCAAAATAAACTGAACCGTTCGGTTCGATTTCGCTTGATATGGCGTAGGCGGCGCGCTATGTCAATCGAACCGAACGGTTCAGTTCAATATATATCACATCCGGAGGGGCAAATGGCCCAGTCGCAGAAGTCCGAAAAGATCGCCCGTTTCCCCGCCGAAGTGGTTCGGGACGAGAATGTCGCGATTCCGCTCGAAAACGAAGCGCCGATCATCGAGCCGGCGACGGCAGCCAACGATGTGGCACGCAAGCCGGTGGCCAAGAAGCCCTCGCGGCGTCCGTTGATCTTCGCGGGGGTGGGTGTGGTCGCGCTGCTGGCGGCGGGCTGGTACGGCTATGACTGGTTCACCACCGGCCGCTTCATGGTCTCCACCGACGACGCCTATGTCGAGGGCGACATCGCGACGATCAGTTCGAAGCTTTCGGGCTATGTGGCGAGCGTCGATGTGGTGGCCAACCAGACCGTCAAGAAGGGCGACCCCTTGGTGACGCTCGACGACGGCGACTTCAGGATCGCCCGCGACCAGGCGCAGGCGCAGATCGACACCCAAAATTTGACGCTGCAGCGCATCGACGCGCAGATCGGTGGCGCCGAAGCTGCCCTGGCGCAGGCCAATGCCGGCAAGCTGGCGATCGCGGCGGCGCAGAAGAACGCCGCTCTGGCGCAGCAGCGCGCGGCGCAGCTGGCGTCGACGGCGAGCGGCTCGCAGGCAGCGCTCGACCAGGCCAATGCGGCGCTCGACCAGGCCAATGCCAATGTGGCGGGCGGCGACGCACAGATCGCGGCGGCGGACGCCAATATCGCCGTACTGAAGGGCCAGAAGGCGGAAGCGCAGAGCCAGCTCAAGTCGCTGGGCCTCGCCCGCGACAAGGCCGAACGCGATCTGAGTTTTGCGGTGCTCCGCGCGCCCTATGACGGCGTCGTCGGCAATCTCGCGGTCGAAGTCGGCGATCTGGTTTCGGCCGGCTCGCGGCTGGCGGCGCTGGTGCCGACAAATGAGCTCTATGTCGAGGCGAACTTCAAGGAGACGCAACTGGCGAAGCTGGTGCCGGGCGAGGCGGTGACCGTGACCGTCGACGCGCTCGACGGACAGGCGATCAAGGGCACGGTGGCCTCGCTGGCGCCGGCCTCGGGCTCGGTGTTCTCGCTGCTGCCGGCCGAAAACGCGACGGGCAACTTCACCAAGGTGGTGCAGCGGGTGCCGGTGCGGATCGCCCTGCCGGCCGATGCCCTGGCGACGGGCAAGCTGCGGGCCGGGCTGAGCGTGGTGGTTCAGGCGGATACGCGGACGGCGACGAACTGAATGTGGGTGGGGCAAGACCCCCTCATCCCGCGCTGACGCGTGACCTTCTCCCCGATGGGAAGAAGAATAGGGGCTTGAGCCGCGAGGCTGGTGGTTTCCTCTCCCCTCGGGGAGAGGTCCGCCGAGCAAAGCGGAGGTGGGGTGAGGGGCAGGCCCACTCCGCAGGACAGAAGGAGGCCGATATGGCCGATACTGCGGTGATGAGTGGAATGCCGGTCAAGGAAGACGCGCTGCCGACGCGGCGGATCGTGGCGTTCTTCTTCATGGTGGTCGGCATGTTCATGGCGATCCTCGACATCCAGGTGGTGTCGGCGTCGCTGAGCGAGATCCAGGCGGGGCTGAGCGCCGGATCGGACGAGATCGGCTGGGTGCAGACGGCGTATCTGATCGCCGAAGTCATCATGATCCCGCTGTCGGGGGTGCTGGCCCGCATCATGTCGACGCGGGTGCTGTTCACCATCGCGGCGGCGGGCTTCACGCTCGCCAGCGCGCTCTGCGCCACGGCGACGAGCATCGACCAGATGATCATCTACCGGGCGCTGCAGGGGTTCATTGGCGGCGGCATGATCCCGTCGGTGTTCGCGGTCGCCTTCACGATCTTCCCGCCATCGAAGCGGGCCATCGTCTCGCCGATCATCGGGCTGGTGGCGACGCTCGCGCCGACCATCGGGCCGACGGTCGGCGGCTATCTCACCTCGACGCTGAGCTGGCACTGGCTGTTCCTGATCAACGTGTTCCCCGGCGTCATCGTCGCCACCGCGGCGTGGCTGCTGATCGATTTCGACAAGCCCGAAAAGGGCCTGATGGCGAAGTTCGACTGGTGGGGGTTGCTCGGTCTCGCCGGCTTCCTCGGCTCGCTCGAATACGTGCTCGAGGAAGGGCCGACCCATGACTGGCTCAACGACCAGACGGTGTTCTTCTTCGCCGTGGTGATGGTGGTGGGCGCAGTGCTGTTCTTCTGGCGCGCGCTGCGGTCGGAATTCCCGGTGGTCGACTTGACGGCGTTCCGCAACGTCAATTTCAGCTTTGGATCGCTGTTCTCGTTCGTGCTCGGCGTCGGGCTCTATGGGCTCACCTACCTCTATCCGCTCTACCTGGGGCGTATCCGCGGCTACGATTCGATGATGATCGGCGAGACGCTGTTCATCTCGGGACTGGCGATGTTCCTGACGGCGCCGATCGCCGGCATCCTCAGCAACAGGATGGATTTGCGGGTCATGATGATGATCGGGTTCCTCGGTTTTGCGGCCGGTACTTTCGCGATGAGCCAGCTCACCGACGACTGGACGTTCAACGAACTCTTGATCCCGCAGATCCTGCGCGGCTGCTCGATGATGCTGTGCATGGTGCCGATCAACAATCTGGCGCTCGGCACACTGCCGAAGGACCGGCTGAAGGGCGCCTCGGGGTTGTTCAACCTGACGCGCAACCTCGGCGGCGCGGTCGGGCTGGCGGTCATCAACACGGTTCTGACCAACCGCACGACGCTGCACAAGGAACGGCTGAGCGAAGCCATCAGCTGGAACAATCCGGAAGCGGTATCGCAGCTCAACTCGATGACGGCCAACGACAACGCACATGGCATAGACGGCGCAACGGCGGCGATCCAGCAGCTCGGCCAGATCGTGCTGAAGCAGAGCTACGTGATGAGCTTCATCGACGTGTTCCTGCTGCTGACGGTGCTGTTCGGCGTGCTGGCGTTCGGCGCGATGCTGATGAAGAAGCCCGAGGCGGTCGCGGCCGGGGCCGGCGGGCACTAGACTAGGCGCCCGCGCGAGGCGGGCGCCCGAGGTCATCACGGCATCTTGGCGGATTCCTGCCCGTTGCCGATGCCCAGATGCAGCCCGCCGAGGGCGGCGCCGGCCTGGACGTGAGGGCTGGATTTGGGCGGGTCGGTGTCGATCGTACTGCCGCCGGCGAGCGTCGCGATCGCGGCGCCGTTGCCGGCAAGCATGACCGGGCTTTTGCCCGACGGGCCGGACGGGCCGTTGCCCTTGCCATCTTCGATGACCATGGCGGCCTGCTGGGCGCTGGCGAATTTGAGGCTGCTGAGCAGGACCCAGCCGAGCCGGTGCTGGATATCGACGAGGCACCACTGATCGGTGGTGCCGCACCAGATGACATCGAGGCGGGCGCCTGCCGGGATCGTGCCCACCACGGCGTATTTGGTGCCCGGGCCGATCTGGAATTTGGCGTCGAGCGTGGTGTGGGCGGAGACGGCGAGAGCGGGGGAGGCGAGAAGCGCCAGGCCGCAGACGGAGGCGAGCAGTCGGAATTGGTTTTTCATGAATTGCCCTATCGTTGAACAAGGACGGTTGCGAGGGGAGTGGTCCGGGCGGGCTCGTCCGGCGTCGTTGCGTGGCAGGCCCAAAGCGATCAGTGCTTGAGGACCATGGTGATGCCGCTGGGCGACAGCTTGCCGAGAAGGTTGCTGCCGGGCGGGACCCGTTTGACGCCATCGTTGGTGTTCATGACGACGTCTTGTACCGGGGTGCCAACCGGACCGCCCGGTCCGGCTGTGCCGCCGTTGCCATCTCCGCCACCGGCCGAGGCGTCGCCTTTGTGGGCGAGCGAGAAGGTGAGGCTCGCGAGCGGCACCCAGCCCATCTTGTTGTGGAGGTTGATCAGGCACCATGAGGCATGCGTGCCGCACCAGACGACGTCGACATGCGTGCCGATGGCGAGCTTGCCGGTGGTGTCGTAGTCAGCGCCCGGGCCGGTGGCGAAGCCGGCTTCGGCGATGGTAACGGCGGGCGCAGCGAAAGCGGCGGAGGAGAGCAGCGCCAGACCGGCGCCGAGAAGCAAGGTGCGAAGTGTGTTGGTCATTGGTGAGCCCCTGAAAGTGTTTTCAATACAAGGCAGTAAACCCAGGGTGGGTTGAACACGTTCTGACGTGGGGTTGCAGCTTCCGTTCAGGTGCGCAGACCTGCCATTCCGCCGGGCGGCTGGCTCTCGGGCGGAACCGGGCTCAGGCTTCGCTGGTTGAGTCGCACCGAAAGGAGCCAGCAGATGTCCACAGCACAACCGGCCGACGAGGCCAGGATCCGCGAGCAAGCCTATTATTTCTGGGAACAGGACGGCCGGCCGGATGGCCGCGAAACCGAGTATTGGCAGCGCGCCACGGTCGCGGTGACCGGGAAGGCGCAGATGGACACGCTGACCAAGCTGCCGCCGAAGAAAGCTGCCAAGCCGAAGGCCGAGCCCGCCAAGATCAAGGCCGACAGCAAGCCGAAGGTCGCGCCGAAACTGCGCGCCGCGGCGAGCAAGGCCAAGTCGGTTCCGGCGAAGTCGGGCAAGCCCGATCCCGACAAGAAGCCGAAGAAGAAGTAGACCGACTCTGCTAGGAGAGCCGCAGGGGGCTCTCTCGATGATACGATCCTTGCGCGGCGCCAACATGCTGCTGGCGTTCGGGCTCGAGCTGGCGATGCTGGCGGCGTTCTGCCTCGCCGGCTGGGTGGCGACGAGCGTCATGTGGCTCAAGGTCGGGCTGGCGATCGGCTTGCCGGGGATCGCCATTGTGCTCTGGGCGATCTGGGCTGCACCGAGGGCCGGCAAGCGGCGACTGAAGCAGCCGGCGCTGCTGATTTTCAAGATTGCGATCTTTGCGGTGGCGACGGCGGCCTGGTGGGCGGCCGGTCAGAGTTTCATTGCCGCGGTGTTCGGCGCGCTGGTCGTGATCAACCTCTGCGTTGCGGCGCTGTTCAAGCAGAATTGAGCCAAAATAAAACGCCGCTCCAGCGGAGCGGCGTCTGGTCGGACAGGGCGGAACTGCTCAGCCTTGCGGCTGGGCCGCGGTGAAATTCAGCGCCACCCCGTTGATGCAGTAGCGCAGGCCGGTCGGCGGGGGACCGTCGTTGAAGACGTGGCCAAGATGGCTGCCGCAGGTGGCGCAGTTCACTTCCGTGCGGACCATCCCGTAGCTGCGATCCGCGATGCTCTCAATGCTGCCGGGGATCGGTTCGTTGAAGCTGGGCCAGCCGGTGCCGCTCTCGAACTTCACCTTGCCCTCGAACAGGGGGGTGTCGCAGCCGGCACACGAGAAAGTCCCCGGGCGCTTCTCGTAGAGCAGGGCGCAGGTGCCCGGCCGTTCGGTGCCGTGCTCGCGCATGATGTGGTACTGTTCGTCGCTCAGCAGCTTGCGCCACTCGGCGTCGCTATGGGTCACCGGATAGGTTTTCAGCATGGGAACCTCCATTTGCGCCCTGATATAGGGTTCCGCAGCCGGCTTCGCCAATCACCCCGCGGCCAACAGGGCGTGAACGGCGCGCGAGCTCAGTAGACCCGGATCGACGAGATCGAGTTGCTGAGCAGGCGGTCGAGGTGGCGCATGTCCTTGTTGATGATCTGGCACCAGGAGCGGAAGTCGCGGTCGCGGCAGACCAGCGCGCTGCCGTCGCCGACCTTGATCGAGGAAATCGTGTTGTCCTTGTCGATCAAAGCGAGGTCGTCGAACACGTGGCCGGGGCTGGCGCAGAGCTCGCTGCCGGTGAAGTTGGCGCCGCTGTAGAAGCAGACCGGGCCGCCGAAATGGATCGGGAAGCGCGGGCCGTGGAACCAGTTGGTCGAGGGCTCCTGGCCAAAGCTCAGGTTTTCGATGCGCAGCCAACCGTGCTCGTGCGAAGTGTGGATCAGGCACCAGCGGCGGCTGCAGCGGTCGACGCGGACGCGGATGCCGGCATCGACAGAGCCGGCAGCGTCGTAGTTGAGGCCGGGACCGGCGTAGAGGTCGCCGCTGAAATTGGTCCATCCATCGCTGGTCCATGCGGCGCTGCCGCGCGGCGGCAC
The DNA here is from genome assembly GCA_964570695.1 of uncultured Devosia sp. Taxonomy (GTDB): domain Bacteria; phylum Pseudomonadota; class Alphaproteobacteria; order Rhizobiales; family Devosiaceae; genus Devosia_A. The sequence goes on from CAZNAE010000015.1 coordinate 11,236, forward strand.
GGCGTCGGCCGGAGCAACGAGGAACAGGGCGAGCAAGGCGCCAAGCGCGAGACGGACGAACAACGGCATGTAGACCCCCTAACGGCAATTGTTAGGACCCTAGCGGGTCGGCACGAGCCTCGGAAGGGCTGCGTCGCAACAGATCGGTTTTTTCGGCGCAAAACTTTGCCGCACCCGCACAAATCAGAGGGCGCCGCACTTGCGTGCAGCGCCCCATCTCGTCGCCGGCCGAGTTTGGAGGTCCTTACCTGACCGGGATCGACGAGATGACGGCTGAAACCGGAGAAAGGGAGAAGTCTAGGGTCGACGCCGGGGTGGCGGAGGCCGCCGCCGGGATCAGGATGACGGCCGCGGTGCAGACGATGGCGGTCGCCGCGGCAATGCGGAGCAGGTTGCGCTTGGTGCGGATTTTCATGGCTGCTCGTCCGTGGGTTCGTTCGATACAGCAACGCGGAGCGGGCGCCTCCGGTTCCGGTTAGGCGGGCGGGACCGGGCGTTTCAGGCCATCCTCGCCGAGCGCGACGTAGACGAAGCGGCCGTCGGTGACCTTGACGCGATCGTCCAGCCGGTTGCGCCGGGCCCAGGCTTCGATGGCGATGGTGATCGAGGTACGGCCGACCTTCTCGATCGAGGTGTAGACGCAAAGGATGTCGCCGACCTTGACCGGCGAGATGAAGGTCATGGCTTCGACCGCCACGGTGACGACGCGGCCCTTGGCGCGCTCGACGGCGGCGATGGCGCCGGCGATATCCATCTGGCTCATCACCCAGCCGCCGAAGATGTCGCCGGCCGGGTTGGTGTCGGCCGGCATGGCGAGGGTGCGGATGGTCAGGGCGCCCTTGGGCTCGGCTGTAGGTGGGGTCATGGGACGGCCTTGGTGACGGGCCAGCGCCCGGTCTCTTCCTCCCAATGCCGGCGGCAGAGGGACACGTACACGGATTTTTCGATCGACACCTGGTCGCCGGCGAGCAACACCCGCCCTTCCGAGTCCTGGCGTACCACCATGGTCGCCTTGCGGCCGCAATGGCAGATGGTGCGGATTTCGCGCAATTCGTCGGCGAGGGCGAGGAGCGCCATCGAGCCCGGGAACAGCTTGCCCTGGAAGTCGGTACGCAGCCCAAAGGTCATCACCGGGATATCGAGCCGGTCGGTGACGCGGGCGAGCTGCCAGACCTGATCTTCGCTCAGGAACTGCGCCTCGTCGACGAAGACGCAATCGAGCTTGCCCTCGAGGGTGTGCTCGCGGATGCGGTCGAAGAGGTCGTCGGGCGCCGTGAAGGTCTCGGAATCCTCGGTGAGGCCAAGCCGCGAATGGATTTTGCCGACGCCGTCCTCGGCATAGAATGAGGCCGTCAGCAGCATCGTGCGCATGCCGCGCTCCTGGTAGTTGTGCGAGGCCTGCAGCAGCAGCGTCGATTTGCCGGCATTCATGGTGGCGTAGTGGAAATAGAGCTTGGCCATGGCCCTTCTTTGCCGCAGCCGATGGGCCGGGCACAAGGCGATGGCGCGACGCTCAACAAAAAAACGGCCGCCATGCGAGTGGCGGCCGAGGAGCCGATTGGGGTTCGGCGAGGGGGCAGGCGGTTGGCGTCGGCTGCCCCGGATTGGCGGTGTCCGGAGGTTGGGGTGGACCGGACGAGTCGCAGGCTAGGGGGGCGAGGTGACAGGGCTGTGACAGACCCGCCAACCTGCCTTACTTCAGGCCGAATTCGTGCCATCATCCGCCGATCAAAGGGCTGAAGGGAGTTTTCATGCATACGATGTTGCGCAATGCGATTGCCGTGAGCACTGCGGCGCTGATGGGTCTGGGGCCGGTTGCGGCCTTCGCCGACTCGCCGCTCGGCGTCTACCAGACCACCGACCGGAAAATGGATTATTCGCTGGCGCTCTGCGGCGCCAAGGGCGTCGATCTTTGCGTGACCCTGACCGCGGCACGCGGCACGGCCGACACCTCGCAGACGCATCCGTTCATTGGCAAATACGTCGTCGACCATGCGACGCCCGCCGGCAAGAACCGCTGGAAGGGCAGCATGACAGTTGCGGGCTACACCGCCAACGGCACGCTGACGCTCAATCCGGGCACGAACTTCCTGATGCACGGCTGCGTTTATGTGGTGGTCTGCTCCGACTTCATGCTGATCCCGGCGAAGTAAGCGTTCGCCGCGCGGCGAGCGCGGGCACCAACTCGACCAGAATGATTGCGCCGAAAATGATTGCCGCCCCGGCGTAGCCGATGGGCGGCAATCTTTCGCCGAGCAGCAGCGCGCCGCCGAGCGCGGCAAACAGCGATTCCGCCGACAGGATGATCGCGGCGTTGGCCGAGGGCACATATTGCTGGCCGACGGCCTGCAGGACGAAGGCGATGCCGGTCGAAAAGACCGCCGAATATAGAATAGGAATCCAGCCGCCGAGGATGTCGCCGATCGCGACCGGCTCGAGCGCGAAGGCGCCGACCATGGCCAGCACGGCGGTGGTGTAGAAATTGATGGTCGAGATGGCGATCGGCAGGCCGGTTTCCTTGACCAGTTGGCCAAGCAGCGCAACCTGCACGGCCCAGCACACGGCGCCCACCAGCAGCATGAGGTCGCCGGGCGTGAACTGGCTGAAATTGGCGCCGGTCAGCAGGTAGATGCCGACAATGGCGAGCGGCGCGCCGACATAGACGATCGGATGGGGCCGGGCGCGGATGGTCAGGTAGGTCACCATCGGCGTGAAGATGACATAGAGCGAGGTGATGAAGCCGGCGTTGGTTGCCGTGACGGTCTGCAACGCCGCCTGCTGCAGCCAGACGCCGGCGAAGAAAGCGAGGCTCAGGATGCCGATCCGCAGCCACTGGCCCGGCGTCACGACAAGACCCTTGGCCTTCTGCCGGCGGTATTCAGCGACGGCCAGCGGGGTCACGAGGAAGGCGCCGATGAAGTAGCGGACGAACGAGAACGTCAGCGGCCCCATATGCGACATCGCATCTTTCTGGGCGATGAAGGCCATGCCCCAGAGGAAGGCACACAGAACGAGCAGGAACGCGGCAAACGAACGGGACATCGGAGTCTTTCTGACGCGGCCAATGCGGACCGCGTATCTCAAGCTGAAATAGAGGCGGCCTAGAGTTCAGCGTCGAGCGCGGCGATGAGGCGGTCGACTTCCTCAGGCGTGGTGTAGTGGACAAACGACATGCGCAGCACGCC
>CAZNAE010000015.1:14520-19181 GCA_964570695.1 uncultured Devosia sp.
GGCCGCCTTGCGATAGGGATTGGCGCCGGGCGCGTCGGGGCCGGCGATCTCGGCGACTTTCTCGAGGTAGTCGACGATGCCGGCGGAAGCGGCGATCTGGGCGTGGTCGGGACCGGCGGGAACGAGGCGCTTGCGCGGTGCAGTCTCGTTGAAGAAATGGCCCTGATTGGGGAGTTCGGCGGCGAGCGATGGCCGCACCGCCATGACGCCCTGGTGCGGGCCGTAAACCTTATAGGCTGAGAACAGATAGATATCGCAGCCGAGGGTCAGCAGGTCCGGCAGGCCGTGCGGCGCGTAGGAGACGCCATCGACCACCGTGACGACGCCGAACGCCTTGGCACGTCTCACCACGTCGGCGACGGGATTGATCTCGCCGACGATGTTGGAGGCGTGCGGCATGGCGAGCAGCCGGACTTTTGAATCGAGCAGCTTGTCGAGATCGGCGATGTTGAGGTGGCCGGTCTGCGGATCGACCTTCCATTCGCGGATCTCGGCGCCGCGCGAAGCGAGCTTGCGCCAGGCGCCGGTGTTGGCCTCGTGATCCTGGTTGGTGACGATGACGGCGTCGCCTGGCTTCAGCCAGCTCTCGAAGGCACGGCCCAGCGTGTAGGTGTTGGCCGAGGTCGACGGGCCGAAATGAATCCAGTCGGCGGCGACGTTCAGGGCGATTGCCATGCGCCGATGCGCCTCGTCCATCGCTTCGCCGGCGGCGCGCGAGGCCGGGTAGGCGCCATAGGGCTGGACCTTGGTGTTCCAGTAATAGGCGCGCATGCGGTTGAGGACTGAGGCGGAGGTGTACGAGCCGCCGGCATTTTCGAAGAAGGCGAGGTCCTTGAGGTCGGCCTGCTTGAACGAGGGGAACTCGGCCCGGATGCGCGCGGGATCGAGGGGCAGGGACATTTGGAAAGGCCTTTCGAGACGTGCCGAAGTCCTATCCGGTCGCCGGAGCAAAGAAAAGCTCCGGCGGCGCGCTGAGAGCACTCACCCGACGACATGAACTGGCATTGCGGGCTGGCTCCCTTTTCCCCTTGAGGGAGAAGGTGCCCGAAGGGCGGATGAGGGGTTGCCTCCACATCCGAGCGAGCTGAGAGAACCCCTCATCCGCCGGCGCGGTGTCGCGAGCAAAGAAAAGCTCCGGCCGTGGGGGCGGCTGGAGCTTTTCGGGGCGAGTGGCGGGCTCGCCTGCGGCGGGAATTTTGGGGTGATCCCGCCGGAAGGTGTCAGCTGTTGCTGGGCATCTGCGGCCGGCCCATGCCGTGCTGCATGCCGCCATGACCCCCGCCGCGATGCGGGAAGAGCGCCTGCTTTTGCGTGTCGGTGAGGCTGTTGTAGAGCGCCTCGAAGTCCGGCAGGACGTCGTTGAGCGCGGTCAGGCGGGCGCTGTCGAGCGCGAGGCCGGCTTTGAGGCGGGCGAGCAGGTCCGGCTTGGCATCGGCGGTACGCGCCGGCATGTCGGTCTTGCAGGTGTCGGCGAAGTTGGTCTCGGTGGTCAGCGCCTTCTCGCGGAAGGTGTCGAACAGCTTCTGCTGATCGGCGGTGAGCTGCAGCCGGTAGGACATATGCACAAGGGCGACTTCGAGCGTTTCGGCGCCCTTGGGCGAGCAGGCGAGGCCAAGCATTCCGGCGCCTGGTGCCATGCCGCGGCGCATCCCGCCATTGGGCATGAAGCGCGCATCGGCCATGCCGGGGTCCGCGGCGGCGGCCGGCGGCGCGGGTGGGGTCACGGCAATGTCGTCGGCCGCGACCGGCAACACGGCGCCGAAGCCAATGGTGGTCGCGACAAGCGCGGCGAGGGCGATGGATGATCTCACGTTAGGCTCCCTTTGCATTTGGGATCGCTGATCCCGATGGCAGAACGCTAACCTGCGTCGCCTGCCGGGGAGATTGCGGCGGGATGAAGAGTTGGAAAGTTTGGAAAGGGTCGTCGGCGAGCCCTTCTGGCGTGCCGAGGAGCTTAGTCGGAGACCAACTCGAGGCACTCGATGCGGTTGCCGAACGGATCGTCGACATAGAAGCGGCGATAGCCGGGGAGGGGTTCATCCTCGATGACGGCATGGCCAGCCGCGATGCAGTCGCGGCGGAGGCGATCGAGGTCGTCGACCAGAAATGCCGGATGAGCTTTGCGGGCGGGAGCGAAGCCGGGCTCGACGCCCAGGTGAAGCCTGACCACACCAGCCGCGAACCACACGCCGCCACGTCGCGCCAAGTTTTCGGGCTTGGGCTGTTCCACGAGGCCGAGCACGCCGCAGTAGAACGCTCGCGCCAAATCCTCGCCGCCGGGCGGCATGGCAAGCTGGATGTGATCGAGGGCAAGGATGACCATGCGCCACGCTTAAGCGCGCACGCCGCGGCTGTCACGTCGGGCCGATCAGCCTAGGACGCGATGTATTGCTTGAGCGCGATGGCTTCCTGCTCGGTTTCCTCGATCTTGCGTTTGACGACGTCGCCGATCGAGACAATGCCGACCAGTTCGCCGCCCTCGACCACCGGGATGTGGCGGATCCGGTGGGCGGTCATGCGCTCCATGAGTTCGCCGACCGAAGCATATTTGCCGGTGGTGACGACATTTTTGGTCATCACGTCGCTGACCGGGCGTGAGGCCAGGGCGCTCCAGTCCTTGCCGAGGTGGCGCACGACGTCGCGCTCGCTCAGGATGCCGGCGACCTTGCCTTTGTCGATCACGACGACCGCACCGATGCGGTGGTTGTTGAGGACATCCACCGCCTCGGCGATGGTGGTCCGGGCGGTGACGGTCTGCACGGCCCGGCCCTTGGATTGAAGGATATTCTCGACTTGCATCGTATGGTCCTCCTCTCGGAGCGGCAGTGTGAACCGATGAGTCAGCCGGAAAAAGACAATGCGGCTGACCCTTCGGCTAGGCCATTCGGCTTAGTCTTCCCGACGGCCGGACGACCAGACGAGGACCTGCTGCCGGCGCGGCTCGGGCAGTTCCGGGCTCTTGAGGGCAATGCGCGTGACCTCGAAGACGACTGCCAGGATCAGCGCCACGACCGGCATCGCCAGCAACAGCGCGCCCACATCGATGCGCTCGCCAAAACTCAGCGGCTTGAGCGGCACGAGGCCGGAGAGCACGGCGATGCTGCCGCCGAGCATGGTGAGCGAAAACGAGATCACCGAGGCGGTGGTCAGGGTGGCGGCGGTACGGCGGCGATAGGGGCTGGTCATGGAACGACTCACGCTGGACTTCACAACGGCGTGAATGGATCAAACCAATGCGGAGATTGTTCGTAGCTAGTGAGGTGACGCACGGACCAAAGCGGGGCGCAAATGTGGCCGCTCCCTCCGGCGCGAACGGAGGCCTTGAATGATCAAGCTTTCTTGGTTCGGCGTGCTGCTTTCTCTCCTGATGTTTGCGGCGCCGGTGCGCGCGCAGGACGACGCGACTGCGGCGGCATGGCAGACCGTCATCAACGGTCAGATCGCCGCGTTCCAGGCCAATGACGCGACCGCCGCGCTGAGTTTTGCGACCGCGCCGTTCCACGATGCTTATACCGACCCCAAGGCCTTCGTCGCGGCGATCGTCGATTCCGGCTACTCGCCGATCATCGAGTCGAGGTCACACAGTTTCGGGCGTTACCAGATCGTGTCGCCGGGCCATGTGCTGCAGGACGTGAAATTCGTCGGCAACGACCAGAGCCTCTATGAGGCCATCTACCAGCTCGACCAGGAAACGGCGGGCTGGCGGGTGCAGGGCGTGCAGTTGATGAAGACGCCGGGGGTTGGGGTTTAGCCGAGCGACACGTGGCGCGGTGATTGTATCCAGCGCCCCCTTCCGTCGCCTCCGGCGACACCTTCCCCCGCGAACGGGGGGAAGGAGCCGACTGAGACGCTTGCCGTCCGGCCGACCTCCGCCTATTGCTCCCGGCGGTCCAACCCCGGGAGTTACAAATGGCCTTTCTGTCCGATGCGATCCTGCGCATTGCTCCGTCGGCGACGGTGGCGATTTCGCGGAAGGCTGCGGACATGAAACGCAATGGTCGCGACGTGATCTCGCTGGCCGCGGGCGAGCCGGATTTCGATACGCCGCTCAATGTCCGCGAGGCGGCGGCGCGCGCCATGAACGCCGGCAAGACCCGCTACACCAATGTCGACGGCATTCCGGAGTTGAAGGAAGCCGTGGCGCGCAAGTTCAAGCGCGATAACGGGCTCAACGTCACGGCCGCCGACTGCATGGTGAGCTCAGGCGGCAAGCAGATCATTTTCAATGCCTTGCTGGCGACGCTGAATCCGGGAGACGAAGTGATCATCCCGGTGCCGTACTGGGTGAGCTATCCGGAGATCGTGCGGCTCTGCGACGCCGTTCCAGTATTCGCGCTGGCCGACGCATCGACCGGCTTCAAGCTGACGGCTGAGGCGCTCGAGGCAGCGATCACGCCGAAGACCAAATGGCTGATCCTCAACACACCGTCGAACCCGAGCGGCGCGGCATATTCGGCGGGCGAGCTCAAGGCACTGACCGACGTGCTGCTCAGGCACGAGCAGGTCCACATCCTCACCGACGATATCTACGAGGTGCTGGTCTATGACGGCGGCAAGTTCGCGACCGTCGCCGAGGTCGAGCCGAAGCTGCTGCCGCGCACGCTGACGATGAACGGCGTCAGCAAGAGCCACGCGATGACCGGCTGGCGCATCGGCTATTG
>CAZNAE010000015.1:19281-36090 GCA_964570695.1 uncultured Devosia sp.
GGCGCGTCGCTCGCGACCGACGAGGCTTTCGTCATGGCGCTGCTCGAAGAGACCGGGGTGGCGCTGGTGCATGGCTCGGCCTTCGGCCTGCCCGGGCACATGCGGCTCAGCTATGCGGCCTCGAACCGCGAGCTCGAAGACGCGGTCAGCCGCATCCAAGAGTTCTGCGCCGGCGTAAACTAGCTGCCGGTCTGGCCGAGGAGGTCGGCGAGGGTCATCGGCGTCGACGCTCCGTCGGTCGACTGGTCGCCACCAAGGACGTCGGCGAGCGACGGCATGCTGCCCGAGGCGCTATCGAGGATGCTGAGGGCGTTGCTGCCGGTGGTGGCCGTCCCCGTGCCGGTGCTGCTGCCGAAGAGATTGCTGAGCTGCGAGGCGGTCTTGTAGCTGGCGGCGGCGGCGGCATAGAGCTTGTCGGACCAGCCGGCGGCGGCGCGCTCCTCGGGGCTCATCGAGGCATAGGCGCTGAGCAGGTTCTTGGCGAAGGCGCCGGGATCGCTGCTCGAGGCGTTCTGCAGGCCGGCGAGGATGGTGGCGCCGGACCGCTGATTCATCACCTGCTTGGCGGCGGAGACTTCTTCGGCCGAGAACTGGTTGCCCTGATTGAGGGCGACGGCGGAGAGCGAGCGGCTGTCGAACTGCGAGAAGTCGACCTGCTGGCCGGTCTTCTGCGCAGTGGAGAACACCAGCTGCTTTCCGGCGGCTTTTGCGTCGGCGTATTGCTTGTCGAGAGCGGCGCGGGCGTCGCTGGCGACCGCGTTGAAATCGCGGAGCGTGCTCGCGTCGTCGCCCGAGCTGGTGCGCTGGATGTAGTCGGCGACGATATCGCCGTCGACCTGCGGCGCTTTGCTGGGATCGGCGGCCATCTGCTTTTGCGCTTCGACGAGAGCGGCGCGCTGGGTGGTCCAGGTCGGCGTTGCCTTCTCTTCGGGCGAGGCGGCATCGAGGTAACCGAGGGCGGCGGTGTAGACGTCCTCGATGTCGTCGGTGACGCGCGCGACGGCGGTCGGGCCGGCAAGGGCGCTATCGAGGCGATTCTGCTGCTCGGTCTTGGCGGCGGCCTGCTCGTCGGCGGTGAACTGACCCTGGGCATTCGAGCTGATGGCAAAGAGCTGCCGGCGATCGAGTTTTGAGAGATCGGCATCGGCCGGCTTGGTGCCGTCGGCGAGCAGTTGGTCGAGCATGCTGCGGGTCTGCGCCACGACGGTCGAGAAGTCGGGGAGATTCATCGCGGCTTTGGCGGCGTCGGACAGGGTGATGGTGGTGGCGCTGCCATTGGTGGTGCTCGAACCGGCGGCGGTCGTCGCCGTGGAGGTACCGGGCGAAATCAGCGTGGGATAGTAGGGCGTGTAGGACGTCGCGGAGATGGTCGTCATGCTGGCCTCGGCTTCAGCCGAGACGATGCAACCGGCGTGCCGGATTTTCGCCAGCGATTTCAACGGCGGCCATTCACGTGGGGCGGCAGTTCCTGCCGCAGGCGGCAAATCCGGCCGGGAAACGAAAAGGCCTCGCTCGAGGGGATGAGCGAGGCCTTCGGGGTCGACCGCCGAAGCAGCCGACCGTTGGGAGAGCGGCCAGGGAGGAGGACGACCGCAATCTCTTGAGCCGAGTTATGGGCGCGGCGCGGAGTCGGGACAATCGCCATAGCGGAAGCGCTGCCATGCGCGCTATGCAATGGCGCGCTGTCGCCGGCCGTGCCCTGCGGCTGCGTCGCTGGAGGTTCGAGGTGCTGCCGACGCCGATCTATTTCGTGAACCAGGACGCCCGTCCCGAGCGGCGCCAGTTTATGGCAGAGCAGTTCGAGCGGCTGGGACTGGCTGCAACCCGCATCGCCGGGGCCGAACCGGCGGAACTGACGGGGGACCAACTCGCGTGCTACTGCAACCAGCGCAACGTGCATTTCCTGTCGCCCCAGCAGCTCTGTTGCTCGCTTGGCCATTTTCGGGCGTGGCAGGCGTTTCTCGCGACCGGTGCCGACCGGGCGCTGATTCTCGAGGACGATGCTGTGCTCTCCGAACGGCTGCCGGGGTTCCTCGCGGAGCTGCCCGGGATGCCTTGCGACGTCCTCCGCGTTGAGATCAGCTCGCGACCGCATCTGACGTCGGAGCCGGTCGGCGAGTCGATCTGCGGCATCGGCTTCAGGCAGTTCCGGTCGACCGGCTGGGGATCGGCGGCCTACATCATCAGCCGCCAGGCGGCGGAAGGGCTGCTGGCCAACCCGCATCTCTTCGATCTCCCCACCGATGCGATGCTGTTCTGTCCGCTGGAGCTGCCGGCGAAGGAGCTGCGGTTGCTGCAGGCCGATCCGGCGCTCTGCGTGCAGTTGCGCGAACGACCCGGGCAGGTCGAGGCGGGCGTCAGCGGCATCACGATGCGGCTCAAGCCCAAGAGTTTCACGAGCTGGTGGCGGTTGCAGCTGCGCGGCGTGCGCTGGGGCTGGATCAAGCTCATGGACGCGCTGACCCGGCGCGACTTCCGGCGGCGGGTGATCGGCTTCGCCGACGACCAGGCCGCGGCCGGCTGAGCAGTGGCCAAAAAAAGGGGCTCCATCCGAAGATGGAGCCCTACGAAAGTGGTGGCAAACGGACGAGGGAGGAGGAAACGCCGTTTGCCGATGGGCCAAACCGAGGGAGGAGGATTCGGTTCAAACCCGGTGTCGGGAGATGCGGAACCGAGGGAGGAGGATTCGGGTCGGCGTCTCAGCGACAAGCTGAATATGTAGGTGGTCGCCCATTCCAGCAATGCGGGCGCTGACATGTCAGCCATGCGCGGGGCGCAGGGAAGGTCAGTCTGTTTGACCCATTTCGCCGAGGCACGTACCTCGGCGCGCTGGCCGCTAGAGCCAGCCTTTCCGCTTGAAGAACAGATAGGGCAGGATGGCGGAGAGCACCATGAGGCCGAGCGCCATCGGGTAGCCGAAGGTGAGATGTATTTCCGGCAGGATGTCGAAGTTCATGCCGTAGATCGAGGCGACCAGCGTCGGGGGCAGGAAGACCACGGCCGCCACCGAGAAGATTTTGATGATCTGGTTCTGCTCGAGATTGATCAGCCCCAGGGTCGCATCGAGGAGGAAGTTGATCTTGGAGTTGAGGAAGGCGGCGTGGTCGGAAAGGGCCGCGGCGTCGCGCTGCAGGATCTTCAGCTCCTGGCGCAGGTCCTTGGCAAGCTTGGCGTTCGACGCCTCGGCGGTCTGGTGGAAGCTCGACAGCCTTGTGATGGACACCAGACTTTCACGGGCGAGCGTGAGGATGTCGCCCTTCTTGCCGATCCGCTCGATGATTTCCTGCAGATCGCGCGCCTTGCGGGTGACGTTCCGGGTCTTGTTGCGGAACACTTCGCGCGAAATCTGGTCGATCTCGTCGCCCGTGGTTTCGAGCAGTTGCGCCAGCCGGTCGATGATCGCCTCGATCAGGCCGAGCATCACCTTTTCGCCGCTGGTGTAGATATTGTTGGTCGGCCGGGTGACCAGCCGCTCGAACAGCCGGAACGGCTTCGGGTCGGCATAGCGGACGGTCACCAGCTGGTTGTTGCGCAGCACGAAGGTGATCGGTGTCTTCAGCGGCTCGTCGGTGTCGGAATTATAGAGCGCGGTGATGGTCATGAACTCGGCGCCATCCTCATTGTAGAGGCGGGCGCTCGGCTCGATGTCGTCCATCTCGGCGCGGGTCGGGATGTCGATGCCGAGGCAGGATTCGACGAAATCATCCTCGGACTTGGTGGGATCGGTGAGGTTGTACCAGACGGCGGCGTCGGCGAGCGGCGTCTCGGCGGTGGTGTCGACATCCGTCGCGATCAGGCGGTCATTCTGTCGGATATATGCACGCAGCATGTTGAGGCTCCTTATCGCGCGCGCCGGCTTTGCCAGCGCGCCCGCCTCAAGCTGAGACCAGGCCGCCGGCTAGTTCGAAGATCGACTTCGACTGTCGGGGTCCATTTTGTGTCCTTTGCAAGTGTCCCGGCGCCGGGCGTCGGGACGAAACTTCCCTGCGCCCGCAAACCATTCCGGTCAATTGCAAAATGCCGGGGAGGTTACTACCCGGCGTCGAAGGCGCTGATCAGCGATGCCTTGAGGTCGGTGCCGTCCGGGTAAAGGACGTCGTCGATACGCCAGAAGCCGACATCGAAGCCCGGCTGGTCGATCTTCTTGAGGATCAGTGTGTCGGTGTAATTGCCCTTGGGATAATCCGGGAAGCCGTATTTGATCTCGACTTTGGCGTCGTTCTTGCTGAGCGTCACCAGGCCGATGTCGCAGTTCGCGGCATAGTCCGGTGAGGACTGCCACGGGATACCGTCGCCGAGCGGCGGCTCCTCGCCTGGATGCTTCTTAGCGTAATCGTCGTCCTTTTTTTCGGCGACAGCGATGGCTTTCTGCAGGTCCGGCGAGAGGATGCCCTGGATGACCGCCTCGTCATTGCCGGTCCGCGACAGGCAGAAGATCTGGGCGATCTGGTTGGCCTTGAGGGTCACCATCTGGTCGTCGGCGGCAGCCGGAAGGGCAAGGAAGGTTGACGCCAGAAGGGCGAGACCGAAATTGCGCATGAAGCATCCCCAAGCTCTCGATAGGCCGCTTCTATCGCAGCGATCGACTGAACGCGCGCTGAATTTAGCGGTTCCGAGGCTGCCGGTTATTTGGCCGCAAGCTTTTCCCGCAGCGTCCCGCCGGCGGTGTACTTGATGTCGTCGATCCTCAGCCGGCTGTCGACGAAGCGCATCACCAGGGCGTCGGCATAGCCGGCTTTGCTGGCATCGTCGTAGCTGTAATAGAGCACGACCTCGGGGAAATCAGAGGTGCCACGGACGCCGACCGCCTCGCACGCATTGGCGTAGTCGGGGCTCGATTGCCACGGGATGGCGGTTGCGGCGTCGGCGCCGGCCGGCAGCGCCTTGGCGACGATTGCCGCGAGCTCCGGGGTCAGGACCGCGAGGACGGGCGCCATGTCGCCGCTGATCCGCGCGTCGCAGAAGATGTCACCCATCTGCGCAGACGTCAGGGATTTGGCTTCGGCCGGCGCGGCGAGGAGGGCGAGGGTGGCGGCGGCGAGGAGGAGGATCTTCATGGGCGGTCTTTTCTTGGGCTGAGTTTGGCAGAGCATGCCACCCGCCGGGCGGCGGGGGAACAATGGTGGGTATAAGAATAGGCGCCGAACGCCGCGTGGCCTAGAGCTTCTGGCCGAACCTGGCCGCGGTCGCGTTGATCCACGATGTCCAGCGGGCGACAGAGGCGAAGTAGGCCTTGCCCCGGCAGTAGTCGTTGTTGTCCCGAGGGCTGGCGACGCCGATCATCACACCGACGACCGTGAGCGCCTTGCCGGGCAGGAAGGCAGGGCCGCCGGAGTCGCCGGTGCAGGTGCCGCTGCCATGGGTCTGGTCGGCGATCAGCAGGCCATCGCCGTGCGAGAGCAGCGGCATGGTCGCGGAACGGAGCGTCTGGTCGAAGCCGAGTTGCTGGTGTCCCGCAGCATCGGGTTTGCGGAGATCGGAGGTGGCGCCATAGCCGACGACATCAATCGAGGCGCCCGCGGGCGTGCCATCGGCGAGGCGCACGATTTGCGTGCCGGCGGGCGCCGCGGCATCGAGCAGCACGAGCGCGACGTCGTCGGGGTCCTCATAGGCGGACATGCCCTTTGAGACGGCGGTCTTGTCGGCCCGGACGATCTCCGAGGCCGCGCGGATCTGGCTGCTGTCGATGAACATGAGGCTCGTGCCGAAGACGATCTTGATCGACTGGCGGTCACCGGCCGTGCAGTGCGCCGCGGTGAGCAGCAGTTTCGGTGCGAGGACCGACGCGGTGCAAAGATGCGCGCCGGTCGAATCCCGGTAGATGATCGCCGCCACCGATCTGGCGACCGGATCGCTGCCGGCGACAGGTTTGCCGCCGAAAACGGCGAAGGCGGGCGACAGACCGAGCGCGAAGAGGGCAAGCGCCAGCGGCAGGCGCACGACGCGGGCTAGAACTGCCACTCGCGGGCCTTGCCGACGAGGAAGTCGCGGAAAACCCCGACACGCTTGGAGTTCTTGAGCGCCGGTGGATAGACGAAATAGGCCTCGTAGGCGGGCAGTTCGATGCCGCCGAGGACGCGCTTCAGCTGGGTTTCGGATTCGGTGACGTAGTCGGGCAGCATGGCAATGCCGATGCCGGCGCGGCAGGCCTGCATCATGCCGTAGATGGCGTTGACCTTCATGGCCGAGCGGCGCGGCGCGGAATCGGTGCGGCCGAGGCGCTCGATGTAGTTGATGTCGCCCAAATGCTGCGGCACGGGTTCGCCGAAGGTGATGATGCGGTGGTTGTCGAGGTCCTCGAGCGAACTGGGCTCGCCCATCTGCGCCAGATAATCGAGCGAGACGTAGAAGTGGTTGTGCACGGTGAACAGCTTGCGCTGGATCATCTCGGACTGGCTGGGCCGGTGCAGGCGGATGGCGACGTCGGCCTCGCGCATGGCGAGATCGAGCTCGGCGTCATTCAGTTTGATCTCGATCTGGATGTCCGGATAGAGCAGTAGAAATTCATGGATGCGCGAGCTGAGCCAGGTCGAGCCGATGCCGACGGTGGTGGTGACGATGAGCTGGCCGGTCGGGACGTCCTGGCTTTCGGACATCTGCGTTTCGACGATCTGCAGCTCCGAATGCATGCGGTGAGCGGTGCGGAACAATTGTTCGCCGACCTCGGTCAGCACCAGCCCGCGCGCATGGCGGATGAAGAGTTTTAGGCTCAGATCTTCCTCGAGCGCCGAAATCTGCCGGGAGACGGCAGATTGGCTCATGTTCAGCTTCTCGGCGGCGTGGGTGAAGCTCCCCGATTCCGCAGCAGTGTGGAAAATCCGGAGCTTGTCCCAATCCAGCATGGCTATTCGGCCGCTTCGGCGAGGTTTTCCTCGGCGAGGAAGCGTTCGGCTTCGAGCGCGGCCATGCAGCCCATGCCGGCGGCGGTGACGGCCTGGCGGAAAACGTCGTCGGTGACGTCGCCGGCGGCATAGACGCCCGGCACGTTGGTCTGTGTGGTGCCCGGCTTCACGGCGAGATAGCCGCCGGGCTTCATGTCGAGCTTGCCGGCGAACGGCGCGGTCGCCGGGGTGTGGCCGATGGCGATGAAGATGCCGTCGACCGGCACCGCTTCGGTCCTGCCCGAAACCACATCGCGGAGCACGGCGCCGGTGACGGAAGGCGGCATCTGGTTGCCGGTGACGTCGGCAAGCTCGGTGTTCCAGCGCACCTCGACCTTGGGGTGCTTGAACAGCCGGTCCTGCAGGATGCGCTCGGCGCGGAACTCGCTGCGGCGGTGGATGACAGTGACCTTGCTGGCGAAATTGGTGAGGAACAAAGCTTCCTCGACGGCGGTGTTGCCGCCGCCGACGACGATCACATGCTTGTCGCGGTAGAAGAAGCCGTCGCAGGTGGCGCAGGCGGAGACGCCAAAGCCCTGGAATTTCTGCTCGGACGGCAGGCCGAGCCAGCGCGCCTGGGCGCCGGTCGCGATGATCACGGCGTCGGCGGTGTAGGTCTTGCCGCTATCGCCGGTAAGCGTGAACGGGCGGTGGTCGAAATCGACGTCAACGATCAGGTCGTTGAGGACTTTTGTGCCGTAGTGCTCGGCCTGCGCCTTCATCTGCTCCATCAGCCAGGGGCCCTGGATGACGTCGGCAAAGCCGGGATAGTTCTCGACATCGGTGGTGATGGTCAGCTGGCCGCCGGGCTGGATGCCGTTGATCATGACCGGCTCGAGCATTGCACGGGCCGCATAGATGGCCGCGGTGTATCCGGCCGGCCCCGACCCGATAATGATGACTTTGGAGTGCATCTGACGCTCCCTCAATTGGGTTGCTAAGATAGGAGTGCGGGGGGCGCGCTTGCAAGCCAAGCCGCCTTGGAAGGCCGAGGATTTCCGGCCAACTCACCGAAAAGTCACAGGTCTTGGGCTTTTGCTCGGGAATTGGGCAGCGACGGCGGCGAAAGCGCCGTCGCGCGCGAGCCGACTGACGCGAGCTATGCGTCGCTAGACGTATTTGACCTCGAGGATTTCGAACGTCTTGGCGCCGCCGGGGGAGATGACTTCAAAACTGTCGCCTTTTTCCTTGCCGATCATGGCGCGGGCGACGGGGGAGGAGATCGAGATGCGGCCCTTGCTGGCGTTGGCCTCGGCGTCGCCGACGATGGCGTATTGACGCTCTTCCTCAGTGTCTTCATCGACGATCTTGACGGTGGCGCCGAATTTCACCGTGGAACCGCTGAGTTTCTTGACGTCGATGATGTCGGCAAGCGCCAGCAGGGCCTCCAGCTCCTGGATGCGGCCTTCGTTGAGGCTCTGCTGCTCTTTGGCGGCATGATACTCGGCGTTTTCGCTGAGATCGCCATGGGCGCGGGCCTCGGAGATGTCGCGGACGATGCGCGGGCGCTCTTCCGAGGTCCGGTGACGGTATTCCTCGGTCAGCGCGGCGTGTCCGGCTGGGGTCATCGGAATCTTGTCCATCGTGGTCTCCATAGTCTGAAGTCTGTCTTCGCGTCGTTGAACGAAGACCGGTGTCTACTTTTTCGCGCGGCGCGCCAGCAAAAAGCCCGCTGCCGCCTCGCTTGGCGTCAGCGGACGGTAATGTCTGGGGTCCGGGGAAATTGCCCCCATGGGGCGCCGCGGTCAAGCGGCAGGCGCGGCGGGAGTTAACCCCCGCCGCGCCGGATTGGCTTACGCCTTGACGGCCGCCCAGGCGGCGTCGGCGAAGATTTCGACGGCGCGCTTGGCCGCGACGCGGGCTCGACCGGTGGTCGCAAGGCGCAGGAAATTGTAGGCGGGCCCGAGGATCAGCGAGTGAGCGGCCGGCCAGGGCAGGTCCTTGACCTTCCTGGCCTTGACGAACTTCGCATAGGCCGTTGCCGCTGAGCCCTGACCTTCGGCGAGGGTGTCGGCGATGCCGGCGAACTCCGGGGCCGAGACCGCAAGCGTGCGGATTTCGTCCATGAAGCGGAAAAGCTCGGGATTCTTGAGGCCCCAGCTAATCAGGCCGCCGGCGCTGGCCTTGATGACGGCGTCCGGTGCCTCGCTGCTCGAGGTCGATTCGCCCGACCAGCCGGCCACCGCATCATCGAGCAGCGCCATGGCGAGCGCGCCCTTGCCGTCGAAGAAGTGATAGATCGAGCCGGTGGTGGCTCCCGAAGCCTCGCGGATATCGTTGATCGTGGTGGCGATATAGCCCTTTTCGAGGAAGCAGCCGAGCGCCGCCTCGAGGATTGATTCGCGGCGTTCATCGCCGGTCAAGCGCTTGCGGGGCTTCACTTTTTTGGCAGCGGCACGAGCCATCTGATTCCCTTTCCTAAAAGATTTCTCTGGAACTTGCTTCCAAGATGGACTAGATCGTTGTTCTAGTCGAGCGTTTTGTTGGGTTTGTGGACAAATCTGGATGGAGGCTAGCGATGGCCGCGGAAAGTGACAGGCTGAAGGCGGTGCGCCGCCTGTTTGCCGCAATCGAGCGGGGTGATGCGACGGCGTTGCTCGGCTTCTACGCTGAGAATGCGGTTCAAGTCGAGCACCCTAACCAACTGAAACCGAAGGGAGATCGCCGAGCGCCAGCGGCGATGGCCAAGGATCTTGCCCGCGGCAAGCAGATGCTGCGCGAGGAGCACTATGAGGTGCTGTCAGCGACGGAAAGCGGCGAGATGGTCGCCGTGCAGGTAAAATGGACGGGCATTGTCGCGATCGACCTCGGGGCGCTCAAGACGGGCGATGCGATGGTCTGCGAAAGTGGGATTTTCATGCGATTTCAGGGAGATAAGATCATCGAACAGCACAATTACGACTGCTTCGAGGACTTTCGGACGCCGAGGGGCTAACCGGCGGCGGGAGTCGCAGATGCGGCGCTGGAGGCCTTGGCGCGGGTGCGGGCGCTGAGCCAGCGGCGGATCGGCTGGTCGTAGAAGCGGTCGATCAGCCAACTGAGGACTATGATTACGGCGACGACGGGCAGTCCGAGGAGTGGCGACACGGTGTGGATGTTTTCGCCATCGATGACCTGCAACGCGGCGTCGAGGCCGGCAAACAGGGGCAAATGAATGAGGTAGAGTGGGTAGGAGATGGCTCCCAGGGTCGTTGCGACCATGGCGGTCGCAGGGCGCGGCGCGGCTCCGGCGGCAAAAAGCAGCACGATCGGCAGCAGGATGGCGACCACGACGGTATCGGCGAGTCCCTGCAGGGCGATCGGCGCCGGGATCGCCAGGACAAGGACGAGAAGCAGGCACGCCGGCCAAGCGCCCCATTTTGTGGCCCACTTCGCGAGCACCCCGCGATGGCGGTAAAGCAGGATTCCCAACGGAAATGAGTAGAAGACCCGGGCGAAAAGGCCGGGCCAGGTGGCGAGCACGTTGCCGACGTCCAATGACCCGAACGACCACGCCCAGCAGACCAGCGACGCCAGCGCCAGCCCCGCGACGGCTACAAGCACACGATCAGTCAGGCCGCGATGGGCAAAGCCGAAAGGCAGATTGGCAGCAAGCTCCGCCGCGAGGCTCCACGAAGGGCGCACGACCCAAGCGATGGGGCGGGCCAGAAAATCCGGCAAAAACAAGAAGGCGAGAAGGGGGCCGGGAGCGATCGAATGACCGCCGAGCGCCCAGCCGCCCAGCATCATCAGCACGGCGAGGACATAGACGGGATAGAGCCGGATCAGCCGGATACGCAGGAATTCCGGGCCGGACATGCCGGCCTCGAGGCGCCGGTCGTAGGCGTGGGCGAGGACCCAGCCGCTCAGCAGGAAGAAGAAATCGACGGCCAGATAGCCGCCCCGCAGGAGGACGCCGCCAAGGAACTCATGGCCGTGCCACTGCACGACGATCAACGCCGCGACCCCACGCAGGCCGGCGAGGGCGAGGAACTGCTCGGAAGGAGGGGGTTGGGTCACCTTGGCAGTTTCGCCGCCGTGCCCTAAAAAATCTGTAAGGCCGGCAGGTGGTTTGCGCAGACTACAAAGCGGCGCCGCTCACATGAAGAAAGGCGCAGCCCGCGCGAGCTGTGCCTTCTTCGATTTCTGCCGCAGAATTGGTCGGTTCAGCCAGCCATCGTGAGATTGTCGGCGGCGGATTTGCCGGTCCGCTTGTCCTTGACGATCTCGTAATTGACCTTCTGGCCCTCATCGAGGCCATTCAGGCCCGAGCGCTGGACTGCCGAAATGTGCACGAACACATCCGCCCCGCCCTCGTCGGGCTGAATAAAGCCGTAGCCCTTCTGCCCGTTGAACCATTTCACAGTGCCGGTAGCCATATAAGTCCCTCTCGCAGTCTCTGCCGTGGCGGTCCCCCAACCCTCAGGGGACTGCACCAATCGAAATCTCGGTAGTGACGTCAGCAGGCGCGTTGGCGTCGCCAGGCAAGGACAGTCGGCCGCAATATTCGACGGCAAAGTTCTAGCGTGAATTCTTAACGAGCACAATATGTCGCAGCCAACACCAAAAGCCGCGCCGGAAGCCACCGGGCGGATACAACAAGCTGATCATTCGACGCGTTCGGGTTCGGGAGAACCCAGTCCCATGGTGCCGGACCACTCGCAAGTTGGCCGACGCCCGGGGGGCAAGAGAATTTGACGTTTACGTCAAACGTCGGGCAGCGTCCAGTAAACTCGCCCACATCATAATAAACTGAGTCCTGTGAGAGCCCGATGACACCAATCCGTGATGATTTTCGTTCCGACACCGTGACCCGTCCAAGCCCCGGCATGCGCAAGGCGATGGCCGAGGCGGAGGTCGGCGACGACGTGTTCGGCGACGATCCGACGGTCGTCCGGCTCGAGCGGACGCTGGCGGAAATGCTCGGCAAGCCGGCGGCGGCCTTCATGACGTCGGGCACCCAATCGAACCTGCTTGCGCTGATGGCGCATTGCGGGCGCGGCGATGGCTACATTGCCGGCATGGATGCGCATTGCTATGCGCATGAGCAGGGCGGCGCGGCGTGGCTGGGCAGCCTCCAGCCGCAGCCGATCCCGCATCAGGCGGACGGCACTCTGGCGATCGGCGATATCGTTGCGGCGATTCATGCGGGCGACGATCCGCATGTGGCGGAAACCCGGCTCCTCGCCATCGAGAACACACTTGGCGGGCGGGTGATGCCGCTGAGCTGGATGGCGGAGGCTAGCGCGCTGGCGCGGACGCAGGGTCTCGGCACGCATCTCGACGGCGCGCGAGTGTTCAACGCGACAATTGCCGGCAACGTCGACGTCGCCGAGATCGCCAAGCCGTTCGATACGATCTCGGTGTGCCTCAGCAAGGGGCTCGGCGCGCCGGTCGGGACGGTGCTGGTCGGCGAAAAGGCGCTGATCGACAAGGCCCGGCGGCTGCGCAAGGCCGTCGGCGGGGGCTTGCGGCAGGTGGGTATCCTCGCAGCCGCCGGCCTTTATGCGCTCGAGCACAATGTCGAGCGTCTGGCGGACGACCATGCCAATGCGCGACGTCTGGCGGACGGGCTCAACAAGATCCCGGCCCTTTCCGTCGAGGTTGCCACCAATATCGTCTGGGTGAAGGTGGCGCCGGACTCGGCCAAGGCCTTCACCGACTATCTGGCGCGCGAGGGATTTGGCGTCACCGGCGGCTATCCGGGCGCCAGCGGCGTAACCCGGCAGCGCTGGGTGACCCATCTCGATATCGACAGCGCTGCCGTGGACCGGGCGATCGCGGCGGCGGAGCGGTTTTATGACCGGGCGCGGGGGTAGGCGCGCCGGAGCGGCTATGTCGGCAGTGTCAGCTTGGCCCAGATCGGCAGATGGTCGGAGGCATCGCGCGACAACGCGCTGCGGTGGACGCCGCAGTCGCCGATGGCGATGTCCTCGGTGACGATGATGCGGTCGAGGGTGAAAACCGGCATCGAGGCGTGAAAGCTCGGGCCGCAGGCGGCGATGGTGTGGCGCTGCTCGAAGGCGCGCAGCACGCCGGATTTGAGATCCGGTTCGTTGAGATCGCCCATCAGCACGGCCGGCATGTTGCCTTCGAGGGCGCGCAGTTCCGCGACGATGGTTTCGGTCTGCAGCTGCCGCCATTTGCGGGTGAGGCCGAGGTGCATGCCGACGACGCGGAGCCGCCGGCCGTTGAACTCGAGGTCGGCGACGGCGGCGCCGCGCGGCTCGAGATGCGGCAGCACCATCGGCCGGGCGTCGGCGACGCGGATCGCTTTGCGGGCGAGGATGACGTTGCCGTGATAGCCGAGGCTTTGCGGCCGGTGCGAGAAGCGGATGGCCTGGTAGTCGGTCTCCCGGTCGATCAGTTCCGGATCGAGCGCGCTGATGCGCGAGCCGAAGCGGCGGTCGACCTCCTGCAGGGCGACGACATCGGCGCCGATCTCGTTGAGCACTTCGAGCACGCGGCCGGGCTTGCGGCGCCAGTCGAGACCGACCGCCTTGCGGATATTGTAGGACGCGACCTTGAGCTGCATGGGAGGGTAAGTCGGTGGCGGGCGGGAGGTTGCGAGGCTAGCTGGGCAGCCGAGGAAGGTCCAGCCGCCGATCAGCCGGACGGCCGCGATGACCGGCACCGCGGGGAGGAGCCAGCGGATGATGCGTTCGTCCGGTGGCGGCTCGCTGATGACCGCGGCGCGAATTAGTGCTCGCCAACAGCTTCGCCGCCGTTCAGTCCCGGTTCACACGCTGGTGCGCAGCATCCCCCATCAGACGCGATTTCGGTCGACAAGCAACGAAAGGCGATGACCATGCGTGCTTTACTGTTGGCGAGTTTTGCGGCGGGCGCGATGCTGGGCGCTATGGGCTCCGCGGGAGCTGCAACGCCCCCGCCCGGTGCGCGGGACCTCGGCGGCGTCAATCTCAACTTCTATTGCCAGCACTATTATGGCAGCAATTTCCACTCGGCCGTGGTCGGAAGGACGGCCTATGACTGGAGATGCGTTCTAGGCCGTCACGGGGGCACGCAGAGCTACGGCATCTCGGTCGCTAATGCCTGCCTGCTGCAATATGGGCTGCCCGGTCTCGTGGCTGTGGCGCTGAATGACAGCGATCCGACGTCGTGGCGCTGCTTCAGCGGCGGCACCGGGCACCATACGCATTAATTGGCGACCGGGTGGTGCCGGTCAATGATTTCCAGTCTGTCGCGCGTCGGCGCCGAGGCGTATGATTTGTGGTTGTGACGCGTCGTCGATCTGAGCATGGAGCGGAAGATGCGAGCAACGGCATTTGCAATCGCATCGCTGCTGGCCGCGCTGGCGGGTAGCGGCGCCGACGCGGCGACACCGCCGCCCGGTTCGATCGACATGGGCGGGGTGAACCTCACGTCCTATTGCTCGCACACCTACGGCAAAGGCTACGGCTCAGCGAGCGTCGGGCGCACAATCAACTGGCAATGCGTGCCGACGCGCACCGGCACCAGCCCGCGCCCGGGCGGCGGGACTCCGGTCAGCTATCCGATCTCGATGGACCGGGCTTGCCTGTTCCAGTACCGGCTGGCCGGCGTGTTTGCTGTCGCGCTCAGCAGCGATCCGGAGTCCTGGCAGTGCTTCCGGCCGGGTGGTCCGGGCATTCACATGCACTAGGCTTTTGCTGGTTCAGTCACCGCTCCGATTCATCGCGTCTCCGGTTTCAGGCCGCGAAGTAGTCCTGCAGCGGCCGCACGGTGATGTTGCCGTTGCGGTAGCCGATGATGCCTTCGACGGCGGCGACGGCGCCGGGGATGGTGGTGTAGTAGGGGATCTTGCCCATCAAAGCGGTGCGGCGGATATCGCGGCTGTCGCTGATCGACTTCATGCCGTCGGTGGTGTTGATGACGAGCTGCACGCCGCCGTTCTTCATGCTGTCGACGATGTGCGGGCGGCCTTCGGCGACCTTGTTGACCTTGGTCACTGAAACGCCGTTCTCATGCAGATAGCGGTAGGTGCCAGAGGTGGCGACGATCTTGAAGCCGGCGGCCTCGAGGTGGCGCATCGGCTCGACGATCAGCGGCTTGTCGTCGTCGCGCACCGAAACGAAGACGGTGCCTTCGCGCGGCACCTTGCTGCCCGAGCCGATCTGCGATTTGGCGAAAGCGAGCGCATAGTCGTAGTCGAGGCCGATGACCTCGCCGGTCGACTTCATCTCGGGGCCGAGCACGGTGTCGACGCCGGGGAAGCGGTTGAACGGGAACACGGCTTCCTTGACGGCGATGTGCTTGAGCTTCTTTTCGACGAGGTGGAAGCTTTCGAGGCTCTCGCCGGCCATGATGCGCGACGCGATCTTGGCGATCGGCTCGCCGATGACTTTGGCGACGAACGGCACGGTGCGGCTGGCGCGCGGGTTCACTTCGAGAATGTAGAGGATGCCGTCCTTGAGGGCGTATTGCACATTCATCAGACCGCCGACCTTGAGCGACAGCGCGAGCTCGGTGGTCTGGCGCTTCAGCTCGGCGATCACCTCGGGCGAGAGATGCTGCGGCGGCAATGAGCAGGCGCTGTCGCCCGAATGGATGCCGGCTTCCTCGATGTGCTCCATGATGCCGCAGACGAAGACGTCCCTGCCGTCGCTCAGGCAATCGACGTCAATCTCGATGGCGCGGCTGAGATAGGCGTCGAACAGCAGCGGATTGTCGCTCAGCACCGAGTTGATCTGGCCGGTCTTGTCGTTGGGGTAGCGGATCAGGATGTCGGGTGGCACCAGCGAGGTCAGCGTGTCCTGGACGTATTTCTCGAACTCGTTAGGGGCGTGGACGATCTGCATGGCGCGGCCGCCGAGCACGTAGGACGGGCGGATTACCAGCGGATAGCCCAGACGCTCGGCGACGATGCGGGCCTGCTCGAGCGAATAGGCGATGCCGTTGCGCGGCTGGGTGAGCTCGAGCCGGTTGATCAGCTTGCTGAACAGGTCGCGGTCTTCGGCGAGGTCGATGGAATTGGGCTGGGTGCCAAGGATCGGCACACCGGCCTTCTCAACCGCATCGGCAAGGTTCAGCGGCGTCTGACCGCCGAACTGGACGATGACGCCGACCAGCGTGCCGTTCGATTTCTCGCGCTCGAGGATCTCGATGACGTCCTCCTCAGTCAGCGGCTCGAAATAGAGGCGGTCCGAGGTGTCGTAGTCGGTCGAGACGGTTTCGGGGTTGCAGTTGACCATAATGGTCTCGAAGCCCGCATCGCTCAGCGCGAAGGCGGCGTGGCAGCAGCAATAGTCGAACTCGATGCCTTGGCCGATGCGGTTGGGGCCGCCGCCGAGGATGACGATCTTCTTTTTGTCGGACGGCCGCGACTCGTCTTCCACCTTGCCGGAGAACGGCACTTCGTAGGTCGAATACATGTAGGCGGTGGGTGAGGCGAACTCGGCCGCGCTGGTGTCGATGCGCTTATAGGCCGGATGCACGTCGAGCGATTTGCGCAGCGCCCGAACGTCGCGCGGCTGCCTGCCGGCGAGCTCGGCGAGGCGCCGGTCGGAAAAGCCCATCGACTTGAGGCCGCGCAGCGCCGGCGCCGCGTCGGGCAGGCCGAAGTCGCGGACCTTCTTTTCGGTATCGACGAGGCCCTTGATCTGTTCGAGGAACCAGGTGTCGATGCGCGAGGCGTCGTAGATGTCCTCGACACTCATGCCGAGCCGCATGGCCTCGGCGACGTAGAGCAGGCGGTTGGGTGTCGCCACCGAGACGGCGGCGCGAATGGCATTCTTGTTCTCGTCCTCGTTGAGCCCGAGGCCCGGGATGCCGATCTCGTTGAGGCCGGTGAGGCCAGTCTCGAGCGAGCGCAGCGCCTTCTGCAGCGATTCCTGGAAGGTGCGGCCGATGGCCATCGCTTCGCCGACCGACTTCATCGAGGTGGTCAGGCGGTTGTCGGCGCCGGGGAATTTCTCGAAGGCGAAGCGCGGAATCTTGGTGACGACATAGT
>CAZNAE010000016.1:0-27286 GCA_964570695.1 uncultured Devosia sp.
AGACATGCTGCGGCGGGGCCGCGCATTGCAATCGTCAAGTCTATTCACGACAGATCTACCGCCCGGAAGTTCGAATCACGTGACGCTTCCTGAGCCACTCGTCGCGGGTTGCCGCGCCGCTTGCAACGCAATTGGAGGTCGTGGGGCGTTATCCTGCGAACCTGTGTCCCATCCGACTCAGTTCTCGATTTTGTCGGTCGGCGCCCGGCCTCGCTCAGCCACCGCGGTCGTTCCGGCGCACGCCGGAATCCACGGCTCGATGCCGGCCAACACCATGATCGTTTCCCCGACTATCCCGGGATAGGTCCGACAATACCGCGCGGGGCTAGCCGTCTGAGGCCTGGATTCCGGCGTGCGCCGGAATGACGCCGGTGAGAAAGTTGCGTCATCGAGCGCCCGCGCATCCGCCTCGCGCTTGTCGAACAGCGCGCCTGCCGCTTAACTGTCCGCTTCACAAGGAACCCGCCATGCCCCTCGCCCCCTGGTCCGAAACCGCGCCGCTCCTCGTCGATGTCGCGATGGGCCGCGCGCCGGCGGACATGCTGGTCCGCAACGGCCGCTGGGTGAACGTGCATTCGGGCGAGATCATTCCGGGCATGTCGGTGGCGATCAAGGCCGGCCGTTTCGCCGCCATCGGGCACGACCTCGACTACACCATCGGCGACACCACGCGGGTCATCGACGCCGCCGATCGCTATCTGGTGCCGGGCCTCTGCGACGGCCACATGCATGTCGAGAGCGGCATGGTGACCGTCACCGAATTCTGCCGCGCGGTGATCCCGCACGGCACCACCTCGATGTTCATCGATCCGCACGAGATCGCCAATGTCCTCGGCCTCCCGGGCGTCCGGCTGATGCATGACGAGGCGGCCGCGATGCCGACCAACGTCTTCGTCCAGATGCCGAGCTGCGTGCCGGCGGCGCCGGGGCTCGAGACGCCGGGTGCCACCATCGACGAACACGACGTGGCCGAGGCGATGACCTGGCCCAACATCATCGGGCTCGGCGAGATGATGAATTTTCCCGGCGTCGCCGCCAACGACAAAAAGATGCTGGCCGAGATCGCCGCAACGCAGCGCGCCGGCAAGACAGTGGGCGGGCACTACGCCTCACTCGATCTTGGAAGGCCGTTCCACGGCTATGTCGCGGCGGGTCCGGCCGACGATCACGAGGGCACGCGGACCGAGGACGCCATCGCCCGCGTGCGGCTCGGCATGCGTGCCATGCTGCGGCTTGGCTCGGCCTGGTACGACGTCGCGCCGCAGATCAAGGCGATCACCGAGCAGAAACTCGATTCGCGCAATTTCATCCTTTGCACCGACGATCGCTTCGCCACGACCCTGCTCAAGGAAGGCCATGTCGATCATGCGGTGCGCTACGCCATCGCGCAGGGCCTGCCGCCGATTACCGCCCTCCAGATGGTGAGTCTCAACACCGCGACGCATTTCGGTCTCGAGCGCGAGCTGGGCTCGATCACGCCGGGCCGGCGGGCCGATCTGATCATCAGCTCGGACCTCGTGACGCTGCCGATCGAGATGGTGATCGCGCATGGCGAGGTGTGGGCGGAAGACGGCAAGCTCGTCCGTGAAATCGCCCCCTATCCCTATCCGGCGTTCGCGAAGGGTACCGTCAGGGTTGGCCGCCGTGTCGCTGCGAGCGATTTCGCCATCGCGGCGCCGGCCGGCAAGAACAGCGTTACAGCGCGGGTCATCGGCATCATCGAGAACAAGACCAATACGCGGGCGCTGGAGCGCAGGCTGGCGGTGAGCGACGGGCTGGTGCCGGCCGACCGCGCACAGGACGTGGCGCAGGTGGCAGTGGTCGACCGGCACAGCGGCAGGGGCGGCATCGTCAACGGCTTCGTCTCGGGCTTCGGCTACACGGTCGACTGCGCGGTGGCCGCGACCGTCGCACATGACAGCCATCACATGATCGTCGTCGGCACCAATCGCGACGACATGGCACTCGCCGCCAACCGCCTGCAGGAGGTCGGCGGCGGCTTCATCGTGGTCAGCAAGGGCGAGGAGCTGGCGCTGGTCGAGCTGCCGATCGCCGGCATGATGTCGGACCAGCGCGCCGAGATCGTCGCCCAGAAGGCCGAGCAGGTCCGGCTCGCCATGGTGCAGTGCGGCTGTACCCTCAACAATGCGCTGATCCAGCACATGTTCGTCGCGCTGCCGGTGATCCCCGAACTCCGTCTCACCGACCGTGGTCTGGTCGACGTGACGAAGTTCGCGTTCGTGGATCTGTTCATTTGATCTATTTGCAGCGGCCTTCGACGGCATCCCTCGCGCGGGCCTTGATCGATCGCTGGTCGATCCCGGCGTCGGCGAGCATGTGGCGGTCGAGGCCGTTCAGCTGCCGCACAGTCTCGCGGTAGGAACACCAATGGGCAAAGCGGGTCCTCAGTTGCTCAAACATGGCAACCTCCTTTTATCGTTCAGGATTGAAATGCCGCCCGGCCCGTTGGGACGATGAAGCGCGAGCGGCACGAAGATAATTGCGCTTTGCCGGTCTTTCTTGCTACGGACAGGTCCGCAACGGGCTTTGCAGAAATGAAATGAACATCGATTGGGCCGATCTGAGACTGTTTCTCGACGTGGCGCGGCTGGGTGGTCTCAGCGCCGCCACCAAGACCACCGGGCTCAGCGCCGCGACGCTGGGACGGCGCGTCACGGCACTCGAAAAGCAGATCGGCGAGCCGCTGTTTCATCGCGCCCACACCGGCTACACGCTGACCCAGGCCGGCGAAGAACTGCTCGGCCGCGCCGAGGATGTCGAGGCGGCGATGACCTCGCTCACCCGCTGGCGCGACGGCACGCTGGGCGAACGGGTGGTGCGGATTTCCGCCGGCACCTGGACCACGGAGTTTCTGGCGCGCAACGTCGGCGAACTCTGGTCGGCAACGACCGACCCGTTCCGCATCGAATTCGTCACCGCCTACGAGAAGGTCGACATCGGCCGGCGCAACGCCGATATCGGGGTGCGCAGCAACCGGCCGACGGAGCCCAATCTCGCGGGGCAACTCACCGGCAGAGTGGCGCACGCGATCTATTCAGGGCGCAACCTCGTGAACGGCATCAAGGCCGGACTCTTCGTCGGGCTGACCGGCGACGGCGCCAATCTCCAGACGACGCGCTGGCTGATGGCGCATCACGGCGATCGCGTCGGGGTACGCGGCAACGACATGCACTCGGTCCGCGAGCTGGTCGCCGCCGGCGGCGGGCTCACGGTGCTGCCGTGCTTTGCCGGCGACAGCGACAGGCGGCTGGTACAGGTCGCGCCGCCGATCCCCGAATTGCTGCAGGAACAATGGCTGGTGAGTCACCAGGACGAGCGGCATTCGCGCGAAGTGCGGACGGTGCTCGACCGGCTGGCCGATCTCTTCCACCGCCACGCACCGCTCTTCAGCGGTGAAGTCGGAAACCCCCCTTAACGTCTTGTTGAGACCGAAATGGGAAGACTTCGATCCGGGAATGTACGTGGGTCGAGGGACCGTCTTGAACGCTTCAGCTTTCGTGGTCGGCGCCAGGGACGGCACCGGTGCCGCGCTCATGGACTTCGCCCGCAGCCTCGAATTTGCGCCGGTGCAGCGCTATGCCGGCCTCGCCAAGGCCGAGGAGCAGGCGGAAGAGACGCCGCTGTTGTTTTTTCTGTGCGCTGCTGTGCCGGATGCGCGCTCTTTGAAGCCAGTAGCCGACGCCATCCGCTTCAGCTCGAATCCGCGGGTCCGCTATTCGCCGCTGATCTACTTCGCCCGCGAACTGTCGGTCGACTGCATCAAGCTCTGCATCAAGATGGGTTTTGACGATGTGATCGCGCTGCCCTATTCGGGCGACATCGCCGAGCGCATCAACCGGCAGATCGGCCAGATCCAGACCTATTACGAGACGGCCACCTATTTCGGCCCCGACCGTCGCAACCGCACCGGCAATCAGCGCTCGACAGACAGCGACCACGGCGGCGGCCAGTTCCGCCGCATCGAGATCGTCCGCAACGCCGATACCGGGGTGAATGTGCTGCGCGACGATTTCCAGGTGGTGGTTTAGGCAGGCTCGAGCCGTTCGACCGCAGGTCTCATGGCCTTCTCGCCTCAAATCGATCCACCGGATCGATTTGCCCTGGGGACGGCTCGAAGGGTTGTTTCATCGGCGGGAGCCGATTAAAGCTCTGACGACCTTTTCGTCGTGAGATTTCCCATGAGAGTCGGCCTGAACCTTGCCCCGCAGCATCGGGTATTCGGGGCATTTGCGGTCTACTCGTTCTGCATGGGCAACATCTTCCCGCGCCTGCCCGACATCCAGCATGGCATGGGGGTGCCGGAAGGTGCACTTGGTCTCGGCCTCATCGGCACGCCGGTCGGCACGCTGATCTCGCTGACGTTCGCGACGCCACTGCTGGAGCGGATCGGGTTTCGCCAGGCGTTGCTCGGGCTCATTCCGGCGCTGGCGCTGTTTTATGCGCTCGCCTCGTTCGCCCCAAACCCTCTGGTGTTCTTTTTCCTGCTGATTCCGGCCGGGCTCAGCATCGGGTGCATCGAGGCCATCATCAATCTCGAAGCGGACCGCACTGAGCATCTCATCGGCCGGCGCATCATGAACCGCGCCCACGGCTTCTGGAGCATCGGCTTTTTCGCCGCCGGCCTCTTCGGTGGCTTCATCGCGCAGCTTGGCGTGCCCGCGCCGATCCATCTGCTGATCATCGTGCCGTTCGCGGTGATCGCGGTGTTCCTCGTCCTCGGCCGCTTCGAGCCGGCGCCGATGCGGGCCGGCGGCAGCACCGACAAGGCGCCGCGCTTTGCCGCGCCGACCCTCGCGATCATGGCGCTTGTCGCCGTCACACTCGCTGCGATGGTGATGGAGGGCGCCTACATGGACTGGTCGGCGATCTACATGAAGGAAATCTTCGGCTCGACGCCGTTCCTGGGCGCGCTGGCGGTGGCGTTCGGCGCCGGCGCGCAATCGGTCACACGGCTCTTCGCCGACGGCTTCGTCGAGCGTTATTCGCCGACCTCGGTGGCGCGCCTCTTACTCAGTATCGTCGGCATCGGCGTGGTGCTGGTGTTCTTTGCGCCCAGCGAGCCGGTGGCGCTCATCGGCTTCGCGTTGCTCGGCGTCGGCACCAGCGCGATCTTCCCGCTCGCCATGTCGGCTGCCGCGCAGCTCACCGACCGGCCGGCGGCGCTCAACGTCGCGGCGCTGGCCCAGACCTCGTTCGTGACGTTCCTCGTCGCGCCGCCGGTGCTCGGCGGTATCGCGCAAGGTTTCGGCATCCGCTGGTCGTTCGGCATCGGCCTGCCCTTCGTCATCCTCAGCTTCGTGATGGCGGGCGTGCTCGGCCTGAAGCCGGTCGCCAAAGCCGTCCCGGCGGAATGACGGGCTGGCGCCATGCCTGAGCTGCCGCAGATCGTCGATCTGAGGCAGTCGCCGACGGCCCTCAGGGTGCAGCGCGGCGTCATGCGGCTCTTGCGCTCGGTGCACGATTTCTGCTGCTTCGCCGAGGTGCCGCTGGCCAATGGCCGGCGTGCCGACGTGCTCGGCGTCGGGCCGAAGGGCGAGATCTGGATCGTCGAGATCAAGTCGAGCCTCATCGATTTCCGCGTCGATGCGAAATGGCCCGACTACAAGGACTATTGTGACTGCTTCTTCTTCGCCAAGCCACCCGAGCTCGATGCCTCGATCTTCCCCGAGAGCGAGGGACTGATCGTCGCCGACGCGCATGGCGCCGAAATCCTGCGGCAAGCGGAGGACTTCACCCTGCCCCCGGCGCGACGGCGGGCTATGCTGCTGAAGCTGGTCCGGCTCGGCGCCGACCGCGTGCATCAGTTGATGGACCCGCTGACCGGCGGGGACACTGCTTGATGGTGCTGGACCGGGTGTTCCGCATCAGAGCGGTGTTCTTCCTCCACGCCATCGGCTCAGGCGGGCTCTATTCGCGCGTCGCCGAAATCCAGCAATCGTTACACGTCGACGCGGCGACGCTCGGGCTGGCGTTCCTCGGTTTCCCGCTTGGCTCGATGCTGGTGTTCCTGTTCGGCAGCCGAGTGCTCGAAGCGGTAGGTACGCGGCGCATCCTGCTTTTCACCCTGCCCGGGCTGCCGGTCGCGACGGCACTGCTCGCCGCCATGCCGAACGCGGCGGCGCTGTTCGGGTTCTTTGTCGTCTACGCGCTGTTCTATTCGCTGCCCAACATGGCGATGAACATCGAGGCCGACCGCGTCGAGGCCTCGGCGACGCGGCGGGTAATGAACTCCTGCCACGGCGTCTGGAGTTTTGGTTATCTGCTGGCGACTTTGATCGGCACGCTGGCCGAGGGGGTACATCTGTCCCCTGTGGTGCATATGGGTCTGCTCGCTATTCCGCTGGTGCCCGCGGCCCTATTCATTCTCCTCGGTCTTGAACCGTCGGCGCCGCGCCCGCATACCGCGCAGGTGGTGCGGCGCCTGTCGCTGCCGACTGCTGCGATCCTGCTGCTCGTCGCCTTCACTATCGGGCCGAACCTGCTCGAGGGCTCGCTGCGCAACTGGTCGGTGATCTATATGCGCGACAGTTTCTCGGCACCGAGCTGGGTCGACACGCTGACGCTGCCAGTATTTCTCCTCTCGCAAAGCATCGGCCGGCTGTCGGCCGATAGCCTCGTGACGCGCTATGGGCCGGTGCGGGTGGCACGCAGCCTCAACATCTCGGCCTTCATCGGCTGCCTGCTGGTCACGTTCGCGCCCAATCTCTACGTGGCGCTTGCTGGCTTCCTCTGTGTCGGCGTCGGCGTGTGCGTCTCGTACCCTTTGACCACCTCCGCGGCGGCACGGATCGGCGATCGGCCATCGTCGCAAAACGTCGCCTCACTGACCCTTGCCGTGCAGCTCATCCTTCTCGGCTCGCCCGCTGTGCTTGGCTGGATCGCGACCAACTGGAACGTCCGGGCGACCTTCGGCGTCATCCTGCCGGCGATCGTCCTGTCGCAGTGGCTGGCGCACTACCTGGCGCCGAAACATTGAGCCCTATTCGCCCGAGGGCTCGCCGTGGAGGATCGTTCCAGTCGCGGCGACGGGCGTGATCGGCGTCGGCACCGGGATCACGGGCGACACGCCGAGCTTGTCCTTGAGGCCGGCCATCAGGTTCAGCCGCTCAATATCGGTAGGCGCTGCCTGCAGCCGATTACTGAGATCGATGATGAAGCTCGAATAGGCGTTGTGCCAATCGGCATTGAGCTGATTGAGGTCCATCCGACGGGCCTGCGGCTCGACCATCGTACGGGCGCCGCCTGACTGCAGTTCCACGGCGTCATCGAGAAGCGGCAGGATGACCTGGTCACCGGCAATTCCCTGGGCCAGCAGCGCGTCGCGCAAAGCGTGCCGCTCCTCGTCTTCGCCATGCGTCAAAAAGATTGCGCCATGTGCCGGTAGGCGCTTGGTGATCCAGTGCATCAGTTCGGCGTGATCGGCGTGCGCCGAATAATTGCCCATCGCGCGGATTCTGGCGCGGACCGGGATTTCTTCCCCATGGATCCGCACGGTCTTGGCGCCGCTGAGGATGATCTGGCCGAGCGTGCCCGGCGCCTGGTAGCCGACGAACAGGACCGTCGTGTTGGCGCGCGGTAGGTTGTTCATCAAATGATGCTTGATGCGCCCGGCGTCGCACATGCCGGAGGCCGACATAATAATCGCGCCGCCCTTGATGGCGTTGATCGCCTTGCTGTCATCGACGCTTTCGATGATCCGGAAGCTTGGATCGTTGAACAGCTCCTGGGCGCTGAGCTCGACATCGTCGAACATCGATTCATATTTGCGGTAAACGGCGGTGACCTTGCTGGCCAGCGGGCTGTCGAGGAAGACGCGCGAGGGCGCGATCTCCTTTTCCTTGATGAGGAGCCCGATGTCGTGCAGCAGCTCCTGACTGCGCTCGACGGCGAATACCGGGATCACCAGATTGCCACCGCGTTGCAGCGCCGTGGTGATCTCGGTCTTCAGTTCCTCGCGCCGCTGCTCGAGCGTATAAACTGGCCGATCGCGGCCGCCGTAGGTAGACTCTGAAAGGATGTAGTCGAAGCCGGACGGGGCATCCGGCGCCTTGTAGAACACCTTTTCATCTGGACCGAGATCGCCCGAGAAGAGGATCGTGACGGTCTTGCCGCCATCATCTTCGACATCCACCTCGATTGAGGCGGAGCCGAGGATGTGGCCGGCGTTCCAGTAGCGGGCGCGGACGCCGGGACCCGGTTCGATCCATTGCTGGTAGTCGAGGGTTTGCCGGTGCGTCAGCGCCTCTTCGGCATCCTTCATCTGGTACAGCGCCTCGGCCGGTGCATCGCCCTTGCGGCCGCGCTTGCGGCTTTCGTATTCGGCCTCGCTCTCCTGGATGCCGGCCGCGTCCGGCAGCAGATATTCAAGCAGTCCGCCGGTCGGCGCGGTGCACCAGATCGGCTTGCGGTAGCCGAACTTGCAGAGCTTGGGGATGAGACCCGCATGGTCGATGTGGGCATGCGTCAGCAGCAGGAAGTCGATCGTTTTGGCGTCGAAGGGCAGCGGCTTATAGTTGAGGTCGCGGACCGTCTTGTTGCCCTGGAACATCCCGCAATCGACGAGGAACTGCCCCTTGGGATGGACGACGCGATAGCAGGAC
This sequence comes from uncultured Devosia sp., assembly GCA_964570695.1. Lineage (GTDB taxonomy): Bacteria > Pseudomonadota > Alphaproteobacteria > Rhizobiales > Devosiaceae > Devosia_A. The sequence goes on from CAZNAE010000016.1 coordinate 8,622, forward strand.
CCGGTCACGGTGCCTGATGCGCCGTGAAAATGGATGGTGACGGTCATGGATGCCTCGTGAAGGGACGCCTGACGCGTCTATTTAGGGGCGCGTTTGGCGAGAATGCGTTGCAGCGTGCGGCGGTGCATGTTCAGCCGACGCGCGGTCTCCGAGACATTACGGTCGCAAAGCTCGTAGACGCGCTGGATGTGCTCCCAGCGGACACGATCGGCCGACATCGGATTTTCCGGCGGGGCGGGCGGCGCCGCGCCGGTCGCGAGCAGCGCGTTGATGACGTCGTCGGCATCGGCCGGCTTACTCAGGTAGTCGACGGCGCCAAGCTTCACGGCGGTCACCGCCGTTGCAATATTGCCGTAGCCGGTGAGCACCACGGCGCGAGCATCGGGGCGGCGTTTGTGCAGCGCATCGACGACGTCGAGGCCGTTGCCGTCCTCGAGACGGAGATCGACCACCGCATAGGCGGGCGGCGCAGCGTCCACGGCGGTGAGGCCACCGGCGACGGTGTCGGCGCTTCGCACCTCGAAACCGCGTTTTTCCATCGCCCGTTCCAGCCGGGTCAGGAAGGCCTTGTCGTCATCGACGAGGAGGAGGGTGCGGTCGCCCGCGAGAAGTTCTTCAACTGTGCTCATTTTCTGACCATTTAGGCGCTCGAGGCCCAAAGGTCAAAGAACTCAGCCCTCAATCGCCCGCCGCGGCCAGGTTATTTTCACCCGCGCGCCGCCGGCGGTCGCGTTTTCGAAGGCCAACCGCGCGCCGGTGCGCTCGAGGAGGGTTTTGGCGATAAAGATCCCGAGCCCAAGGCCGCCCGGGGCGTCGCCGTCCGGTGCGGTGTTGCGGGCCCGTGTGGTCAGGTACGGCTCGCCGAGCCGGGCGATCAGCTCATCGGGGAAACCAGCGCCGTCGTCGGTGATCGTCACGCCGATCGAGCCGCGGTCCCAGCTGGCCTCGATGTCGACCCGCTGGCGGGCAAATTGCGTGGCATTTTCGATCAGATTGCCGAGACCATAGAGCAGGCCGACGTTGCGCTTGAACACCGGCTCGCCGACGCCGTCCTGACGCGCGATGGCGATGGCTTTACCCAGTCCTTCCAGCGGCTTGCTGACTTCCGCCAGCAATTGCGCAAGCGGCACCGCGGCGAACGGATCGCCACCGTCCTCGCTGCCGAGGTTGCGGAGCTTGGCGAGGATCGCCCGGCAGCGCGCCGATTGCGCGATGATCAGGTCGACGTCCTCCGCCAGCGGCCCGGGCGGGATGTCGGCTTTCATTTCCTTGGCGGCGAGCGCGATGGTCGAGAGCGGCGTACCGAGTTCATGCGCGGCGGCAGCGGCGAGGCCGTCGAGCGCGCTCAGTTGCTCGTGGCGCGACAGCGCCAGCTCCGTCGCCGTCAGCGCATCGGCCAATTGCCGCGCTTCGTGGGCGACGCGGTTCGTGTAAGCGGCGATGAACACCACCCCGCAGACCAGCGACACCCAGATGCCGATGACGTAGATGCGATCGAGGACGAGCGAGCTCTTCGGATCCCACGGCAGCGGCAGATGCAGCACCGAAATGGCCGAGGCGATGAGGATGGCGAGGGCCGCCAGAACCAGGGTCGACCGCTGCGGCAGCGTGGTGGCGGAGACCGAAACCGGCGCCAAAAGCAGCAGTGAAAACGGGTTTTCGAGCCCGCCGGTGAGCGCCAGCAGGCCGCCGAGCTGGATCAGATCGTAGCTGAGCTGGATGGTCGACACGGTTGCGGAAGGCCGGCCGCCGGTGCCGAGCCGCAGGATCAGCGCCAAATTGACCACGATCGAGAGCCCGATCAGCGACAGGCACTGCACCAGCGGCAGCGGATAACCGAGCCCCCACGCGATGAACAGCACGCCCACCGTCTGGCCGATCACCGCCAGCCAGCGCAGGCCGACGAGCGTTGCCAAGCGCAACGGCCGCCAGTTTCCCGGCAGAGGGGCGCGGTTTTCAGTGCTCAGGCTCATCTATTTTGAGGTTCTTTCGACCCAATTGTGTCGCCGCATGGGAATCGTTTTCGGCGCTTTCAAGAGATTAAATCGGTGACTCATTTGCTTGATCCGCCGAACGAGGGGGCCACATCCCAATTGTTCGTGACTGGGAGAAAAGACAATGAACACCGCGATTATCAAACCGCAATGGGGCCCCTTGACCATCGCCCTGATGGTTTTGGGGTTCGTTATCTTCTGGCCGCTGGGGCTCGCGATGCTCGCCTACATCCTGTGGGGCGAGATGTTCGGGGGTTCGGCGGAAAAGGCCGAAGGCTGGATCAACCAGAAAAAGGCCTGGTGCCAGAACAACAGCTACCGGCATCACGGCGGCCACGGCAACTGGCGGCAGTCGAGCGGCAATGCTGCGTTCGACGACTACCGGACCGAGCAGCTGAAGCGGCTCGACGAGGAGCGCAAGCGCCTCGACGAGGAAATCGGCGCCTTCCACGAGTACATGCGGAACCTCCGCATGGCCAAGGATCGCGAAGAATTCGACCGCTTCATGCGGGACCGCAATGGCAACCGCTCGAATTTCGGCGGCGGCCAGCAGGTCTGACTACCCCTGACGACCCTTCTCCTTGGGTTGCAACTGGCGTCTCCCTCCGGGAGGCGCCTTTTTTTGTTTTCCGCCATATTGGCGGGGAGCCAATTCCGCTCTAGCCTTTCGGCATGATCCCTCTCCTGCAGAAGCGTTGGCCCCCGGCCGCCGAAGTGCGGATCGACGGGGAATCGGTAGCGGTTGCGGTAAAAGTCTCTGCGCGCGCAAGGAGTTACCGTCTCTCTCTGCCGCATGGTGGCATGCCGTTGCTCACCGTGCCGAAATTCGGGCGCTGGGGCGAGGCCAAGGCCTTTCTCGACCGCCATACGCCCTGGCTGGCGACGCGGCTTGAGCGCTCGGTGAAGCCCGTGGCGTTTGTGCGCGGCGCTATCGTGCCGCTGCGCGGCATCAAGCATCGCATCATCCCGACTGGCAAGGTGCGCGGTGTGGTTGAGGTCGGCGAGCATGAGGGCGAGCGCGCGCTACTGGTTCCGGGCGCGCCGGAGCACCGGTCGCGGCGGCTGATCGACTGGCTGAAGGTCGAGGCCGAGAGAGAACTCGAAAAGCGTGTTAAGATCCATGCGGCGAACCTCGGCGTCACGGTGAAATCGATCGTGATGCGCTCGCAGGCGACGCGCTGGGGATCCTGCTCGTCGACCGGCAAACTCAATTTCAACTGGCGGCTGATCCTCGCGCCGCCGTTCGTCCTCGACTACGTGGCGGCGCACGAAGTGGCGCACCTTTGCGAGATGAACCATTCCGACGCCTATTGGACGACGGTCGAGCAGACCTTGCCCAGCATGGAGCGCGGCCGCGAATGGCTGCGCGTCCACGGCCGCGAGCTGATGGTCTACGGGCTCGAAGGCTAGGCTAGTTCCCGCCGCCGAAAAGGCCGCTCAAAATATCGCCGATGGTTTTTGGCGTACGCTTCGCTGGCGCTGCAGGTTGCGCCTGACTGGCGGCGGCGGACGGTTGTGTGCCATCGGCAGGAACCGCTCCGTCGGTCGATGGCAAGGTGCCGTCTGTCGCCAGCTGCGAGATCGGATCGGTTGCTTGCAGATCGGTCGCGGGAACCGCGGCCGTTGTTGCATCCGGCAGGTTCTGGGGCGTCAGACCCTCATGCGCCTTGGCCATGAAATCGGACCAGATCTGGGTCGGAACGGTGCCGCCGGCGAGGGTCGTCCCGGTGTCGTCGTCATTGCCGAGCCAGATACCGCAGACCATGCGCGAGGTGAAGCCGACGAACAGCGCGTCGCGGGCCTTCTGGCTCGTACCGGTCTTGCCGCCGATTTGCCAGCCGGCGAGTTTGGCGTGTTTGCCGGTACCGATGTCGAGAGCGGTCGAGAGCATGTCGTTCATCTCCCCCACTACGGTCGGGGAGACAACCTGGCCGGGGCCGGCCGGAACGGAATCGTACAGGACTTTTCCCGACGCGGTTTCGATGCGGGTGACGACGTTGGCGATGACGCCATTGCCGCCATTCGCGAACGGCGCATAGGCGGCCGTCAATTCGAGCAGCGACACTTCCTGGGTCCCGAGCGCGATCGAGGGCACCGCCATCAGCGGCGACGAGATGCCCATGCGCTGCGCGACCTCCACCACCTTGTCGGGGCCGACATTCCAGGCAAGCTGCGCGGCGACCGTGTTGCGCGAATAGGCGAGCGCCGTACGCAGCGTAATCGGGCCCATGAATTTGTTGTCGGCGTCCGCCGGCGACCAGCCATTGATGTTGATGGGATCGTCGTCCGCCATGGTGTCGGGCGTGTACCCCTTTTCCATTGCCGCCATGTAGACGAAGGGCTTGAAGGTCGAGCCCGGCTGCCGGCGCGCCGTCACAGCGCGGTTGAACTGGCTCGTCGCATAGTCGGCGCCACCAACCACTGCGCGCACGGCCCCATCGGTGTCGACGGCGACCAGTGCACCCTGGCTGAAATTATACTTGGGGCCCTGCTCGGTGACCGCTTCCTTGACGAGGAATTCGGCTTCCTTCTGCAGGTCCCAATTGATGGTGGTGTAGACGACGATGTCTTCCTTGACGTCGCCCACATAGGACTGGACGAGCTGCTCGACCCAGTCGGCGACATAGGATTCCGAGCCCGCCACCTTGGTGCGGATCTGCTGGTTGGGATCGATCGTCGCGGCCTTCGCCTCGGCCTCCGAGATATAGCCTTGATCGGCCATCGCCTGCAGCACGAGCTTCTGGCGCGCCTCGACCTCGGCCGGATTGCCCTTGGGGTTGAGGCGCGACGGCGCCTGCATGGAGCCGGCGAGCACTGCGGCCTCGCCGAGCGAAAGATTGCGGGCGGACTTGCCGAAATAAGTCTGCGACGCCGCCTCGATACCGGTGGCGTTGTTCCCGAAAAAGACGCGGTTGAGATAGAGTTCGAGGATCTCGTTCTTGGTGTAGTTGTGCTCGAGCCAGATGGCGAGGAGCGCCTCCTGCACCTTTCGGCCAAGGGTCTGGTCGGGCGAGAGGAAGAGGTTCTTCGCGAGCTGCTGGGTGAGCGTCGAAGCGCCGCGCGTCACGTGGTGCGCCTTGAGGCTTTCGACCGCCACGGCGCCAAGACCCCAGAGATCGATGCCGAAGTGCTGGTAGAAGCGCTTGTCTTCGATGGCGATGAAGGCGGCCGGCACGTATTGCGGCAGCTCGGTGAGTGACACCGCCTCGCCGCCCATCTTGCCGCGATTGGACATCAACTGCCCGTCGGCGGCAACGATGCGGATATTGGCCGGGCGATCGGGTACCCTCCAGGTGGTCGTCGCCGGCATCTGCATCCAGTAATAGTAGACGATGCCCGCAACGGCGATGCAGGCGACGACGCCGAGCGTCGTCAGCCAGTAAAAGATGCGGCCGAACAACCGCCAGAAGCTGAATGGTTTTTTCTGCCGCCGGCCGCGCTGCGACTTCTGGGCTTTCGGCGCTCGACCGCGGCGGGGCGCGGGCTCGTCATAGTATTCATCGCGGCTGAAAAAGCCCGGCTCGACGCGTTCGCCCTTCTTGGGCTTGCGGGCCTTCTCCTTAGCGGGGGCCTTGGCCTTGCCGCGCTTTGGCTTCTGAGAACCGCCGCCGATCCGGTCGTCCGGCGAAATCTCGAAATCCATGAACAGAGCCCCGGTATTTTCTTGCGCATGGCGACCGGCCGACTCCCCTGAGGAGTCCTGATCCGGCGGCTTTCGCACATAACCGAACCGCGCCACAAGCCTCCGTCGGCCCAGCACAGGAACCCCATCGTTCTTGAGGCTAAATGTGGCCGGTTTATGTGGGCTTAAAAGGGTTGGTTAACCCTTGTGGCGGTTGGGTCACACGTCGAGATTGGCGACGTTCAGGGCGTTGTCCTGGATGAAATCGCGCCGGGGTTCGACCAAGTCGCCCATCAGCTCGGAGAACAGGCGGTCGTGGTCGTCGCTCTCCTTGATCTCGACCTTGAGAAGGGTGCGGATGTTGGGATCGAGCGTGGTTTCCCAGAGCTGCTCGGGGTTCATTTCGCCGAGGCCCTTATAGCGCTGCAGGGTGACGCCCTTGCGACCGGCGGCAGACACCACCTCAAACAGCGACGACGCGCCAAAGATTTCGGTCGCCTGATCCTTGCGGACGAGGCTTGCGACCCCCGCGAACACATCGCCGATCTTTTCGATCATCTGGCGCATCTTGCGGGCATCGGCGCTGGCCAAGAGGCTCGCATCGAGCGGATGGGTCTCGGTGACGCCGCGCACGGTGCGGGCAAACACGAAGCCGCCTTGCCCGTCGGGCTCGCCCGACCAGCCGCGCTCGACCTCGTCGGAGATATGGTCGAGCCGATCGGCGATGCGGCGGCCGATCTCGATGGCCCGGGCCGGATCGGCCACAACCTCGGGATCCAGGGCGCCGACGATGGCTGCTTGTTCGAGGATCGAGCGGTTGTAGCGGGTGTTGAAAGTCGCGATCTGGTGAACAATGTCGCGCGCTTCGCGGACGATGCCGAGGAGATCGGCGCCCGAGTGGACCGCGCCGGTAGCGGTGCGCAGCGTTGAATCGTCGGCGCCGCCTTCGATCAGATAGTCCTCGAGCGCCCGCTCGTTCTTGAGGTACTGCTCGGACGAGCCGCGCTTGACCTTGAACAGCGGCGGCTGTGCAATATAGATGTGGCCGCGGTCGATCAGCTCGCGCATCTGGCGGTAGAAGAAGGTCAGGAGCAGCGTTCTAATGTGAGCGCCATCGACGTCCGCGTCGGTCATGATGATGATGCGGTGGTAGCGAAGTTTCTCGATATTGAACTCTTCGCGACCGATGGAGGTGCCGAGCGCCATCACCAGATTGCCGATCTGCTCGGAGCCGAGCATGCGATCGAAGCGGGCGCGCTCGACATTGAGGATCTTGCCGCGGAGCGGCAGCACGGCCTGATTGCCGCGGTCGCGACCTTGCGTGGCGGAACCGCCTGCGCTGTCGCCCTCGACGAGGAAGATCTCGGACTTAGCCGGATCCTTCTCTGAGCAATCCTTGAGTTTGCCGGCAAGGAAATTAACGTCGAGCGCCGATTTGCGGCGCGTCAGCTCACGCGCCTTGCGGGCGGCTTCGCGAGCCGCAGCGGCTTCCGCCACCTTGGTGACGACGATACGGGCCTCCGCGGGATGCTCCTCGAACCACTGCGCGAGCCTTTCGTTGACGACATTCTCAACCACCGGGCGGACTTCGGACGACACCAGCTTGTCTTTGGTCTGGCTGGAGAATTTCGGATCTGGCACCTTGACGGAGAGCACACAGGTGAGGCCCTCGCGGGCGTCCTCGCCGGAAAGCGTCACCTTCTCGCGCTTTAGAATGCCGCTCTGTTCGGCATAGCCGGTGACCTGACGCGTCAGCGCGCCGCGGAAGCCCGCGAGATGCGTGCCGCCGTCGCGCTGCGGGATGTTGTTGGTGAAGGCGAGGACGTTCTCGTGGTAGCTGTCGTTCCACCACATCGCGACCTCAACGGTGATGCCGTCCTTTTCCTGGATCAGGTAGATCGGCGCTCCAATGAGTGCAGTCTTAGCGCTGTCGAGATAGCGCACGAACTCGGCGAGACCGCCCTCGTAGTGCAGCTCGACGGAGACCGGCTCGGGATGGCGCAGATCCTTGAGGATGATATGGACGCCAGAGTTGAGAAAAGCCAGCTCGCGCAGCCGGTGCTCGAGCGTCTTGAAGTCGAACTCCACCATGGTGAAGGTCGTGACCGCGGGCAGGAACGTGATCTCGGTGCCGCTGCGGCCCTCATAGGTGCCGGCCGCCTTGTGGGCCGTATAGGTGCCGGTCTGCTCGAGCGGTGCGTCGGCATCGCCATTGCTGAAGGCCATCTCGAAGATCTTGCCGTTGCGGCGGATCTTGAGCTTCAGCCAAACCGAGAGTGCATTGACGACGGAGACGCCGACGCCATGGAGGCCGCCCGAGACCTTGTAAGAGTTCTGGTCGAATTTGCCGCCGGCGTGGAGCTGCGTCATCACCACCTCTGGCGTCGAGATGCCCTCGGTCGGATGCAGATCGGTGGGGATGCCGCGGCCATTGTCGATGACCGTGCAGGAACCGTCGGAATTGAGCGTCACCGTCACCAGATCGGCGTGGCCGGCCAGCGCCTCGTCGATGGCATTGTCGACGACTTCGTAGACCATGTGATGAAGCCCCGAGCCGTCATCGGTATCGCCAATATACATGCCGGGGCGCTTGCGGACCGCATCGAGGCCCTTCAGCACCTTGATGGAATCGGCGCCATATTCGTCGGGATCAGGCTCTGCGGCTGGATTAGGTGCGGGCGTGGTCAATGAGGCTCCGAATCAGGGTCGAAAACCGCTTCAAACGGTCTAGATCATCAAGGGGTGATACCCAAGAGAAATGGCGTTTTTTGGCCAGATTTCAAGGGATTTGCGAGACTCTTGAAGCGTTCGATCTAAAGCCGCCGCGCCGGGTTGTAGGGACTGAGCGGATTGACGTCGAAATCGACCTGCCGGACGCAGCTTTGGGCGCTCGAATGGCTGCCGCCGGCATGCCAGGCGCCGTCCCGGAGCTCGATCTCGGTGACCCGCGACAGATCGAGGCAACGCCAGTCGCCAGGCGGGTGGATCGGCCCGCGGCTGGTGTCGCCGCCGAACTGGAAGGCCAGCGCCACCTCGCGCCCGCCGGTGTGGCCGAGGATGATCGGGCAGAGTTCGCGACGGAGACCGTCGAAGCGACAGTGCAGTTGCCGGCGTTCGGCCATCGCCTGCCGGAACAGCTCATAGGTGGCGCTAGGCACTGAGGCGACCATCGCGGACGGTGATGCACTGCGCCCCGGCGCCGAGCGCCTCGAACAGCATCGGATCGGTGCCGGTCATCAGGCACTGTGTGTCGAGCCCGTCGAGGGCGACGAACAACGCAGCGCGACGATCGGGATCGAGATGCGCGGCGATCTCGTCGAGGAGCAGGAACGGCGTGATGCCGGTACGCCCTTTGACCAGCCGGGCGTGGGCGAGGATCAGCCCGACCAGCAGGGCCTTCTGCTCGCCGGTCGACCCGAGCGCCGCCGGCATGTGCTTTTGGGCGTAGAGCACCTCGAAATCGACCTTGTGCGGGCCATTGACGGTGCGGCCCGCGGCACGGTCGAGCGCGCGGGTAGCCGACCAGAGGGCTTTGAGCTCGGCCTCGAGGGCTGGCGAGGAGGACGGTTCGTGCCGGTCGTCGAACAATGGCGTCAGTGTCAGTTGGGCAGCTGGGAAAGCCGAGTCTTCGAGGCTCGCGGCGATCATCGCCTGGAGATGCGTGATGGAATCGGTCCGGGCGAAATGCAGCGCCGCAGCGTGGGCGGCCATTTCGGTTTCGAGCGCATCGAGCCAGAGTGGATCGGCATCGTCCTCGAGCAGGCGATTGCGCTGGCGCATCGCCTTCTCGTAATCGGCGACGGCAGCGGAATGGGAGGGGATCAGCGTCGTCACCAGCCGATCGAGGAAACGGCGGCGGTCCCCGGCCGGGCCGGTGAAGAGGCCGTCCATGCTGGGCGTCAGCCAGAGCAGGCGCAAATAGTCGCTCATCGCCTCGATGGTCTTGGCATTGGCGCCGTTGATACGGACGCGGCGGCCGCCATCCTCGGTTGCGCCAGTGCCGATATCGACGCCGCCGCCCGGCGTTTCGATGGTCGCGGCAACTGCCCAAGGCGCATCGCTCGCCTGGTTGGCGAGGGTGTCGAAGGCGGCACGGCGCAAGCCCCGACCGGGCGACAGCAGCGACACCGCCTCGAGCAGATTGGTCTTGCCGGCGCCGTTCGGCCCGGTCAGCACCAAGTGCCGGCCATCGAGATCGAGCGCCGCAGACTGATAGTTGCGGAAGGAGCTGAGGCGGAGGCGGGAAATGTACCGGGGCGGCATGGCGCGTGGGTAGCACAGAAGTCGGCGCGAAGGGCTACCCCTCATCCGGCGCCACGCCACCTTCTCCCCAGGGGGCGAAGGGCATTACACCCGCATTGGCATCAGGACATACAGCGCCTTGGCGTCGCCGTCTTCTTTGACCAGCGTCGGCGAGCCGGAATCGTTGAACAGGAACACGGCGTTGTCGGAGCGGATCTGGCCGATGATGTCGAGCAGATAGCGGGCGTTGAAGCCGATCTCGAAGCTTTCGGGCTCGAACTCGACGGCGACCTCTTCGGTGGCAGTGCCGTGATCGGGGTTGGTGACGCTGAGCTCGAGATTGCCGTCCTTGACTGAAAGCTTAACTGCTTTGCCGCCGCGGTCGGATGCGATGGTCGAGACACGGTCGACGGCAGTCGCAAACGAGGCGCGGTCGACGTTGAGCTGCTTGTCGTTGTGCTTTGGCGTGACGCGGTCGTAATCGGGGAAGGTGCCCTCTATCAGCTTCGACAGCAGCACGACGCCATCGAGCACGAAGCGGATCTTGGTGTCGGAGATTTCGATCGCGACATCGCCCTCGGCACCATCGAGGAGCTTCTGCACTTCGCCGACGGTCTTTTTCGGGATGATGATGCCGGGCATGCCTTTGGCACCGGCAGGCGCATCGGTTTCGGCGCGGGCCATGCGATGGCCATCGGTGGCGACGGCGCGCAGCACGGTTTGCTTGTCCACCTCGAGCGTGTGCACATAAATGCCGTTGAGGTAATAGCGCGTCTCCTCGTTGGAGATGGCGAACTGGGTGCGCTCGATCAGCTCGCGGAAGGTCGCGGCCGGCAGCGAGAACTGGTGGGTGAAATTGCCGGACTTCAAATCCGGAAAGCTGTCGGGCGAGAGGCACGCCAGGTGAAAGCGCGAGCGCCCTGAGCTGAGCAGCATCTGCTCGGCGCCATCAGTCTCAAGGCGAACTTCGGCGCCATCGGAGAGCTTGCGGACGATCTCATAGAGCGTGTGAGCCGGAACGGTCGTGGTGCCAGCGGTGGTGACCATCGCGGGCACCGATTCCGTCACCTCGATGTCGAGGTCGGTGGCGCGCAGATCGATGCGGCCGTCGGCGGCCTTGAGCAGAACATTGGCAAGGATCGGGTAGGTGTTCCGGCGCTCGACGACGCGATGGACGTGACCCAGCGACTTGAGCAGCGCGTTGCGTTCCAGAGTGACTTTCATTCTACGCTATCCCCGACCCGCCAAAACCAACCGGCGGGGCCAAAAACCCCACAAATCCGGGCCGCGACCTTTGCAATTTGCCCCGCAAAAGGCAAGCGAAACGGCCCGAAGGCAGCGTCCCCGTCCACATCGGAATTACAAGGGGCGGGCCTAGTTGAGCCCAAGCCGGTTCAGCGCCCGTTCGGCCGCCGCCAGCCGCCGCTCGGCGGCCCGGTCTCGAGCCTCGAGTTCGGACAGCATCGCTTGCCAGCGTGCCTCGTTTTCGGCGCCGGAAAAATCAGGCAAGTCTTCGTCCTGCCGGCTCAACCGGCGGACGGCCTTACGCATACGCAATACCAAACGCGGCAGCACTCCTGCCTCCGACGCAACGCAACAAACTCAACTCAAGCGGCGGCCCGACAGGGGCCGTGGGCCTATTCTTCAAGCATTCGTTTCAACAGCTCGATCTCCTGGGTGAGATCGGCGTCGTCCTTCATCATCTGCTCGACCTTGCGAACCGAGTGCAGAACCGTCGTGTGATCGCGCCCACCGAAGCGGCGACCGATCTCAGGCAGCGAGCGCGAGGTCAGCGACTTGGCGAGATACATGGCGATCTGGCGCGGCCGCACGACGTCGCGCGAACGGCGCGACGACAGCAACTCGTTGCGCGGCACCTTGTAGTGGCGCGAGACAATGCGGAGGATATCCTCAATGCGGACGCGGCGCGCCTCGCGGGCCCGTACCAGATCGGCAAGGGTCCGCTCAGCGAGCGCTACGGTGATCGGTTCCTGCGTCAGCTGGTTGGCGGCGACCAGCCTATTGACGGCGCCGTCGAGATCGCGCCCGTGGCTGACCACGATACGCGAGATGTAGTCGATCACCGCCGGCGCGAAGTGCACACCGAAGCGGGCCTGCGCCTGCTCGGCGCGACGGATGACGATGTTGCGGCGGAGCTCGAGATCGAAACCGCCGATCGGCACCACCAGCCCACCCGAGAGGCGCGAGCGCACCCGTTCGTCGAGCATTTCAAGATCGCGCGGTGGGGCATCGCCGGCGACGACAACCTGCTTGGCGCCGGTGAGGAGAATGCCGAGCGTGTGGCCGAATTCGGTGGCCGACTTGCCCTGCAGAAACTGCATGTCGTCGATGAGCAGAAGATCGACGCGTCGCAGCCAGTCCTTGAGGGCGATCGCCGACTGCCGCTGCACCGCGGTGATGAAGTGGTACATGAAATGATCGGCCGTCAGATAGACGATGTTGCGGCCGGGCTGGGCCGCACCGGCGGCCCACGCGATGGCGTTGAGCAGATGCGATTTGCCGAGGCCGACGGTGGAGTGGATATAGACCGGATTGAAGCTTACGGTGCCGTTGAGCGCCGCACTTGCGACCTGCTTGGCGATGCCGAGCGCGATCTCGTTGGAGGCGCCGGGCACGAAGGTGTCGAACGTCATTTTCGGATCGAGCGCACTGCCTGAAAGCGCATCGCCGCGCGGCGCTGAAAGCTCGCGCTGCACCTTCAGCGTCGGCGCCGGATCGGCCTCGGGCTCGGCGATCGCTTCGACCAGCGGCGTCAGCCGCGGCCGCGCCTGGCCGTTGATCCGCACGGTGAAATGCAGCCGTGTGATGTCGGTGGTTTCCGTCCGGAAGATCTCAAGAATCTTCTCGGCGTAGTTGGACTGAATCCACGAGCAGAGAAAGCGCGTCGGTACGCTCAGATGCGCCTTGTCGTCGACGATTTCTTCGAGCTCAAGACGGGCGAACCAGGAGTTGAACACATCCTCGCCCATGGCAGCTCTGAGGCGGGCCCGAACGCGCTGAAACAACTCGCGCTCGGTCCTGCCTTCGCCGCCATTGTCGGTCATCTCTGTCTTTCCGATACCCCTTTGCGTATTTCCATTTTTTCCCCCCGCCCCACGTTCGCCGCCTACACCAACCGTCATGCCTATCTGCCCCGCTTGCCGATAGGAGCCCTTTTCGGACTCTCAAATTTTCGCCGTCGCCTGTCGTTTGACAGACAAATTCTTATCCGCTGCGACACTGTCGCAGCCTGACCTCACGCGCATGTACATTTGACTCAGCGGGGACGAAACGTCTGGCCCGCCCTTATCGTGTTACGCCAACGTAAGACGATAAATGTTACCTACCACAACCTGCCGCCACAGCTGGACTCGCCGAACTCCGCTCCGCAATCGAATGACCGCAGCCCAGCATTTCCGCTCGTCCGAAACACTCGCCAATTGCCTCGAGATCGACGCCGGAAGGCCGCGTCCCCATGCAACGGAATTACCTTAGACAGCTTGCGAGGGCCCCGGCAACCCGACTCTTTTTTTGGAGTACGCTTGACAGGGAGGCGTATCGGGAAGGGCGAAAAATGGTTCTTCCGGGCCACACGCGGAAGGCGCAAAGCAACCGTCTGTGACTCAATGACGAATCCGTGAATCCGACAGATTCCAGAGAACTGTTCTAGATTTCGGGAGAAGGCCTGCGCGAAAAAGATTCATCCAGCGCGATCGCCGAACGAGTTGGAAATCAACGCGATTTTCGAAAGCCATCGACTGTCGCAGAACTGCCACACTGGCTCTTCACCGGCAAAACAAAAGGCTCCCGGAAGGGAGCCTTTGGACGTCGCGGCGATGTCGCGCGGATCAGGCCTTGAGGGCCTTCACGCGGTGGTTGAGGCGGCTGACCTTGCGGGCCGCGACGTTGGCGTGGACGATGCCCTTCTGGGCCGAACGGGCGATCTCGGGCTCAGCTGCCTTGAGGGCGGCGACGGCTTCGTCGTGCTTGCCGCCGGCGATCGCTTCCTCGACCTTGCGGATGAAGGTGCGCATGCGCGAGCGACGCGACTTGTTCACTTCGGTGCGCGCCGCGATCTTGCGGGCCGACTTTTTTGCCGACGAGGTATTGGCCATCAGGGTCCTCTTTGTCCGGCCGGTTCGGCACGCTCTAGGCGCCGAAAGCCGGAGATGAAATGAAATCGGCGGCACCGGGCCGCCAAAGCTGGGCGGTGTATAGTCAGACTGGGCAATCGCGTCAACTTGAATCCCTGAAGGGCCCTGCCGTTGCTCTCGCCGATCGATCCCGAGAGAGCTCGTTCAGCCAACCGCGGTCAGGGCTTCTGGCAGACCGGGCAGAAAAATGTCGAGCGTCCGGACTGGACGATCCGCTTGATCGTTCCGGTGCAGCCGGGGGTCGGACAGGGTTCGCCCTCCCGGTCGTACACGGCGAAACGGTGCTGGAAATAGCCCGAAGCCCCGTCTGCAGCGCGAAAGTCGCGGAGCGTGGAGCCGCCGGCCTCGATGGCCTCGGTCAGCACCGTACGAACGCCGTCGGCCAAAAGATCGAGGCGGACCGACGGTTTACCGGACTTCAGCACCAGCTTTTTGGCCCGGGTAGTCGGGCGAATATGAGCCCGGTGCAGGGCCTCGCTGACATAGATATTGCCGAGGCCGGCGACGACGCGCTGATCCAGCAAAGCAGCCTTCATCGGGGCCGACTTGCCCTCGAAGCGGGCCGCCATCTCCTCAGCGTTGAATTCATTGCCGAGCGGCTCCGGGCCGAGGCCTTGAAGGTAGGGCGAGTCCTCGTCGCGGGCGAAGAGGTCCATGAACCCAAAGCGGCGGGGATCGGAATAGATGAGGGTCACCTTCCCGTACGCTGGATGCGTCAGGTGCATCACCACATGGTCATGCTTGATGTCCTCGCCCGGCTCGTAATAGCGCGACGGCTCCTTGAACTTGAAATCGGCGAAACGGAACGCGCCGGTCATGCCCAGATGGCTCAGCCAGGTCTTGCCGCCGCTCAGCCGGAACAGCAGGTATTTTGCCCGACGGCCGACGGAGGTGATGGTCTGGCCCTCGAGGGACCGGGCGAAGCCCTTCGGGAAAGGGAAGCGCAGATCCTTGCGGTTGAGCGTCACCCTGTCGATGGTCGCGCCCTCGAGATAGGGTGCGAGGCCGCGGCGGACGGTTTCGACTTCTGGCAACTCTGGCATCTTCGCAACCATGCGCGGCGAAGGCCAATTCCAAGCCGCAGGCGTTCTCTATATATAGCCGCAATCAGAGCAAAGGCGGACGGATGACGGAAACCACGCATTTCGGCGAGAGAACGGTGCCGCTCGAGGCCAAGCAGGGCCTCGTCAACGACGTGTTCCATTCGGTCGCCGACCGCTACGATCTGATGAACGATTTGATGAGCGGCGGCGTGCACCGGCTCTGGAAGGACGCGCTGGTGGCGCGGCTGGGGCCGCCCAAAACCGGCACCCTGCCGTATCGGGTGCTCGACATGGCGGGCGGCACCGGCGACATCGCCGAGCGCATCCTCAACGCCTCGGTAGGTTATGCCGAGGTGACCGTCAGCGACATTAATTCCGATATGCTGCGGGTCGGCGAAGAGCGGGCGAAGTCCTGGCGCTTCGGCGGCCAGGCCAAATTTGTCGAGGCCAATGCCGAAGAGTTGCCGTTCGAGGATGAGAGTTTTGACGCCTATACTATCGCGTTCGGCATCCGCAACGTGCCGCGCATCGATGTGGCCCTCAGGGAAGCGCATCGCGTACTGAAGCGGGGCGGGCGGTTCCTTTGCCTCGAATTCTCGGCCGTCGACATTCCGGGGCTCGACCGGCTCTATAAGGAGTGGTCGGACCGGGCGATCCCGCCGATCGGCAAAGTGGTTACCGGCGACGCGCAGCCCTACCAGTACCTCGTCGAGTCCATCCGCAAATTTCCGCCGCCGGCGCGCTTCTCCGCGATGATCGAGAAGGCCGGGCTCAAGCGCGTCACGCACACCGCGATGACCGGCAACATCGCGGCGCTGCACGCGGCGTGGAAGCTCTAGCGCATGGGACTTGCCTCGACCTTCCGGTTGCTGGGTGCGGGCTATGTACTGGCGCGCGAGGGGGCATTTTCGATCATTGATCCGGTGGCGCTGCCGCCGGTGATGCGCACCGGCGTGCGGATCGGGCGGATGTTCGAGCGCGGCGCAGTGAAGCGGCTCGGCACGGCCGACCGGCTGCGGCTGGCGCTCGACCGGCTCGGGCCGACTTATGTGAAAATCGGCCAGGCGCTGGCGACACGACCGGACATCGTCGGCCCGGCGCTGGCGGCCAATCTGTCGCAACTGCAGGACAAGATGGCGCCGTTCGATCCGGCGCTGGTGCCGGTACTGCTGAGCGACGCGCTGCACGAGAAGGCGGCGGACCTGACCGAGATTTCGGCGCCTGTCGCCGCGGCGTCGATCGCCCAGGTGCACAAGGCCGTGCTGGTCACGGGCGACGGGCGCAAGGACGTGGCGGTCAAGATTTTGCGGCCCGGGATCAAGGAGCGGTTCCGCGCCGATCTCGAGAGCTATTATTCAGGCGCGGCGCTCGCCGAGCGCTGGGCGCCGTCGCTGCGGCGGCTGCGGCCGACCGATGTGGTCAAGACCCTCGACCGCTCGGCGCGGCTCGAACTCGATCTGCGGCTCGAGGCGGCATCGATCTCGGAGATGGCCGAGAACATCAAGGAGGACGAAGGCTTCGTCATTCCGGATGTGAGCTGGGATCACACCGCCGAGACCGTGCTGACGACGAGCTGGGTCATCGGCATTCCGATCCGCGAGCTCGCAGCGCTCGATGCGGCAGGACTCGATCGCAAGAAGCTCAGTGAAACGCTGCTCCAGAGTTTCCTGCGCCACGCTATCCGCGACGGCTTCTTTCATGCCGACATGCATCCGGGCAATCTCTTCGCCGATCCGGTGACTGGCGCGATCATCGCCGTCGATTTCGGTATTATGGGGCGGATTTCGCGGCAGGAGCGGCGCTTTCTCGCCGACATTCTCTATGGCTTCATCACCCGCAACTACCGGATGATCGCCGAGCGGCATTTCGAGATCGGCTATGTGCCGGCGCATCAGTCGGTCGACGATTTCGCGCTGGCGCTGCGCTCGATCGGCGAGCCGCTGCAGGGGCGGACCGCCAACGACATCTCGATGGCAAAAGTGCTCGGCCAGCTGTTCGCCACCACCGAGCTGTTCGACATGCAGGCCCGGCCCGAGCTGGTGCTGCTGCAAAAGTCCATGGTGCTGGTCGAGGGCGTGGCACGGGCGCTCGACCCCGAGCTCAACATCTGGACCGTTGCCGAGCCGGTAGTGGGCGATTTCGTCCGCCGCGAGGCCGGGCCGCTTGGCCGGATCGAGGATTTCAGGGACCGTGCCGGAGTGGCGATTGAGACGATCGGCAAGTTGCCCAACCTCGTGAACCGGGCGCAAGCGGCGCTCGACGATTACGATGCCGAGAAGCGCTCACCGCAGCGCCGCAGCTCGCGGCGAATGCTGGTCGCGGGTTTCTGGGTGCTGGTGATCATTGCGCTGGCCCTGCTGTTCGAGCTGTTCTTCCGCTAGGGGTCCACCGCCAATTCATTCGCCGTTCAGCCGCCCGGCCCTAGTTCGGCACTACGCTTGCGGTCCTCCTGGCCCGTCCATAGATTGGCGCCGTTTTCCGGCGGGCGTACCGAAACGAGGGCATACATGAAACTTGCATTGATCGGCCGCATTGCCGGCGCGCTGGCACTCACCATGGGCCTCGCCGGCTGTATCGACATGACCGAGGACCTGACGGTCACCTCGGACACCACCGCCAAGGCCACCATGACGATGACCATGGGGGCGGACATCTACGCGATGTTCAAATCCGCCGACACGTCGGGCACCGGCAGCGAGAAGTTCTGCGCCAAGGACGGCGAGAAGCTGACCGAAAACAGCGACGGCAGCGCCACCTGCGAGTCGACGACCGAGGGCACGTTCGACAAGCTCGACTTCAGTGAAGGCGACAGCAAGCCGACCTTCACCGTGGTGAGCCCCGGCGTCGTCCGCGTCGCAGTGCCGACCAAGGACCTCGCCGGCAGCCTGGGCAAGGATGATTCCGACGCGCAGACCAAGGCGATGATGCAGAAGATGTTCGAGGGCCATTTCCTCACTATCCGCTTCCATGGCGTCGAAGTGACGGACACCAATCTGACGCTCAGCGACGACAAGACCAGCGCCGAGATCAGGATCCCGTTCCTCGATCTGATCAACGGCACCGCCAAGCTTCCCGACGAGCTCTACGCGGTGGTCAAGACCAACTGAGGACAGGCGGGGTGGCGGGCGTGATCGATATCCAGCTCAAATGGCTCGATCACGGCCGCGGCCTGGCGTTGCCCCGACAGCAAAGTGCGGGTGCGGCGGGAGTTGACCTCCTCGCCGCACTCGGACCGGAAGAGACGCTCGGCATCGCGCCGGGCGGCAGAGCGACGGTGCCGTGTGGATTTTCGATAGCCCTGCCGCAGGGCTTCGAGGCACAGGTGCGGCCTCGCTCGGGATTGGCTGCCAAGCACGGCGTGACGGTGCTCAATTCGCCCGGCACGATCGACGCCGACTACCGGGGCGAGATCAAGGTGATCCTGATCAATCTTGGCGACGAGGCATTCGAGATCCGGCGCGGCGACCGCATCGCCCAGATGGTGGTGGCGTTGGTCAGCGCAGTCAAGTTCAACGAGAAGGAAACGCTCGATGAAACGGAACGTGGTTCTGGCGGCTTTGGGTCGACTGGCCGCTAGCCTCGCTGCGCTGACGCTGCTGGCCATGCCGGC
>CAZNAE010000016.1:27386-36070 GCA_964570695.1 uncultured Devosia sp.
GCGGAGACGCTGATCCTGCTCGGTGACGGCGTCGCCAAGGCCGACGGGAGGGCCATGGTGGTCGACGCCCCCTCTTGCTGCGGGCCGAACGACACCGACGATTCGATCGAGGTGAGGCTCAGCCTCAAGACCTTTCCGGCGAAGATGACGGGCGAGTGCCAGGTCGACACCGCGCTCGGCTATTCGCTGAGCGCCGAATTCGCGGATGGCACCACGGCCGACCTTCATACGGATGGCGACACGCTGCCGAAATCGCGCAGCTGCCCGCAGGACTACCGGCTCTATTCGGTGATCACACCGCTCGGGAGCGGCACAAACCGTGTTGCCATCATCTCAAGCTATCCGTTCGACTTCGAGGGGACGAGCCGGCGCTTCCTCGCGGTGCCGATCGATCCGTGGTCGGCGGGGAACCAGTAGCATGGCCCTCTCCGCCGACGAGACGCGCCGCTATGCCCGCCATTTGGTGCTCCGCGATATCGGCGGCGCGGGACAGCAGAAACTCAAAGCGGCGAAAGTGCTGGTGGTCGGCGCGGGCGGCCTCGGCAGCCCGGCGATCGCCTATCTGGCGGCGGCCGGTGTTGGTATGATCGGCATCGTCGACCACGACACGATCAGCGTCTCCAATCTGCAACGGCAGATCATCCATCGCACCCAGGATGCCGGTGTCGGCAAGGCGCTCAACGCCACGACCTTCGTCACCGCACTGAACCCCAACGTGAACGTCGTTCCACATCCGGTGCGGATCGATGTTGACAATGCCGATGGGGTGCTCGCCGGCTATGAGCTGGTGCTCGACGGCACCGACAACTTCGGCACACGGCGCATCGTCGCCGAGGCGGCGGAGCGCGCCGGGGTGCGGCTGGTCTCGGGCGCGGTGTCGATGTGGGATGGGCAGGTTACGGTGTTCTCGCCGGGCGGCCGGCGATTTGCCGATCTCTACCCGGTGACGCCCGACCAGGCCGATCTGCCGAGCTGCGAGGCGGTCGGAGTGATGGGGCCGCTCACCGGCGTCATCGGCACGCTGATGGCGATGGAAGCCATCAAGCTCATCACCGGCGCCGGCGAGCCGCTGATCGGCCGCTTGCTACTCTACGACGGCCGCGCCGCACGGTTCACAGAACTCGAGTATTAGCGCCTAGATCAAATCCGGATGCCGGAACACTAGCGTAGCGTTGGTACCGCCGAAGCCAAAGCTGTTGCTGAGGGCGACGCCCACATCGACGTTATCGCGGCGCGAGCGAAGAATCGGCATGTCGGCGAAGGCGGGATCGAGGTTCTCGATGTTGGCGCTCTCACAGAGGAAGCGGTGCTGCATCATCAGGATGCAGTAGATCGACTCCTGGACGCCGGTCGCGCCGAGCGAATGGCCGGTCAGCGACTTGGTCGCGGAGATCGGCGGGCAGGCATCGCCGATACCAAAGACGAGGCGGATCGCGTCCATTTCCTTGGCATCGCCGATCGGCGTCGAGGTGGCGTGCGGATTGATGTAGTCGATCTTTTCCTTAACGGTATCGAGCGCCATCTTCATGCAGCGCGCCGCGCCTTCACCGGAGGGCGCGACCATATCGTAGCCGTCGGAGGTGGCCCCGTAGCCAACGATCTCGGCAAGGATTTTCGCGCCGCGCGCTTTGGCGTGCTCGAGTTCTTCGAGCACCAGCACCCCGGCGCCGCCGGCGATGACGAAACCGTCGCGTGCTGCGTCATAGGCACGGCTCGCCCTGGCGGGCGTGGCGTTGAAGTCCGACGACATGGCGCCCATCGCATCGAACAAATTCGACATGGTCCAGTCGAGATCCTCATGACCGCCAGCGAAGACAATATCCTGCTTGCCCATCTGGATCTGCTCGTAGCCATTGCCGATACAATGCTTCGATGTCGCACAGGCCGAGGTGATAGAATAGTTCAGCCCCTTGATGCCGAACGGCGTCGCCAGCGTGGCTGAGGCAGTCGAACTCATTGCCTTGGGCACGGCGAGCGGCCCGATGCGCTTGGGGCCCTTTTCGCGCGTGATGTCGGCGGCTTCGACGACCGTGCGGGTCGATGGACCGCCTGAGCCCATGACGAGACCGGTGCGCGGATTTTTGACATCCTTTTCCTCGAGCCCCGAATCCTCGATCGCCTGCTGCATGGCGATGTAGTTCCAGGCGGCACCCTTGCCCATGAAGCGAGTGGTGCGGCGGTCGAGCACCGCGAAGGGATCGAGCTTGGGTGCGCCGTGCACCTGGCAGCGGAAATTGAGGTCCGCGTATTCCTGGGCAAAGACGATGCCAGGGGTCGCGGTCTTCAGGCTCTCGAGCACCTCGGCCGTGTTGTTGCCGATGGAGGAGACGATCCCCATACCGGTGACGACGACTCGCCTCATGCCTACGCGCCCTCCTCTTACTCGACGGCTGCCGGCTGTTGCGCGCCGACAAACAGCCCGACCCTGAGGTCCTTGGCCTCGTAGATCAATTTCCCGTCGGCTTTCACAAACCCTTCTGCAATGCCGAGCGTCACTTTCGAGCGCATGACGCGCTTAATGTCGACGCCATATTCGATCAGCTTCACGTCATTGGTGACTTGACCGCTGAACTTGATCTCGCCGCCGCCACGAGCGCGGCCGCGGCCCGGCGAGCCACCCCAGCCAAGAAAGAAGCCGGTCATCTGCCACAGCGCATCAAGCCCCAGGCAGCCGGGCATCACCGGATCGCCCATGAAGTGGCATTTGAAGAACCAGAGGTCGGGATTGATGTCGAGCTCGGCGCGCACCTGCCCGCGATTATAGCTGCCGCCTTCGGCATCGATCCGCGTAATGCGGTCGAACATCAACATGGGGGGCAGTGGCAATTGCGCATTGCCGGGACCGAACAGCTCGCCGCGCCCGCAGGCCAGCAGCTCTTCATAGGCATAGGCGTTCTGGCGTTCCGCCATAAAGGCACACCTGAGGGTGGGTTATCGTGAGGCCCGTGTGTAGATAGGTGCCCTGTGAGGGTCAAGCGCAGCGGTCCGCGACAGCCGTGCCGCTTGTGCGCAACCACCCCCAAAGCTATAAGTCGGCCCGAAAAGTAGAGTTTTCGCGGACCTATGCAGGAACATCGCATCTTCAGCCGAGCTGTGCCGTCGCGGCGCCCGTGCCTCACCGCCGTCCTGCGCATGGCCGGATTGCGGCCGACCCGGCAGCGCGTCGCGCTCGCCGAGATCCTGTTCGGTGGCGAACACCGGCACGTCAGCGCCGAGCAATTGCTGGCCGAGGCCAATGTGGCGCGGGTCAACGTCTCGCTGGCGACGATCTACAATACGCTGCACCAATTCCGCACGGCGGGGCTGTTGCGTGAGGTCGCGGTCGACGCGTCGCGGTCGTATTTCGACACGGACACGTCGGACCACCACCATTTCTATCTCGAGGATGAGCAGCGGGTGATCGATATCCCGGCATCGTCGATCATTATCCAGAACCTGCCCGAGCCGCCGTCAGGGATGACGGTGACGCATGTGGACGTGGTCGTGCGGGTGCGGAAGGGCGTCTAGGCCCTCAGTCGAAGCGTTCGCCCTTGTAGACGCCCCAGAGATCGCCTTCCGGCAGATAGCCCTGGTAGTTCGACAGCCGCCCGTCGGCGGGGTGGTCGATCGCCGTCACCGAGCACCAACTGCCATCGCAGCTGCGGATCGAGACCGGGAAGCCGGGGCCGACCCAGGCGACAACCCCCGCATCGTCGGCAGCCGAGGCCCGAAGGCCCACTTCGTCGCCGGCGTCCTTGATCACATAACCGGCGCGGCCACCGGATAGCATGTTCTGATGGACCCAGCCTTCGGAGCCGTCGACATCGCGGATTTTCCGCCAGACATCGAACTCCTGGATGATTTCGACCGGCACGCCGCCAACCTGGTATTTCCAAGCTACGTCGTACTGATACCCCGGTCCGACGCGGACGTTGGATTCCTTCGACTTGATGGTGACGAAGCGCGGCAAGGGCAGGCCGCTGGGATTGGTCGCCGCCGCGTCGACCAGCGACGGAAGCAGGATCGCAGCAAGGGCAATGGACGCACGAAGGAACACCGCAGACCCACTCTTATCGTGTGACGCAAGCGGCGATCCCGAAGCTGGAGTGATACCCAAGGCTTGGAAGGGTCGCGCTTTTTCCCTATCGTTAGCCAATAGACCTTAACGGTCGTTGAAAGGTTTGCTAGTTGTCGCTCGTCAAACCGAAAATCCTGGTGACGCGGCGGCTTCCAGGTGCCGTCGAAGAGCGCATGGCGACGCTGTTCGACGCGAAATTCAACCCGACCGATGCGCCCTATTCGGCCGACGGGCTGGTTGCGGCGCTAGCGGACCGCGACGTCCTCGTCTCCTCGATCACCGACCGCATCGATGCCGACCTCGTCGCGCGCCTGCCGACAGGCGTGAAGCTGATCGCCCAGTTCGGCAACGGGTTCGACAATATCGACATCGACGCCGCCTACACGTCGGGGCTGACGGTCACCAATACGCCCAGCGTCCTCACCGAGGACACCGCCGACATGGCGATGATGCTGATGCTGGCGCTGCCGCGGCGCCTCGTCGAGGGGGCCGAGGTGCTGCCGCGCGACGGCGCCTGGCCCGGCTGGTCGCCGACCTGGATGCTAGGCCGGCGGCTGCGCGGTAAGGCGCTTGGTATCGTCGGGATGGGCCGGATCGGCGGGGCGGTGGCGGCGCGGGCCAAGACGTTCGGACTCACCATCCACTACTTTTCACGCAACCGCCGGCCGCCGGCGCTCGAAGACAAGCTCGGCGCGGTGTTCCACGACGGCCTCGATGAGATGGCGGGGGCGGTCGACATCCTGTCGCTCCACACGCCCCTCACCCGCGACACAACGCATATCCTCAGCCGCGAACGTATCGCGCTGATGAGACCCGAGGCCTTCGTGGTCAACGTCTCGCGGCCCGAGCTGATCGACGAGGATGCGCTGGTCGATGCAATCTCCGCGGGAAGGCTCTCTGGGGCGGCACTCGATGTGTTCGAGAACCGCAACGGCATCAGCCCGCGGCTACTCGCGCTCGCCCGCGATCACAAGATCGTCCTCACCGCCCACATGGCTTCGGCGACGCTCGAGGCGCGGATCGAGATGGGCGAGACGGTGATCGTCAACATCCGGGCGTTCATCGACGGCCACCAGCCGCCGCATCGCGTGCTGCCGGAGACGCGCGCCAGGGCTTAGGCCAATTCGGCAAGCCGCCGCTCGATGAAGCGCCGTTCCTGTTCCTGTTCGGTCAGTTCCAGCGTTCGTTCGTAGGCAGCGCGCGCTGCCTCAGTGCGGCCAAGGCGGCGCAGCAGATCGGCACGAGCGGCGTGGGCATAGCGGTAGGTCGTAAGCTCGCCCGAGGCGAGCAGCGCGTCGACCAAGGCGAGACCCGCCTCGGGGCCGTCGCGCATGGCGATAGCGACGGCGCGGTTGAGAGCGACGACCGGGGTCGGTTCGGCGCGCAGCAGCAGATCGTAGAGGCTGGCGATGCGCGCCCAATTGGTCTCCGACGCCTCAAGTGTGCCGGCATGGGTCGCGGTGATCAGCGCCTCAATGGTGTAACTGCCGACGGGCGGCGCCGCGAAGGCAAGCTGCGCCAGCGTCGTGCCCTCGGCGATCTTGTCTCGATCCCAGAGGGTGCGGTCCTGGTCTTCGAGCAGAATGATGCTGCCATCCTCAGCGGTACGCGCGGCGAGCCGCGACTGGTGCAGCAGCATCAATGCCAGGAGGCCGTCGATGTCCGGACTCGGATGTAGATCACGCACAAGCCGGGCGAGGCGGATCGCCTCGGCGCAGAGCGAGTAGCGGATCAGGGCCTCGCCACGGCTTGCCGAATAGCCCTCGTTGAAGATGAGATAGATCGCGTGCAGTACCGCATCGAGCCGCGCCTGCCGCTCAGCCGGGCCGGGCACCTCGTAAGGCAGATTGAGGTCCCGGATTTTCGCTTTAGCACGGACGATGCGTTGCGCGACGGTGGTCGTGGCCGCGAGGAATGCCGCGGCGATTTCCTCGGTCGTCAGGCCGCAGATTTCGCGCAGGGTCAGGGCGATCTGCGAGTCGATGCCAAGCGCCGGGTGGCAGCAGACGAAGATCAGCCGCAGCGCATCGTCCTCGATCTCTTGCGGCTCGGGCTGCACATTGTCCTCGCTCTCGAGCTGCCGCTGCAGTTCGGGAGCCGCGGCCTTGAGCCGCCCGCCCTGGCGCAGTCGGTCGATCGCCTTGAAGCGCCCGGCCGAGACCAGCCACGCGCGGGGATTGCGCGGCACGCCGTCGCGCGGCCATTGCTGCGCCGCTGCTGTGAAGGCATCGGCCAGCGCCTCCTCGGCGAGCTCGAACCCGCCAAGCAGGCGGATCAGGCTCGCGAGGACCCGGCCGCGTTCGGCGCGGTAGATGGCTTCGAGATCGACCATCAGACCGGCGGCGGCATCGGCACTTCAAAGATCGGCCGAACCTCGATGGTGCCGAGTTCGGCGAGCGGGATGCCGCCGGCGATGCGGATCGCCTCGTTCATGTCGCGGGCCTCGATCAGGATGAAGCCGGCCATCTGCTCCTTGGTCTCCATGTAGGGACCGTCAGTGGTCGACATCTGGCCGTCGCGGACCCGCACCAGCACGGCGCTGTTGCCGTCCTGGATGGCCTGCGAGATGACGTAGTGCCCCTCGGCCTCGAGCTTTTTGTCGTACGCCATCGAGCGCCGGTCGATATCCTGCTGGCCGGCGGGCGGCATATTGATCATCAGCGACGGTTCGAAATGCACCAGACAGATGTATCGCATGAGGTCGTCTCCTTTGTTGGTGCATCTGGTCGAGCACAGCGTCTGCCGATCGACATTGACCCGCAAATTGTCTCGCTGCGCAATTCGACTGAAATTGTGCCCCGCCTGAAAGGGGGCGTGCAACCACGCTGCTTCACACGAGGATAAGGCATTTCCCCGATGCCGGTGGCCGTGGCCGAGGGTTGCGGCATACTCGGCGGTTGACGCCACTCTCGCGGGGCGCGGGGAACGCCATGCAGACGACAGAGACACGCGCGGCCACGCCGCCCGGCACGCGGGCGCGCTCGGAATGGCTGCTGCCGCCGACGATCATCCTCCTCGTCTTCGCCATGGTGGTGACGGCCGTGGCGGGCTTCGCCTATGTGGGCGGACAGCAGCAATCGCTGACAGCGCTGCGGCAACAGGACGACGCGCTGCGCGAGTCGCTGACGGCGCTCGAACGAGTCAACGCCAGCGCGTCGCGGGCCCTCAATGGCGAGCGTGGGGCGATCTCCGGCTATTTCCGCGACCTCGAAGCGCTGAAATCGCTGCGACCCGAAACGCTCGACACGCTCGCCGGCAATTCGGCGGCGCTCGACAAGCTGCAACGCGATTGGGGCGACGCGATTGCGCTCAGCGCCGATAGTCACCTCGACGAGGCTCGTACATTGCTCGACGAGCGGCAGACCGACGGCGCGGTAGGGGGCGTCGAGGCTTCCGCCTCGGCGGCGCTGCAAGAGGCGGAGATGCAGTTCCTCCAGCACGAGGAGCACATCCGGCTTGGCACCCTCGCGGTGCTCGTGCTGCAGGTGCTGAGCGGCACCTCGGCGATCGCCGGCCTGTTCTTTGCCTTCCGCTCCAGCGCCCGCGAGGCGCTGGGACGATCGCTCGCGCTCCAATCCGCCGACACCTCGCGCGAGCAGGTGGCGCGGCTGTTTGAGATGGCCGACGTGCTGCAAAGCGCCACCGACTATGGCGACGCCAACCAGGTGCTGAAGGCCACGGCCTCGGAGCTGCTGCCGGGCTTTTCCGGCGCGCTCTACGTGTTCAACAATTCGCGCGACCGGCTCGTGTTGTCGACCGCCTGGGGCCGCCCCGAGGACGGGCTGCCGGCGGAAACCATTTCGCCCGACCAGTGCTGGGCGCTGAAGCGCGGCAAGCCGCATCTCAACCGGCACGACGGCAACAAGCTCTGCTGCGAGCATCATCGCGGAGATGACACCGTGCTCGAAATCCCGATGATCGCGCGCGGCGAGATCATGGGGCTGTTCCAGTTGTTTGCCGCAGGCGAGACGGCGGAAGCGCGGCTTGATGCCGCGACCGGACTCGGATCGGCGCTTGCCGACGGCATGAGCCTCGCCCTCGCCAATATGGGGTTGCGCGAAAAGCTCCGGAACCAGGCGCTGCGCGATCCGCTCACCGGCCTCTACAACCGCCGCTACATGGAAGACTGCCTACAGCGTTTCGTGCGGCTGGCCGACCGCGAAAACCGCGAGGTCAGCGTCGTGATGGTCGACCTCGATCACTTCAAACGGCTCAACGACGAGCACGGCCACGCCTTCGGCGACACTGTCCTGCGCGACACCGCGGTGACCATCGTCGGCGGATTGCGCGAGACCGATATCGTCTGCCGCTACGGCGGCGAGGAGCTGGTGGTGATCCTGCCCGACTGCAACCTCGAACGTGCCAGCGACAAGGCGGAGGTGCTACGGGCCAGGATCGCGGCGCTGAGCGAGACGCATGGCGCGGCGATCTCAGCATCGTTCGGCGTGGCGTCGGTGCCCTACACCTCGAGCGGTGTGTCTGACCTCCTCGGAGCGGCGGACGCGGCGCTCTACAAGGCCAAGCAGAATGGCCGCAACCAGGTAACCTGCGCACCGACCCGGCCGTTCCAGTTGCAAGGGCTCGAGGATGGACTCGTGCAACAATTGCAGGCGGCGGAATAATCCCG
>CAZNAE010000017.1:0-35721 GCA_964570695.1 uncultured Devosia sp.
GCTCGACGTCAAGGCCGGCAAGGTCACGGTCGACGGCCAGGCGATCAAGCTCACCAGCCACGAATTGCGGTTGCTGAGCTATTTGATGCACCACAAGGGCAAGGTGGTGTCGCGGACTGAGCTCACCGAGCACCTCTACGACCAGGATTTCGATCGCGACTCCAACACCATCGAGGTGTTCGTCGGACGGCTGCGCAAGAAGCTGCCCGAGGAAGTGATCCACACCGTGCGCGGCCTCGGCTACCAAATCCTAGAAGACTGAAATGAGAAAAGGCTCGATTGCCTTTTCGCTCTTCTGGCTGTCGGCTGTGTGGCTGGTGCTGGCGCTGGCGGGAACGGCGTTCCTGCTCACCGACCTCTATTCGCGCACGCTCGACACCAATCTCACCAACCAGCTGAAGTTCGACATCGACACGCTGTCGAGCGCGACGCTCGACTCGACCGAGCCGAACTTTGCCGACGTCTCCGTGCGCGACCAGCGCTTCAACCGCGCGGCGACCGGATGGTACTGGGTGATCCGCGATGGCAGCGGGGCATTCCTCGCCGCCTCCGCCTCGACTACCGGCTCGACGCCGCCGGCGCTCGACGGGCCATTCGATGCCGACAACTACCGGTCTGGGGTGTTGCAGGATGATTCCGGCAATCGCATCCGGGCCATTGAGCGGCTGATCACCAGCAACGGCCGGCCCCTGCACGTCATCATCACCGGCAACCTCGACGAGAGCCTGGCGCTGGTCAGCCAGTTCCGCGGCCAGACCTTCACCGTGCTCGGTGCGGTCGGCATTGCACTTGCGATCATGAGCGCCATCGTGGCGCGGCTGGCGCTGCGGCCGATCGGCCGGCTGAGCAAGGCGATCGAGCAGGTACGCGAGGGTGAGGCCGAGACGATCACCGGCGAGTATCCGCGTGAGATCGCGCCGTTGGCCGAGGAGGTCAACGAGCTGCTGCGCTCCAACACGCAGATCATCGAGCGGGCGCGCAATGCCGTGGGCAACCTCGCGCATGGTCTGAAGACGCCGCTGGCGGTACTGCGCAACGAGGCGAGCGCCGCCAAGGACAATCCGCTCTCGAAGGTGGTGGCATCCGAATCCGAGAAGATGACGCAGCTTGTCACCACCTATCTCGACCGCGCCCGGATCGCGGCTCGGAGCGCCGTGGTCGGAAAGAAAGCCGACGCCACCATGGTGATGCTGCGGCTCACGCGGGTGATGCAGAAACTCAACCAGAAGGTGACGATCGCCTTCAAGCGGCCGGACGCGTCGCTGCCCTGGTTTCGCGGCGACGAGGGCGATCTCGAGGAGATGGCCGGCAATCTGCTCGACAACGCCTGCAAGTGGAGCAAGGGCCAGATTGCGGTGACGATGGTGTCCGAGCGCACCCCGTCGGCACAGAATCTCTTGATCCGCATCGAGGACGACGGGCCGGGGCTGACCGAGGAAGAGGCCACCAAGGTGTTGCGGCGCGGTGTCCGTCTCGACGAAAAGACGCCCGGGAGCGGGCTTGGCCTCGACATCGTCAAGGAACTGGTTGACGTCTATGGCGGCAGCCTGCAATTGAAGCGCTCGGTTCTGGGCGGGGTGCTGGCGGAGCTGCGGTTACCCGCGGCCAAGCTCGGTGGACTGGCCCGGAGCTGACTTAACTCTGCCGTATTACTGCGGCTGAGGATGACCGCCGCCAAAATCCGGGACCCGCATGCAGCCGATACTTCGCGCCCTTTTCGTTCTCCCCGCCCTCGCTCTCGCCGCCTGCGCCACTGCGCCGCAGATCTCGACCGCCATGGCGCCGGACGCGGCGTCGTCCGAGCCGGCTGACGCGACGGTCCTCGCCGCGCCGGCCCAGACCACCGCGGCGGCGGCGTCAAGCACCGACGTTTCGGCGTTCGTCGACCCGACGGCGTTCGGGCTGATGTCGGCGAAATCGAAGACCGAAGCCGCCGGGGCGCAGTTCAATGCCCTGCAATTCGGCCGTGTCGGGGCGCCACGCGCCTGGCAGGGCGACAGTGGCCAAAGCGGCAACGTCACGGTCGGGCCCTATGTCCGTGTGAACCTCATCGACTGCCGCGACTTCACCAATACCGTCACCATCGCCGGCCAGAACTATGTCCGCCAGGGCACCGCCTGCCGCGAGACTGACGGTAGTTGGACGGTGAGTTCGGTCAAGGCCGGCTGATCAGGGCTAAACTCAGGGCCGGTGTAGGAAATCTGTTTACCAAGGGCGGCTAGAGTCGACGATCGATTGACTCTGTCCCCTGGTTCCTATGCCCCAAGCCACAGCCCGACCGGCGGCCAAATCCGATCGTCCCGGTACCCATTCCAAAGGCCGGCCGTTCCTCGGCCTCATCGACTCCGTCATCGTTGATAGTCCTGCCGATTTTCCGTTCGACGGGGCGATCACGCGCGACGACGCGACCGCCGCCTGGACCTGGATGGTGCGTGATCTCGCACCCGACCTGATCGACATCGAAGTTTCCGACGATACGCCGCGCAATATCGAGGCGCTGGAACTGCTGATGCCGGAGCTGCTGACGCGCGCCAAGAAGGCGCTGGCCGAGGCGGCAAGCAACTACGAGACCGGACGGCGGATCAAGACGCAACTCGGCGGCGACGAGGCCTGGGAAAAGCTGCCGACGGTGATCAACGCATTGCGCGGCCGCGGATTGCTGGAAAAGGCGCAGGCGTTCGGCCGCGCGGCCAACGGCATGGCCGATGAAGCCGCGCTGGCGCTGGCGTTGCAGTCGATGCCGCTGCAGGACCAGACCGTCGCGCCGCTGCTGATGCTGGCCGCCGTCGGGCAGGTGGCGATGCCGGCCAAGATGATCGCGGCGGCGATCCGCATCGCCGGCGGCAACTCCGAAATCGCGCTCACCCGCAGCGGCTTCGGTCCGCTGATCGATGCCATGCTGGCACATGCACAGAACCAGATCCCGGCCCTCAATCAGGTCGGTACCTTCGGCGACATGGATTTGATCTGCCGCGCGGTCGACCGGTTCCACCGGCTCATGCGGGCGGTGACCGGCTATGTCGAACTCAGCCGCAACGGCCGCTGGGCAATGATTGCGGCGGTGCTGACCAAAGGCGTGTCCGAGCGGCTCGATCCAAAACTGCGCGATGTGGCGCCGGACCTGAACAAGGCAATGCGCCGCCGCGAGGGCACCGACCGGCTCGACGGCGACCAGATCCTTTCCGCGCTGAATGGCATGTTCCTCTTGGCGACGATCCGCGACAGCCGCGACTCGCTGGCGCTCAACGCGCTGTTCGACCAGGTGTGGACGCAGACCGGGCAGGCGCTCGAGATCCACATCGAGCGCAATCTCCAGCAGCTCCGTAACAATCCGGCCGACACCATCGCCTCGGCGCGGCTCGACGCGGCGCTGAAGATGGCCGAAATCCGCTTCAACCAGGAATATGCCGACGTGCTGCGGCGGGCCAAGGAGTCGGCCGAGCGCCGCGTCAGCTAGCGATGCGTGCCGGCGACGCGCCGGCCAGCGTTTCCACCACGAACCGATCGGTCTTCCGCAGTGCCGCTTTCTCGACGAGGGCCACGCCGCCGACCGGCGCCGCTTCGACGATAACGCCGATGGCCGCGAGCGGATCGGGCCTGGCGGTATTGGCGTAGACGAGGGCGCCGATCTCGAAGCGGCGCTTGTGGTCGACGATGAGGTGCACCCGCTTCGGCTCGGGGCCGAAGCGGCCGACGAGGTAGGTGGGAGCCTCGGGCGCAGCCGCTGGAACAGGCTTCCAGTCCGCCGCCGGCAAGTCGCCGCCGGGGACGCCGCGTTCCTCCGCCACGGCGCCGGCGTCGGCCGCTGAGATGAGACCTAGCTCGACGGACGCGGCGACGTCGCTGAGCGACAGGGCGTGGCCCGCGGTCTGGTCCGTCTGCGACGCCATGGGGCGCTGTAGCAGGCTCGCTCCGTTGTCGAGGAACGTGCCGGCGGCGACGGTGGCCGCAATCGGCGTCGGGCCGTCTGGGGTCTCGTAGGCCGAGCCGATTTCGATATCCTCGATGAACTGCTGCCGCGCGCCGAACAACTCGGCGACCGCGGCACGGCCGCTGTCGGCGCAGGCTCGCATCGAGCGATAGCCGGCGGCGGAGCCGGCGATGGCAAAATGCTCGACATGGCCGCGAGCCTCGAGCCGCATGGTGCCCTGCTGCACACCGCCACCGGCCAGCATCCACAAAGCGAGATCGGGCTGGAAGCCACCGGAGACGATCAGTTGGCTCGCTTCGAGCGGCTTGCCGCTGGTGTTGCTGCCGATATTGGCGAAGGTCACGCCGAGGGTGCGCCGCGGGCTAAGCGAGACCGCCACCGGAATTTGACCCGAGCCAAGATTGAGACCGCCGGCCTTGGCGAAATCGACGAAGCGCGACTGCGGATTGACGCGGCTGTCGATGACGCGGCGGACCGCGACGCCGGCATCGTGGAGGCGCAGTCCGGCGCGATAGCCGTAATTGCTCTGCGTCGCGACGATGGCGCTGCGGCCCCGCGCGACGCCGTAGCGCTTGGCGAGATGATAGGCCTCGAGGGTCAGCGCGACGCCCGGCAGACGATTGCCGGCAAAGATCGGCAGGCGCTGCGGCGCACCGGTGGCGAGCAGGATGCGGGTGGCTGTGATGGCGACGACCCGGCTGCGCAGCTTTCCATCCACCGCCTCGACGTGATGGGCGAGGGCGCTCATGCCGCGGAAGGCGAACGCCTCGGCCCCGGTGAGGACCGTGATCGCGGCAGCCGCGCGAACCTTGGCGAGGAGCCGGTTGGTCAACTCCTCCGGGCTCTCTTCGTCGCCGACAGTACCGAAATAGCGCGCGTCGCCACCAAGCCACGAGCGCCGCTCGACCAGGATGACCCGATGACCAGCGGTCGCCGCGGCGTCGGCAGCGGTGAGGCCGGCCACGCCGCCGCCGATGATCAGCAGATCGGCGATGAGAGTCGTCTCGGGTTCGGTGCGAAGCCAGGCGGGTTCGGTGAGGGTCTCGAGGCGATGACGGAGCGAGTGGGTGCCGCGGTTGAAAGGAGTGGAGAAGGCGCTGCCGGTCCGTGGACCGAGCGTCACGAGGTCGAGACCATCGAGGGCGGGCGCGCGGTTCATCGGTAGGGCGGCGCGCGGGTTGGTCGCGTCGCGGCGCGACACCACCAGCGGCGCGAAACGCTCCGTGAGAGCGAGGGGCAACTCGCCGATTTGGCCGTGGGTATCGATGCCGGCGGCGAGGGCGGCTGAGAGGACGGTGTCGCCGGCAAAGCCGTCGATGTGGTGGCCGTCGAGGCGAAGACTCAGCGGCTTGCCGCGATCGAGCTCGATGCCGCCGAACTGGTGCGCCGAGTCGGCCGGGAGTCGGTTGGGCTGGGTCATGCGAACGCCTCTGCGGCGAGATCGGCGACCGACTCCCGGGTGGCGACGCGGGCTGGATCGTGGCTCAGGAACCAGCGCTTGTCGTCCGCGCGAGTTTCGCCGGCGAGCAGGCGCGCGAGCGCCGGCGCGAAGAAAGCGGCGGACTGGAGGCCGGCGACGACGAAGAGCTTTGACGGTTTCAGGCGACCAATCAGCGGCGCGCCGTCGGTGGAGACGATCCGGCGGAAGCGGCTAGTCGCGAGCCGTTGCACCGGGAACGGGCCAGGTAAGGCCGTGGCGAGGCGCGCCTCGACGTCGCGATCGCCGCTGACCAGAGCGAGAACGGTTGTCGCGTCGCGTTGCACGAGCGTCACGCCGCGATCCGGAAAGAGCATCACCGGAGCGGCGAGGCGGCGGCTCGCGGTGAGGGTTGCGGTCATCGAGCGCGGCAGCAGCGTTGCTGGGCGTTGTGCTTCTGGCAGATGGTCGAGCAGCGCGGCGTCGTCGGCGAGCACGATCTGCGGGGCGTCGACGCGACCGTCTGGCAGCCACAGCTCGGCAACGCCGGATTTGAGGTAGCGGAGCTCCGCATCGGCGTTGTCGACGGACGTGACGCCGAGATTGGTGAGCCACGCGAACAGCTTATCGTCGAGGGCAGCAGGCTGTAGGACGGCGACGCCGCGGAAGGTCCAGCCCCCGTCGCGGGGACGGACAACGAGTCCGAAGCCGAGCGCCATGTGGGCGGCGTGTCCCATCGCGGCGCTGCTGGCGGCGGTATCGGCAATGACGACGACATCATTGGCGGTAATCGCAGCCGGCGCGCCGATGGCAGCAAGGAGTGCCGAAGTCTCGGCTTCCGCCTCGCGAGTCAGTCGCCAGCTCTGCGGGCGGGTCGCCAGCGGCAGTGCCAGATCGAGGGTACGCGGCAGGCGCTGTGGCGAAGCGCGACGGCCGATGCGGATCACACGCTTATGGTGATCGCGCGCCAAAACCCCAGCCAACAGGCCGGAAAGCGGGCTGGACCCGAGTATTGCAATATCGAATGCGGTTTCTGGCATGGTCTCAGCCGCGAACTGCGGCAATCGGCGCCTGCCATTCGGACACCGGCCGCTGCATATTTTGCCTGAATGTCTCTATAGATGCCGCGGCTGGCGCCTTTAGAACCCCGATTGAGGCCATGACCATCTGGTTGCTCGCCCTGCTGCTGACCGCCATCGCCTGCGCCACGCTGTATTACGCGGGCGCCGGACGGACGGTCAACGCGGGCCAGACCGTGGCGGACGCAACGGCCGAGCATTTCCGCGCCCAGCTGCGCGCCATAGATGTCGATGCCGCGGCCGGCCGCATGGGCGACGCCGAAGCAACAGCCGCCAAGGGCGAGCTGGCACGCGAGGTGATCCGGCTGAAGGGCGAGACGGTCGAGAAGACCGCGAGCGCCGGCAAGGCCGCGATTTACATTCCCATCGCGCTGGTCGCGGTGCTGTCGATCGGCACCTATGCCTATCTCGGACGCCCGGATCTGCCGGCCGAGCCGCTCGCCAGCCGTGCGCCGGCGCCCGGCCAGGGGCTCAATATCGACGCGGCGCTGAAGGCGATCGAGGGACGGCTGGCGGCCGACCCGACCGATGTCCGCGGTTGGACGGTGATCGCCCCCGTCTACATGCAGTTGGGACGCTATGCCGACGCCGTGACGGCGCTGCGGCATGTCAACGAACTGGCGCCGCCGACGGCCGACAGCGAGACCGATCTGGGTGAGGCGCTGATGATGGTGTCCGGCGGCAGCGTCACCGGCGAGCCGCTGCAGCTGTTCAAGGCCGCCGCGGCGCTCGATCCGAAGCATGTGCGCTCGCGCTACTATATCGCGAGCGAGGAGACGCGCGTTGGCGACAACGTCTCGGCCGTGCGCGACTGGACCGCGCTGCTCGCGCTCGGCAAGGGCGACGAACCGTGGGTGGTGAATGCCAAGGACGGCCTCGCGGTCGCCGAGGCGGCGTTGCATCCCGACACGGCGGCGGCCTCGCAGGCCCCGCCCGACAGCGCGCAGATCGATGTGATGGTCGACGGACTCGAAGGCCGGCTCAAGGCACAGGGCGGCAGCATCGATGAGTGGACGCAGCTTGTCCGCTCGCGCATGGTGCAGGGTCGGACCAGCGACGCGCAGGCCGACTACGATCTGGCGCGCAAGGCCTATCCAGACGCCAAGGTCCGCACGGAGCTCGACGTGCTCGCAGCCGACAACGGCCTGGTGGAGCGATGACCCGCAAGCAGCGGCGCCTGAGCGTCATTGCAGGTCTGGGCGCGGTGGTGATCGTCGCCTTCGGGCTGATCCTCTTCGCGCTGCGCGACCAGATCGTCTTCTTCTATTCGCCGTCGGAGATTCACGAGAAGGCCGTCGCCGCCGGCACACCGATCCGCCTCGGTGGCCTGGTGAAACAGGGCACCTGGACGCACAATGGCGACCAGAACGATTTCGTTGTTACCGACGGCACAACCGATGTCGCGGCGCACTACACCGGCATTCTACCCGATCTGTTTCGCGAAGGGCAGGGCGTGGTGGCGGAAGGTGCGATGACGAGCGATGGCAGCTTCACCGCGACCAATGTGCTCGCCAAGCACGACGAGAAATATATGCCCAAGGAAGTCGTCGACGAGCTGAAGGCGAAGGGCGAATGGCGCCCGGCTGAGGCAGGCGGCTGATGGCGATCGAACTCGGACATTTCGCGCTGATTCTGGCCTTTGCGATCGCTGCCGTCTCGGCCGTCGCCGGCCTCTGGGGCTGGCGCCGCAGCGAGCGCGTGACGCTGATCCTCAGGCAGGGCGCGGTGCTGCAGTTCCTGCTGGTGGTCGCTGCCTTCGCAGCGCTGATCCAGGCATTCGTCACCGACGATTTCTCGCTAAAACTCGCCTTTGAGAATTCGCATTCGCTGCAGCCGCTGCTGTTCAAGATTACCAGCGTCTGGGGCAACCATGAAGGCTCGATGGTGCTCTGGGTGATGATCCTGGTGCTGATGGGCGCGGCCGTGGCGATGTTCGGCCGCAATTTGCCGCGCGAACTGCTGACGCTGGTGCTGGCGATGCAGAGCCTGTTGGTCGCGGCGTTCGCGGGCTTCACGCTGTTCACCTCGAACCCGTTCCTCAGGCTGTCGCCGGCGCCGCTGGAAGGTCAGGAGCTCAACCCGATCCTCCAGGACATCGGCCTCGCGATCCATCCGCCGCTGCTCTACACCGGCTATGTCGGCTTCTCGATCTGCTTCAGCTTCGCGGTCGCCGCGCTGATCTCGGGCCGCATCGACGCCGCGTGGGCGCGCTGGGTGCGGCCATGGGCATTGGTGAGTTGGTGCTTCCTGACCCTCGGCATCGCGATGGGTTCCTACTGGGCCTATTACGAGCTCGGCTGGGGCGGCTGGTGGTTCTGGGATCCGGTCGAGAACGCGAGCTTCATGCCGTGGCTTGCCGGCACGGCGCTGCTGCATTCGGCGCTGGTGATGGAAAAGCGCAACGCGCTCAAGATCTGGACGATTTTCCTGTCGCTGATCACCTTCTCGCTCAGTCTGCTCGGCACCTTCATGGTGCGCTCCGGCGTGCTGACCTCGGTGCATAGTTTCGCGACCGATCCGACGCGTGGATTGGTGATCCTGGCGCTGCTCGCGGTGTTCATCGGTGGAGCGTTTGCGCTGTTCGCGTTCCGCGCCTCCTCGCTCAGGGCGGGTGGCCTATTCGCGCCGATCAGCCGCGAAGGCGCGCTGATCCTCAACAATCTGTTCCTCGCCAGCGCGACGGCCGCGGTGCTGGTCGGGACGCTCTATCCGCTGGTACTCGAGGCGCTGACCGGCAAGACCATTTCGGTTGGAGCGCCGTTCTTCTCCCTGACCTTCGGTGCAGTGATGGCGCCGCTCTTGATCGTCTTGCCGTTCGGCCCGTTCATGGCCTGGAAGCGCGGCGACCTGGTTGCGGTGACGCAGCGGCTGGCAGGAGCGGCCGGCGCGGCGATCTTTGTCGCCATCCTGATCTTTGCACTCACCGGGGCGTCGATCTCGCTGGCGCCGCTGGGCCTGCTGCTCGGCTTCTGGGTGACGTTCGGCGCCATCGCCGAGCTGATCGACCGTGCCGGCTTCGGCCGCATGGGAATCGGCCAGAGCGTGCGCCGGCTGATCGGCCTGCCGCGCGCCGCGTTCTCGACCGCATTGGCGCATTTCGGCCTCGGCATGAGCGTCATCGGCATCGTCACGGCGAGCGCCTGGCAGCTCGAGCTGATCACCACCATGCAGCCGGGGACGACGCAGACCATCGGCGACTACGCCATCCGGCTCGACGGCGTCGACAACGTCCATGTCGAGAACTACGACGCCGAGATCGGCAAGTTCACGGTGACCGCGGCGGGTGGCGGCGGTGCTCGGCAGCTGACGCCGGAACGTCGCGTCTATCCGGCGAGCGGCACGCCGACCACCGAGGCGGCGATCGAGACCTACGGCTTCTCGCAGCTCTATCTGCAACTCGGCGAGCAGGGCACCGATGGGGCGCGAGTCGTGCGAGCCTGGTTCAAGCCCTACGTGACGCTGATCTGGCTGGGCGCTATCGTCATGGCGCTCGCCGGCTTCCTGTCGCTGACCGATCGGCGGCTCCGGCTCGGCGTGGCGCGCCGTGCTGCCATCAAACAGACCGCGCCCGCCGAATGAGGGCGCTTGTCGCGCTGATGACCTTGCTTTGGCTGGTGCTGCCGGCCTTTGCGGTCAATCCCGACGAGATGCTGAAGGACCCGGGGCTCGAGGCGCGGGCGCGGGCGATCTCGGCAGGGCTGCGCTGTCTCGTCTGCCAGAACGAATCGATCGATGACAGCGACGCGGATCTGGCGCACGAAATCCGCGTCATCGTGCGGCAGCGGCTGACCGCCGGAGATACCGACGCGCAGGTGGTGCAATACCTCGTCGACCGTTACGGCGAGTTCGTGCTGCTAAAGCCGGTGGTTGCGGCGCACACCATCGCACTCTGGATCGCCGCTCCGACGATTCTGGTCGTTGGCGGCGTCGTGCTGTTCATCGCCGCGCGGCGCAGGAAGGCGATCGGGGCCACTGCGCTGACGCCCGAGGAGCAGCAGGCGCTCGACGAACTGGGCGGTGGCAAGGCCTAGGCCGAGCGTCGTTGCTGTGCTCCGACCCGCGAAAGCCCCGGCTTTTGTTGGATATGCACGGCTTTCCAACAGTTAATCACCCCTTACCAAAGGGTAATATTGACGCAACGTCGCGGAAAGGGCTGGTCGGAGATAACCGCACCACTCTGTTGAGAGCTGTTTGAAGGAGAACAAACTATGCGCTCCACTTTCATGGCACGCACCCGCAAGTGGATCGGGGCTTCCGCCCTCGCGATCCTTGTCGGGCTGGGTGGTGGCACGGCCTTCCTCGCTGCATCGAGCCCGATGGCGGCAGCACAGGTCAGCCCGGTCGCCCAGATCACTACGCCTGACACGGTTCCGAGTGCCGGCTTCGCCGACCTCGTCGCCGCGGTCAAACCCGCCGTCGTGTCCATCGTTGTCGAAGGCCGCGAGAAGGGCAATCAGTTCGACGATCAGGGCGGCGGCTTCAACGGCCAGGTCCC
The DNA here is from genome assembly GCA_964570695.1 of uncultured Devosia sp. Lineage (GTDB taxonomy): Bacteria > Pseudomonadota > Alphaproteobacteria > Rhizobiales > Devosiaceae > Devosia_A. The sequence continues at coordinate 10,923 of CAZNAE010000017.1, forward strand.
CGATCTGCCGGACGACAATCCGCTCAAGAAGTTCTTTGACCAGTTTGGCAATGGCGCGCCCGGCAAGGGTGGCGGCAACGGGCCGCAGCAGGCCCCGCAGGGCCGCAAATATGTCGCGGCCGGTTCGGGCTTCGTGATCTCGGCTGACGGCTACATCGTCACCAACAACCACGTCGTCGACAGCGCCACCAAGGTCACCGTCACGTTCGACAACGGCGACCAGAAGCCGGCGACCATCGTCGGCGTCGACCAGCGCACCGATCTCGCGGTGGTCAAGGTCGACGGCGTCACCGACCTGCCGTTCGTCAAGTTCGCCACCGACGACGTCCGTGTCGGCGACTGGGTGCTGGCGGTCGGCAATCCGTTCGGTCTCGGCGGCACCGTGACGGCCGGTATCGTCTCGGCCCGCGGCCGTGACGTCGGCGGCTCTGCCTATGGCGACTTCCTGCAGATCGACGCGGCCGTCAATATGGGCAACTCGGGTGGCCCGACCTTCAACCTCAAGGGCGAAGTCGTCGGCGTCAACACCGAGATCTTCTCCCCCAATGGCGGCAATGTCGGTATCGCCTTCGCGATCCCGGCCAACACCGTGCAGCAGATCACCTCGTCGCTGATCAAGTCCGGCTCGGTGACTCGCGGCTTCCTGGGCGTCTCGATCCAGGACGTCACCCGTGACATCGCCGACAGCGTCGGTCTCAAGGACGCCAAGGGCGCTCTTGTCAGCCAGCTGGCGGACGACTCGCCCGGCGGCAAGGCCGGCATCAAGGCGGGCGACATCATCACCGCCGTCGACGGCCAGGGGATCGACAACGCGCTGGCGCTCTCGCGCACCATCGCGGGCAAGGCTCCGGGCGCATCGGTCGAACTGACGGTGTGGCGCGACAATGCCGAGATCAAGCTCACGGCAACGCTGGGCACGCTCAAGGATGACAGCACCAAACAGCCGAACCAGCCAACCCCGCCGGACAACCAGCCGGCCAGCCCGACCACCACCGACGTCGGCCTGACCCTGGTGCCCAACAGCGGCGGTGAAGGCGGCCTGTTGATCCAGGACGTCGACCAGGACTCGGTTGCGGCCGACAAGGGCTTCGCCGTTGGCGACATCATCCTCGAGGTCGACAACAAGAAGGTCTCGACCGGCAAGGAGTTCGAGGACGCCATCACCGCGGTCAAGAGCTCCGGCCGTGGCACGGCGCTGATCAAGGCCGAGCGCAACGGCAACGACCGGTTCATCGGCCTGCCGCTGACCGCGAACAAGGGCTGAGCCACAATCGCTACCAACCGGTCCCGGAGCCCAAAAGCTCCGGGGCCGCACTTCATTGAACTGTCCGTGGGCGCTCACTAGGTTTAGTTCATGAAAATCCTGCTGATCGAAGATGATCGCGAAGCTGCCAGCTACCTGATCCAGGCGCTCGATGAGGCCGGTCACGTGACGCACCACGCCAGCGATGGCGAAACCGGCTACGCGATGGGCTCAAGCATGGACTACGACGTGCTGATCGTCGATCGCATGCTGCCGCGGCGCGACGGCCTGTCGATCGTCGAGTCGCTGCGCGCCGAAGGCAACAAGACCCCTGTTCTGATCCTCAGCGCGCTGGGCGAGGTCGACGACCGCGTCACCGGGCTACGCGCCGGCGGCGACGACTATCTTGCCAAGCCGTATGCATTCACCGAGCTGCTGGCACGGGTCGAAGTGCTGGCGCGGCGCTCGAGCCCGTCGGAGGCCGCGACCAGCTACGAGGTCGGCGATTTGAGCCTCGACCGGCTGTCGCGTAAGGTCGATCGCGCCGGCGAAGGCATCCTGCTGCAGCCGCGCGAATTCCGCCTGCTCGAATATCTGATGAAGAATGCCGGCAAGGTGGTGACCCGCACTATGCTGCTGGAAAACGTCTGGGACTATCACTTCGACCCGCAGACCAACGTCATCGACGTGCACATGTCGCGGCTGCGCGGCAAGATCGACAAGGGGCACGCCAACCCGCTGCTCCACACCATTCGCGGCGCCGGATACATGATCCGTGAATAAAGTCGCCCGGCTCTGGCGGACGACGACCGTCCGCCTGACGGCGGTCTTTATTCTGCTCTTCGTGATTTTCTCAGTGCTGCTGCTGGCGTTCCTCGCCTATCAATCGAGCATCCAGATTCAGCAGCAGCAGACCGCCGCCATCGAGCGCGAGGTTGACCTGCTGAAGCGCATCGACGAGCGCCAGGGCATTCGCGGCACGGTGTTCGCCGTCGGCCGCCTCGCCGCGCAGCCCGGTCCCGGCATCTACTATCTCGGCGACAATTCCGGGCTGCAGATTGCCGGCAACGTCGACAGTTTCCCCGACTACGTGCTGCAGGGCGACGGCATCTACAGCATCAACTACGACCGCGAGGGGTTCGACGAGGGTGAGGACGCCTCGCGCGGCTTCGCGATCGTCCACTCGCTGGTGCTCGGCAGCGGATTGCGGCTGGTGGTCGGGCGCGACGTGGTCGAGCGGCGCGGCTTCACCGCCATCGTGCTGCAGGGCTTCCTGCTCGCGGTGCTGGGCATCCTGGTGTTCTCGCTGCTGGCCGGCGTGGTGACGGCGCGGCGGGTGCTGCGGCGGATCGATACGATCAACGCCACCTCGAGCAAGATCATGTCGGGCAATCTCAGCGAGCGCATCCCGGTCACCAAGCGCAACGATGAATTCGACGTGCTGGCCACCAGCCTCAACGCCATGCTCGACCGGATCGAGGGGCTGATGCAGGGGCTGAAGGAAGTCACCGACAATGTCGCGCACGACCTCAAGACGCCACTGACGCGGCTCCGTACGCAGGCCGAGTCCGCGTTGCGCGATGGGGCCGACAGCGCGACGCAGCGCCAGGCGCTGGAGACGACGCTGACCGAGAGCGATAAGCTGATCCGCACCTTCAACGCGCTGCTGATGATCGCCCGGGCCGAGGCGGGCGCGCCGTCCGGTGCTTTCGCCGATGTCGATGTCAGCGAGGTGGCGCGGGACGTGGCGGAGCTCTACGAGCCGGTGGCTGAAGAGGCGGGCATGGTGCTCGACTCGAGCATCACCGATGGCATCCACCTCAGGGCCAACCGCGAGCTGATCGGGCAGGCGCTGGTCAATTTGATCGAAAACGCACTGAAATACTACGAGCCCGCCGAGGGCAAGACCGGCCGCATTGCGCTGTCGCTGCAGGCCGGCAATGGGCGGGTGGTGTTCGAGGTGGCCGATAATGGCCCGGGCATTCCGGCCGAGGACCGCGCACGTGTCGTCGAGCGCTTCGTACGGCTCGAAAAGAGCCGGACGGAACCCGGCTCGGGGCTGGGGCTGTCGCTGGTCAATGCGGTTGCGGGTCTGCACCGCGGCGAGTTCCGGATCGAGGACAATGGCCCGGGTGTAAGGGCCGTGATCGACCTGCCGGCCGCTTAGTCTTTCGGCGGGGCGGGAACCGAGGTCTCGCCGGCGCCATAACCGACGACGCGGCCACCCTGCAGGATGTAGCCGATGTACTGCGCATTGGAGGCGGTGCCGAGGGCATCGGCGCCCGGCTCGTCGGCACGATAGGCGACGGTGTTGCCGGAGACAGCGCCGAACGCCTTGCGCATGTCGTCGGAGGACGCACCGATGCCCGGGATGCCCATATTGGGAGCTGCAAACTTCTTGGAGGCCGGCTCGCAGTCGCCAGGGATACGGCCGGGCGATGCCGCCTGCACGGCGACGATCATGACGAATTCGCCGCCGCCGAGGATATTGGAGATGAACCAGGTATCCGTCGGGTTGGCGCCGTCGGTCTGGTAGCAGAGCCAGTTGACCAGCGTCTTGTTGTCGCCCTGAGTCTGGATGGTACCGCCGAACACTTTGCGGATATCGGCCAGTTTGGTGTGCTGCAGCTGCATGCGCAGGCCGCCGGCAGTGATGGTCTTGACCGGCGGCTTTTCGAGGTTCGGCTTGCCGAAGTGGAAGTAGTTACCGAAGAGGTTGAGGCCCATGCCTGAGAGGCCCGCGGCGTGGGCGGGAGCGGCAAGAGCGACGGCGGAGAGCAAAGCGGCGGCGGCGAAGCTGAGGCGCATGGCGTGTTCCCGGAAGGCGAAGCGCCGAAACATAACCCGGCGGTTGCGGAAAGCCAGCGGTCAAATCTGCGTTCCACTTGATCCGCACCGGCTTGACCGGGTTCCGCTTGCGACTGTCGGGGGTGGCCGCTATGCCTGCGCGGATGCCGGTTTCCCTCGATACATTGTTCAAGGCCTCGCCCTATCTGGCGGAGCTGAATGGCCGCTATCAAGGCTGGATCGACGGCGCGTTGGCGACGCCGAACGCGGCGCTCGCCGGGATTTTCGCAACTGCGGCTGCGGCCGGGCGCGGCGCGGACGAGGCGGCGGTGGGGGCCGTACTGCGCGAAGCGAAGGGTCGCGTCGCGCTGCTGGCGGCCGCGGCCGAAACCGCTGGCGTCTGGAGCACGGCGCAATCGACGGCCGCGTTGTCCGATCTGGCGGATGTGGCGCTCGATGCCGGATTGGCCGTGTTGCTGCGCAAGGCAGCGGAAAAAGGCGATGTCGCGACCGGGACAGTGCCCGAAACGTCAGGCCTCGCCATCTTCGCCCTCGGCAAGCATGGCGGGCGGGAGCTCAACTACTCGTCGGACATCGATATCGTGGCGTTCTTCGATCGGGAACGTGGGGCGGTAAGCGACCCGGACGAGGCGACGAAGATCTATTCGCGCGTGGTGCAGCGGCTGGCGGCGCTGATGGAGGATCGCGTCGGCGGTGAATATGTGTTCCGCACCGATCTGCGGCTGCGGCCCGATCCCGGCTCGACGCCAGTGGCGATGTCGATCGAGGCTGCGCTCGCCTACTATGAGAGCCGCGGCCAGAACTGGGAGCGGGCGGCATGGATCAAGGCGCGGCCGTGCGCCGGCGACAAGCGGGTAGGAGACGCGTTCCTTGCCGAACTTGCCCCCTATGTGTGGCGCAAGCATCTCGACTACGCGATGATCGCTGACATCCAGGCAATGAAGCGCCAGATCAATATTTCGAAGAACGTCGGCGAGGCGCGGGTCGAGGGGCATAACGTGAAGCTCGGGCGCGGCGGCATCCGGGAGATCGAGTTTTTTGCTCAAACTCAGCAGTTGATCGCCGGCGGCCGCGACAAGACGCTGCGCGCGCGGCCGACAGCAGAGGCGCTGGCCGGGCTGGCGCGGACCGGCTGGATCGCCGAGCAGGCGGCGCAGCATTTGACGACGACGTACTGGTTCCTGCGGGCGGTCGAGAACCGGCTGCAGATGCTGCGCGACGAGCAGACCCACACGATGCCCGAGACCGAGGCCGGCATCGCGGTCATCGCTGAGCTGATGGGCTTTGCCGAGGTCGGCGCGTTCGAAGACGAGTACCGCGCCGCGCTGGCGCTGGTGCAAGGGTACTACGCCGAGCTATTCACCGAGGGCGAGACGCTGGGCGCGGCGGGCGGCAATCTGGTGTTCACCGGCAGCGACGACGACCCGGCGACGATCGAGACGCTGACCAAAATGGGATTCCACGATGCCGCGACGGTATCGGCGACGATCCGCAAATGGCACTATGGCAGTTATCCGGCGACGCGGGCGGCCGCAGCGCGGGCGCATCTGACCGAGTTGCTGCCGGCGTTGCTGGTGACGATCGCCAAGGCCGGCAACGCCGATCTCGCCTTCGCGCGGTTCGACGATTTCCTGTCGCGGCTGCCGACCGGGCTGCAGCTCTTCGCGCTGCTGCGCAACCACGGCCAGTTGCGCGAGCTGCTGGTGCAGTTGATGGCCTCGGCGCCGCGCATGGCGGAGGCGGTGATTCACCGCGCGCACGTGATGGACGCACTGATCGATCCGGCGTTTGCCGATGAGGTCAGCCGGCGGGCGGTGCTGGTCGGGAAGGTCGATGCCTTTCTCAGCGATGCGCGCGACTATCAGGAGGTCATCGACCGCGCCCGCATCATCGGGCAGGAGCAGCAATTCCTGATCTCGGCCGGACTGCTGTCCGGGACGGTGACGGCTCAGCGCGCGGCCGAGCAGTTCACGGCACTGGCCGAGACGCTGCTGCAAAAGCTGTTCGCTGCGGTAAGGCGCGAGTTCGAGAAGCGGCACGGCGTCGTGCCGGGCGCGTCGGTCGCGCTGCTGGCGTTCGGCAAGATGGCGAGCCGCGAAATGACGGTGTCGTCGGACCTCGATTTCATTTTGCTGTACGATGTTGCGGGTGGGGCCGAGGAGTCGATCGGCGAACGGCCACTGGCGGTGACGCAGTACTTTGCTCGACTGACGCAGCGACTGGTCGCGGCAGTTACGGCACCGACCTCGGAAGGTGTGCTGTATCAGGCGGACATGCGGCTCAGGCCGTCCGGCAATGCCGGGCCGTTGGCGACCAGCCTGCACGCGTTCACTATGTATCAGGAGGAGAGCGCCTGGACGTGGGAACATCTGGCACTGACGCGAGCCCGGGTGGTCGAGGCGGATGCCGGATTTGCAGCGCGGGTGGATGCGGTGATCGCCGCGGTGCTGGCACGAAAGGTCGACGTCGCCAAGACCGTCGGCGACGTTGTCGCGATGCGGGCGCTGATGGCGAAGGAACGCCCACCGCGGCATCCGTTCGATCTGAAGCTGGTCGATGGCGGGCTGGTCGATCTCGAGTTCGTTGCGCAATCGGCGCAACTGGTGGCTGGTGCGGCGATCGCGCGGCCGCAGGCGCCGACGGCCGTGGTTCTGCTGCGGCTCGCGGAGCTTGGACTGGTGCCTGAGGGCGCGCGGCTGGCCGAAATCCACGGGCTCTACTCGACCGTGCTGCAAGTGATGAGCGCGGCGCTCGCCGATCCGTTCAAGGACGAAGGCTGGACCGACGCGTTCCGCGATCTCCTGGCGCAGCTGACGAATACGCCGAGTTTTGTGCGGCTGCGCGACGATCTGAGCGGAATGCAGGCCGAGGTGAGCGCGGCCGCGGCGAGGTGGTACGCGCGAGCGCTGGCGCTCTAGGCCGCAGCGTCGATCCGAGCAGCGGTGTGCAGCAACGGCAGCGAGACGGCGACGGTGGTGCCGAGGCCGAGCCGGCTGTCGATGGCGAGGCGGCCGCCGCTAAGCTCGACGATGGTGCGGGCGATGGCGAGACCCAGGCCGGCGCCTTCGCGATCCTTGGTGAGCGCGGCGTCGCCGAAGGCGAAGGGCTGCGACAGCGCCGACAGCCGTTCGGGCGCCATGCCGATGCCGGTGTCGCTGACCTCGAGCACCACGCCATCCTCGGCCGCATGCGCCGCGATCGTGATGCGGCCGCCGGCCGGCGTGAAGCGGATGGCGTTGTCGACGAGATTGCCGAGCATCCGCTCAAGTGAGAAGCGGTCGCCGGTCAGGAGTGCCCCGCAGGGGGCGCCGACCGCGAGGGTGACATGGGCGCGCTGCGCCTCGGCCGAGAAGCGGCGCGACACCGCGACAAGCAGTTCGTCGGCGTGGAGCTCGGCTTCCTCCAGCACGCGGCGACCGCCTTCGAGCTCGGCAAGATCGAGGATCGAGGCGAAGAACGACAGCAGCCGCTCGCCGGAGGTTTTGATCGAGTCGACGTAGCCGGCATAGCGCGTGTCGCCGAGCGGCCCGTAGGTCTGGTGCCGCATCAGCTCGGCAAAGCCGATGATGTGGTTGAGCGGCGTGCGGATGTCGTGGCTGAGATGGGCGAGGAACGAGGTTTTCGACCGGCTGGCGGCTTCGGCGCGCAGTTTCTCCTCATGATAGCGGCGGGCAAGGATGCGCTGCTCCTCGCGGATCGAGGTCAGGAGATGGTCGGTGCGGCGGCTCTCGGTGACGTCAGTCACCAGTGTCACGAAGCCGCCTTCGGCCAACGGGCGCTCGTCGATCATCAGGCAGGAGCCGTCCTCGCGATGCAGTTCGAGGACGCGGCTGCGCTCGTCTTCGCTGACGAGGTGCATGTAGCCGCCCTCAATCAGGCGGCGCACCGAGGCGGCATAGGACACGCCGGTGCGAGCCTCGGTAGGCTCGGCATTGAGGCGGGCGCGGTACTGGTCGTTGCAGACGATCAGCCGACCGTCGGGGCTCCAGCAGGCGACCCCGAAAGGAATGGTCGACAGCAGATCGGCCAAAGCGGTTGGTCCGACATCGGCCGACTGCAACGAGCGGCGGCGGAAGCCGAAGCCGATGAACAGGAAGGCGAGGCCGTAGGCGACCGCGCCGCGCTGCACGATGCCAGTGACGGCGGCGCCGAAATCCGTTTCGCCGATGACCAGATTGAGCGGACGGGTCGCAAACTGGCTGACCAGCAGTGGCTGCGCGGCGGCCAGGGTTGCGACGAGAGTGGTGCGCTCGCGCAAGTCCTGCAGCGTCCGATAGGCGTCGGAGAGGATGAAGAGGGTCGCTGCGAGCATCGCCGTGAGGGCGATCGCGTAGGTCAGCGGTGAGACTGAGGCAAGGAACCGGTAGAACGGCGAAACAGAGGGTTTGCCACGGGCGGCGCGGGAGCTGAATCCGCTCGCCTCGACGCCGGATGCCTCCGTCGACCGCATGAATGCTCCGCCCCAAATGATCGCAAATCAGGTGTACGCCACGCCCTGATTTGCAATTTGAATCAGCCGCTTGTCACTGTCCAGTGGGGCGCCGGCCGCCGCCGCGGAGACGTCTGGAATTCGTGAGTCGGCAGAGTCACTTAGAGGTCGAAGAAAAATTCTACCCCGATTAGGGTTTCGTTAACCGGCCAGCGTCCGCTCTAGAATGTCCGACGCATTGCGGCTGAGGCTGCCCGCGTCGCGCAGCGATTTGAGCGCCGCTTCCGCCGCGCCGGCGCGCACCGGTTCGAAACTCCGCCAGATGCGGAAGGCGGTCAGCAGGCGCGCCGCGACCTGCGGGTTGCGCTTGTCGATGTCGGCGACGAACTCGGTGACGAGGCGGAAGCCGGCGCCGTCGGCGCGGGCAAATTGCGTCGTGTTGCCGTTGGCGAAATTCGCCATCAAGGCCCGCAATCGGTTCGGATTGTTTGCCGGGAAAGTTGGATCGGCGAGGATCGCCTTGATGCGGTCGATGACGCCGTCGCGGCGGATCGTGGCGCTCAGCGCGAGCCATTTGTCGAACACCAGCGGATCGGCGGTGAACATCGTGCGGAAATGGCCGAGCGACGCCTCGGCATCGGCGGTCCAGCCCGCGACGACGTTGGCGAGCGCGAGATAACGGTCGGTCATGTTGGCCGCGGTCTCATATTGCTCGCGGGCCATCCGGGCACCGGACGGCGTGCCACCGACGACGAGGAGGCCGAGCGCCTGGTTCTTCAGCGCACGCTTGCCGGATTGTTCGGTGCTGGGCGCATAGGTGGCGCTCGACAGGTTTTCGCGGTAGGCGGCGGTCAGCGTCGGCTCCAGCCGGGCGACGAGTTCAGCGATGAGCTTTAGCCGCACGGCGCGGATCTTGTCCGGATCGACATTGCTGCCGATGGTCCGCGCCACCAGCGATTCCGGCGGCAGGCTCAGCGCCAGCGCCTTGAATGCGGGGTCGAGCGACTTCGACGTAACGGTATCGTCGAACGCGTCGGCGAGGGCGGCAAGGTCGCTGGGCGCCCACGGCGTGCCGGCGATGGCGCCGAGCATCAGCGCCATCGAGACATCCTGCAGCGACTGCCAGCGATTGAACGGATCGCTGTCATGGCGGGCGAGGAAGAGCCGGTCGGCCTGAGTGGCCTTGGTCACGAGCTTCACTGGCGCCGAGAACTCGCGGAACAGCGATGGCACCGGCTTGTTGGGGACGCCCTTGAACTCGTAGGTGGCGCTGGCGCCGTCGAGCACCAGCATGTCGTCGCGCACATCGCCGCTGGCGCTGCTCCAGCCCATCGGCGAGCCGTTGGGACCGACGAGCCCGAACTTCACCGGGATCACGAGCGGCTGCTTCTCAGGCTGGCCGGGGGTTGGAGCGGTATTCTGGCTGAGCGTCAGCTTGTAGGTCTGCGAGGCAGCGTCGTAATTGTCGGACACCGTGACTTCGGGCGTCCCGGCTTGCAGATACCAGGTCTGGAAGTGCTGCAGGTCGACGCCGTTGGCGTCCTCGAACACCTTGATGAAGGCCTCGATAGTCGTCGCCTCGCCGTCGTGGCGCTCGAAGTAGAGGTCCATGCCCTTGCGGAAGCCGGCTTCGCCCAAGAGTGTCGCCAACATACGGACGATCTCCGCGCCCTTTTCGTAGACCGTGGTCGTGTAGAAATTGTTGATCTCTTTGTAGTGGTCCGGCCGCGGCGCGTGAGCGAGCGGACTGGCATCCTCCGGGAACTGCGCGGCACGCAGCGTCATCACGTCGTCGATGCGCTTGACCGGCCGCGAGCGCTCGTCGGAGGTGAACTCCTGGTCGCGATAGACCGTGAGCCCTTCCTTAAGGCAGAGCTGGAACCAGTCGCGACAGGTGATGCGGTCGCCGGTCCAGTTGTGGAAATACTCGTGGGCGATGACTCGCTCGACGCTCTCGTAATCGTCGTCGGTCGCCGAGTTCGGTTTCGCGAACACCAGCTTGTCGTTGAAGATGTTGAGCCCCTTGTTCTCCATCGCACCGAAATTGAAGTCGGAGACGGCGACGATGTTGAAGATGTCGAGGTCGTATTCGCGGCCGAAGCGGCGCTCGTCCCACGCCATCGAGCGCTTGAGCGAGTCCATCGCCCAGAGGCACTCGTCTTCCTTGCCGTGCGCGCAATAGACGCCGAGGGCGACCTTGCGGCCGGAGGCCGTGACGAAGCTGTCGTGGATCGAGCCGAGATCGCCGGCGACCATCGCAAACAGGTAAGACGGCTTGGGGAACGGGTCTTCCCACACGGCGAAATGCTGGTTTCCATCGATGTCCCCGTGGTCGACGAGGTTGCCGTTCGCCAGCAGCACCGGTGCGAGCGTCTTGTCGGCGGTCATCGTCACTTTGAAGCGAGCGAGATTGTCCGGCCGGTCGAGGTAGTAGGTGATGCGGCGAAAGCCCTCGGGCTCGCACTGCGTGCACCAGGTGCCGCCTGACCGATAAAACCCCATCAGCTTGAGGTTCTTTTCCGGATGCACCGTGACCTCGGTCTCGAGCACGAAAATCCGGTTCGGCGGCTCGATGATGGTCAGCCTGGTCGGGGTGAGCTCATAGGCTGTGAGCGGCAGCGGCGAGCCGTCCATGGCGACGGAATTGAGTTTCAGCTCATCGCCGTCGAGAACCAACGGCGTGCCGGGCGGGGTGGTGTCGCGCGGCACGACGGTGAGCAGCGCCCGGACCCGCGACGTTTCGGGGACGATCTTCACGTCGAGCTCGATCCTGTCGACCCGGTACGGACTGACCTCATAGTCTTTGAGGAAAATCGTGTGCTCGGTTTCGGTTCTCATGCCGCTCTCCGTGAAAGTGTGGCGCGCCGGTTACAGGCAGAACGCCGAATCTTCTTATATTCTGACCGGCTGGCTCGACCGGTCTCTTCCCTATTAGCGCCAAACGCGGCAGCAATGGGAAGGGCCGGGAGCGCCGGCGCGCAACAAGCCTGCGGCATAGGTCCGCGTCAAGCGTTGCGTTCAGAGCAATTATTGGAAGTTGGCATGCTGCGCTGGTTCGAACGCCGCCTCGATCCGTATCCGTCTGCCGAGCCCGTGCAGCCGCCCAAAGGCATGCTGGCGTTCATGCTGCATTACCTCAAGGGCGCCAAGCGCTGGTTCGCCGCCATGATGGTGCTGACGGCGCTCGTGGCGTTGAGCGAGATCGCGCTGTTCGGCTTTCTCGGCCATGTCGTCGATTGGCTGAGTGCGGCCGATCGCTCGACGTTCCTTGCGACGGAAGGACCGCTGCTGTGGCTGATCGGTGGCGTCGTGGTGCTCGTGCTGCCGGTCATCGTCGCGCTCGAGTCGCTGACCATCAACCAGACGCTCCTCGGCAACACGCCGCAGCGCATTCGCTGGATGCTGCATCGTTACGTGCTGCGGCAATCGATGACGTATTTCCAGGACGAGTTCGCCGGCCGCATCGCCACCAATCTGATGCAGACGGCGCTCGCGGTGCGCGACGCCGCCATGAAGGTGCTCAACGTCCTCAACTATGTGGTGTTCTACTTCGCCGGCGCGGTGGTGCTGGCGGCGATGAACGACTGGCGGCTGGCAATCCCGTTCATCGTCTGGCTCTGCGGCTATGGCTTGCTGCTGCGTTACTTCATCCCCCGCATGGCCGACATTTCGTCGAAGCAGGCCGCGGCCCGCTCGCTGATGACCGGGCGCGTCGTCGATGCCTACACCAATATCTCGACGGTGAAGCTCTTCTCCTATTCGCAGCGCGAGGAGAACTTTGCGCGCGAGGCGATGGATGAGTTCCTGCCGACGGTTTACCGCCAGATGCGGCTCGCGACGGTGCTCAACATCGCGCTCTACGGTCTCAATGTCGCGCTGCTGGTCAGCGTCTTCGGGCTTGGCATCTGGCTCTGGCTCGGCAGCCTGATCACGCCTGGCGCCATCGCTGTGGCGGCGGCGCTGGTGCTGCGCTTCTTCGGTATGAGCCAGTGGATCATGTGGGAGATGTCGGCGCTGTTCGAAAATGTCGGTGCGGTGAAGACCGGCGTCGATGCGTTCTCGCGGGCCACACAGGTCAACGACGCGCCGGGCGCCAAAGCCATCGAGCCGGTGGTCGGCGATATCCGGTTCGATCATGTGACGTTCCACTACGGCAAGAAGGGCGGGGTCATCGATGGCCTCGACCTGCATATCCGTCCGGGCGAGAAGGTTGGGCTGGTTGGTCGCTCCGGTGCCGGCAAGTCGACCGTCGTCAATCTGTTGCTCCGTTTCTACGATCCGGAGGGCGGCCGCATCGCCATCGATGGCGCCAATATCGCGGGTGTCACGCAGGATTCGCTCCACGCCAGCATCGGGCTCGTGACGCAGGACACCTCGCTGCTACATCGTTCAGTGCGCGAGAACATCGCCTATGGGCGCCCGGATGCGACGGAAGCCGAGATCGTCGCCGCCGCCAAGCTGGCGGAGGCGCACGACTTCATCGAGGGGCTGGCCGATGGGCAGGGCCGCAGTGGATACGACGCGCATGTTGGCGAGCGCGGCGTCAAACTCAGCGGTGGCCAGCGGCAGCGCGTTGCGATTGCGCGCGTGCTGCTGAAGAACGCGCCGATCCTGGTGCTGGACGAAGCGACCTCCGCCCTCGACAGCGAAGTCGAGGCGGCGATCCAGAGCCAGTTGCAAGTCCTGATGCGCAACAAGACGGTGATCGCCATCGCGCACCGGCTGTCGACCATTGCGGCGCTCGACCGGCTCGTCGTCATCGAGCAGGGCCGTATCGTCGAGCAGGGATCGCATGCCGAACTGCTTCAGCTCGGCGGGCACTACGCAAAACTCTGGCAGCGCCAGTCCGGCGGCTTCATCGACGCCGATATCGCCGAAGAGGCAGCGGAATGAGGTTGCTCATCGATGCGCGTTCTCTGGCCTCCTCCCGCATAGGGAGAAGGCACTAACTGCAACCACCGACTAACTCAACCCAAGGAGAGATACAGATGGAAAACCACGTCAATGGACTGACCGGGCGCGACCTGAGCCGAATTGCGGGCCATGCAGCCGTCAAACGACACCCATTCACTAGAACCCGAAGCTGATCTCATCACCAGATCCACGGGTTCTCAGACCATGAGAACCAAATGTTCAATGCTATCCTTGTCTGGTTCGAGGCGCGCTACTCGCCTGTTGCGCTCGCCGCGAACCGCCAGCCACCCATGGGTCTTCGGCCCTTCGGGTTCTACTTCATCCGGCAGTTCCGTGCCGCTTTCCTGATCCGCATGGGTCTGGTCGCCATCGGCTCCATCGCCGATGCGACGCTGCCCATCTTCACCGGCATGGTGGTCGGCTTTCTGTCCGGCACCAGCCCCGGCCGCATGTTCGCCGATCATTGGCAGGTCCTTTTGGTGATGGTCGCTGTCGTGGTGATCGTCAGGCCGACGACGTTCATTCTCGACTCGCTGGTGCGCAACCACGCCATTGCGCCCAACCTGGTCAACCTCGTGCGCTGGCAGAGCCACTTCCACGTCATCCGCCAGTCCTGGACGTTCTTCCAGAACGACTTCGCCGGCCGCATCGGCAACAAGATCCTGCAATCCGGCGAAGCGCTCGAGACGGCGGCCAATTCGGCCATCGATGCGGTGTGGTACGCGATCATCTTCGTCGTCGTGGCGATCGCCGTGCTTGCACGGATGGACTTGCTATTGCTGCTTCCAGTCGTGGGCTGGCTGGTCGGCTACGGTATCCTGTTCGTCATCGTCATGCCGCTCATCGCCCGCTACTCCGAGGATTTGTCCGAGGCCAAGTCGGTGATGACGGGCCGCATGGTCGACAGCTACACCAACATCCAGACGCTGAAGACCTTCTCGTCGGACGATCACGAGGACCGCTACGTCGCGGAATCCGTGATCGAGCACACCGTCGAGTTCAAGAAGCTGATGCGTGTCTTCACCAAGATGTGGACGACGCTCTTCGCCCTCAACGCCGGTCTGGTGGTCTCGATCACCTGGGTGGCGCTGGCCGGCTGGAATGCCGGTACGCTCGGCGCGGCAGCCGTCGCCACCGCAATCCCGTTTGCGCTACAGATCATGAATATGTCGGGCTGGATCCTCGAGATTGGCTCCAACATCTTCCGGCAGATCGGCACAGTACGGGACTCGATGGAAACCATCGCCCAACCGATCACGCTGATCGACGTACCGAAGGCGCCTGCGCTTTCGGTAACCAAAGGCGAGATCGTCTTCGACGATGTGACCTTCGGCTATTGGCGGGGTGGCAAGGGCTCGGTGATCGAGAACTTCGACCTGCGCGTTGCCCCGGGGGAGAAGGTCGGCCTCGTGGGCCGCTCAGGTGCCGGTAAGTCGACGCTGGTCAATCTGGCGCTGCGCCTGTTTGATGTGGAGTCCGGCGCGATCCGGATCGACGGGCAGGATGTGCGGGACGTCACGCAGGAGAGCGTGCGAGCCGCCATCGGCCTCGTCAGCCAGGATACCTCGCTCCTTCACCGTTCCGTGCGCGAGAACATCAAGTACGGACGGCAGGAGGCGAGCGATGCGGAGATGATCGAAGCGGCCGAGCAAGCCAAGGTTGCCGACGTCATTGCCGGTCTCGCCGACCAGCGGGGCCGGCAGGCCTACGACGCCCATGTCGGCGAGCGGGGCGTGAAGCTCTCGGGCGGGCAGCGGCAGCGCGTCGCCATCGCGCGTGTGCTGCTGAAGAATGCCCCCATCCTGATCCTCGACGAGGCAACGTCGGCACTCGACAGCGAAGTCGAGGCGGCGATCCAGGAGCAACTCGCGTCGCTGATGCGGGGCAAGACGGTGATCGCCATCGCGCATCGGCTCTCGACGATCGCGGCGATGGACCGGCTGGTGGTGCTCGATGCCGGCCGGATCGTCGAGGAGGGAACGCACGTCCAGCTGCTGGCGACCGGCGGGCACTATGCCCAGCTCTGGGAACGGCAGTCGGGCGGTTTCCTCGATCTCGAGGCCAGGGCCGCAGAGTAAGAGCAGGGGGCGGCGCCTGCCGGCGCCGCCTCGTGGGTCACATGATGACCATGATCTCCGACACTTCGATCGTGCCGTTGGCCTTGAGCTGCGGGCAGCCCTTAGCGAGCTTGACCGCGTCGTCGAGGCTCTTCGCCTCGATGACCGAGTAGCCCGTCACGGGGTTGGCCCCGCCGCCGTCCGACACCTTGCCGGATTTGTCGATGGTTTTGGCCACGGTGGTGGGGTTGCCTGGCTCGACGAGCGCTTTGCCCAGGCCGCCCATCCAGTCCATCCAGGCCTTGGTGACTTTTTCGCCGTCTTCCTTGCTCGAGGGCTGATCGCCGCCGTGATAGCTCAGCAGATATTTGGTCATTGTCGTCTCCCTTGTTGTAGAACCGTGATTTATTGCATCTCCGGCACGTTGAGCGGTTTGCCGGTTTCGAGCAGGGTCTTCAGGCCGTCGACCACAAGACGCCAGCCACTCTCGGCTCCCGACTTGGAGTCGGCGGCATTGTGGTGGGTGAGGGTAAACTTGCAGAGATCGCCGACCGGTTCGATCTCGAAGGTCACGCGCGTCTCCTTGGCGCCCTCGGCCCAGGTCGGCATGAATGTAGAGACGATTTTTGTCTTCGGCGTGACCTCGACGACTTTGCCGTCGAGCATCAGGCCGCCGGCTTCGTCATAGTACTGGAACGGGCCGCCTGGCATGAGGTCGGTCTTGATGCGGGACTTGTAGTAGTAGAGCTGCGTCCTGTCGGGATTGATCAGCGCGTCCCACAGCGCGTCTTGCGTCGTGCGGATATAGGTTTGCAGCACGTAATCGGATTTGTCGGCCATCGTTTGACGTTCCTCCAAGGCGTTTTTGATATTCAGCGCCAACCGGGCGAGCGGCTTGCCGTAAGGCGCCATCCAACGATCTGCGACCTCCTGGATCGGCAGCGCGTTGAGGTAGTGGTATTTGAACCGCCCATCCCGGCGGGTCACGACGAGGTTGGCCGTCTCCAGCACCTTGAGGTGCTTCATCACTCCGAACCGAGTCATGCCGAGCCCCTGTTCCAGCTCGGTCAACGTCAGTCCGCCCTTGTCTCGCAAGGTATCGAGCAACTGGCGCCGAGTGGGATCGCTCAGCGCCTTGAAGACGTCATCCACAATTTCGACGATAGGTGACTAAATGGTCACATGTCAAGCAGTAAGGATTTGTGCCGAGCTGGTAAGATCTTGTCGCCGCCCATTGGCACCCGCCCATGGCCCCGCTAAGAAGGCTACGAAAAGCGCAATGCAAACGTTTGCATTTGTCCGGGATTCTGGGTCGTCACGGCGCTGAATAAACAATCTGCGCCTGAGGCCGGTTGCGAGCTGCGGCGCCTGGAGGGGACTATGGCCAAGACCGCCGCGGCAGCGCCCGGGCACGATTTTGCATATTCGGAACTCGATCTCAGCGGCGACTACGCGCTGTCTTCGTCTGCCCGGAAGGTCAAGGCGAAGGCCATCAGCCTGCCCGGCGACGTTCACACCGCGCTAATCAGCTCAGGCGATATCCCCGACCCGTATTTCGGCGCCAACGAGCAGGTCGTGATGTGGGTGCACGCGACGCCATGGACCATGGAACGTCGTTTCACCGCCAGCCGGACGGACATCGACGGCTATCTGACGCTGACCCTCGACAATGTCGACTGTATCGCGACAGTGTTCCTCAACGGCGAGGAGATCGCGCGGACGCAGAACCAGTTTATCCGCTACGACCTCGACGTCACCGGCAAAGTGAAGGCCGGCACCAATACGCTGCGGCTCGAATTCGCCGTGACCCAGGACGTCGCCAAGGCGCGCTCCGACGCGCACCCGTTCCCGATCCCGTTCACCAGCAACTATCTCAGCAACGGCCTACCCGGCGTGCATATGAACTTCGTCCGCAAGGCGGCGTGCCACGCCGGCTGGGACTGGGGCATCTGCCTGATGCCGACCGGCGTTTACGGCAAGATGGCGGTCCGCAAGTCGCGCCTCGCCCGTCAGGAGAGCGTCACCGTCGAGCAGGCGCATGGCACCAGGACCGTCGAGCTGTCGATCACGACGCGGGTATTCGCCTTCGCCGAGGGCTCGGTCGAGCTCACCCACGAGATCGCCGGCCAGAAGATCGCCGACAAGGTCGTGGTGCGGCCGGGCGAGAATGTGTTCGTCCACAACCTCACGATCAAGAACCCAAAGCTCTGGTGGCCGAATGGGCAGGGCGAGCAGCCGCTCTACGAGCTCTGGAGCGCGCTCGACGGCGAAGTGACCAAACGCAAAATAGGGCTCCGCAAGCTCGAATGGATCGTCGAGAAGGATGCGATCGACCATTCGTTCAAGGTCCGGGTCAACGGCCGCGACATCACCGCGATGGGCGCCAACTGGATCCCGGCGGATGCCATCCCGTCGCGCATCACGTCCGCCGTTGTGCGCGACCTGCTGGAGAGCGCCAGCGCGGTCAACATGAACATGATCCGCGTCTGGGGCGGTGGGCAGTACGAGCCGGACTATTTCTATGAGCTCTGCGACGAGCTGGGGATCATGATCTGGCAGGATTTCATGTTCTCCTGCATGCTCTATCCCACGACTCGCGACTTCCTCGACGACGTGGCGGTGGAGATCACCCAGCAGGTGCGGCGCCTGCAGCACCACGCCTCGCTCGCCCTGTGGTGCGGCGACAACGAATGCATCGGGGCTATCGGCTGGCACGAGGTCACCCGCCAGAGCCGCGAGCGCTACGTCGCCAACTATACGCGCCTTAACTACATGCTTCAGCGCATCGTCGAGGACGAGGATTCGGCGCGGCGGTTCTGGCCATCCTCGCCGTCGCTCGGCTATCTCGATTTCTCTGACGGCTGGCATTCCGACACCCGCGGCGACACGCATTTCTGGCAGGTCTGGCACGAGGCCGCGCCGTTTGAACGGGCTCGCGACGTCAACCCGCGCTTCGCGTCCGAGTTCGGCTTCCAGTCCTTCACCTCGATGAACGTCATCGAGAGCTTCACCAACCCCGAGGACCGCAACCCGTCCTCGCCGGTGATGGAGAGCCATCAGCGCAACACCGGCGGCAACGCCCGCATCCTCGAAACGATGACGCGGTATTTCCGCTTCCCCAGCGACTTCGACAACATGGTGTTCCTCAGCCAGATCCAGCAGGGCTTGGCGATCAAGACTGCCATCGAATATTGGCGCTCGACCAAGCCGCGTTGCATGGGAACGCTGTTCTGGCAGATCAACGACACCTACCCCGTGGCGAGTTGGGCGAGTCTCGACTATGGCGGGCAGTGGAAGCTGCTGCACTATATGGCGAAGCGTTTCTTCCTCGCCGTCAATGTCGTCGGCGTGCCGGACAAGGCCAAGGGCGACATTGTGCTCAAAGGCATCAACGACACCGCCGCGAAAACCGAGGTCAACCTCGAGGTCCAAGCTGTCGACGTCGGTGGCAAGTCGCGTATCGTGTTCACTGGCAAGGGCAACGTCTCGCCCGACGCGTCGTCGGAGCTGACGCGGATCGCGCTCGGCGACCTGAAGCCCAGCGAGTTCCTGTTTTTCTCGTGGCGCGACAAAGCCGGCGGATTGATCGGCGAGAACGACTTCTTCCCGCAGCCCTACAAGGCCTATGACATGCCGGAGGCGAAGGTCACTTCGCGCTGGGAAAGCGGCGACGCCGGTCCGGTGCTGGTGCTGAAGTCCGACAAGCCGGCGGTGTTCGTCACGGCGACCACCGACGTGCCGGGCTATTTCTCGGACAATTCGGTGACGCTGCTGCCAGGCCGCGAGACACGGCTCAGCTTTACGCCGCGGCATGGCGCCAAAGTTACACAGAAGGCGCTGGCGGCGGGGCTCCAGGTCCGGCATCTGCGCGAGACGTACTAAGGGCCGGGATTTGCTGCGCGCGGGCTTCTATCAGTCGCGCGGACAGGCTATGCAGCGTCTCGGTTCATTTTCTGAGGAGCTCCCGATGCTCAATTCGGACAGGCTCGCGATTCTGCTGGTCGTACTTGGCGCCGGCAGCCGGCTGCTGCATCTGCCGCCCAATATCGCCGCGGTGACCGGCGTGACGATCTTTGCCGGCTACGCCATCCGTAACATCTGGCTGGCGCTGCTGGTGCCGATCTGCGCCATGGCGCTCGCCGATGTCGTGCTCGGCTGGTACCCGGGCGTGGTGTTCACCTATGCCGGCATGGCCTGCGGTGTGTTCGTCGCCCGCACGCTGCTGAAGCCGCTGACGCCCGTGCGGCTGATCGCGACGACGTTCCTCTCCAGCCTCGCCTTCTTCGTTCTCTCCAATTTCGGCACCTGGGCCGAGGGCTGGTACGGCTACACGCTCGATGGTTTGGCCGGCTGCTTCATTGCCGGCTTGCCGTTCTGGCAAAATTCCCTCATCGCCGACGTCACCTCGACCGCTCTGGTGTTCGGCGTCTATCTGCTCGCCAAGCGAGTGATCCCAACCGTGAGTGTGCAGGCATGACCGCCAATTCGATCAAGCGCAGCGAAGTGAACCGCATCATGCGGGAATCGGACAAGTTCATCCGCTCGTTTGGCTACATCATGCCGCCCTTCGCCTATTGGTCGCCGAGCGAGTTCAAGGCGCGCAAAGCGGACGCCCAGAACATCATCGGCCACAACCTTGGCTGGGACATCACCGACTACGGACTCGGGGAGTTCGACAAGATGGGGCTGTTTCTGTTCACCGTGCGCAATGGCAACAACGCCGATTTGAGCAAGGGCCGCGGCATGCTTTATGCCGAGAAGGCGATGATCAGCCGCAACGAGCAGTACTCGCCCATGCACCGCCACAACCTCAAGGCCGAGGACATCATCAACCGCGGCGGCGGCACGCTGGTGATCGAGCTTTACGGCGACACCGACGGCAAGTGCGACAAGTCGAAGGGTGTCACCGTTTACACCGATGGCATCCGCCGCACTCTACCGGCAGGCGGCAAGCTGCGGCTGGCGCCGGGCGAGAGCGTGACGCTGATGCCGAACGAGCATTGGCACGCTTTCTGGGGCGAGGGCGGGGACGTGTTCATCGGCGAAGTGTCGACCGTCAACGACGACAATACCGACAACGTCTTCGACGATCCTCGCATCGCGCGCTTCGGCGGCATCGAGGAAGACGAGGAACCCTGGCATCTCCTAGTCAGCGACTACAAGAAGTGGCTGGCCTGACCCACCGCGGCTGACTGGGCAGGGTGCTGCCCGTAGCGTCGACCGACGCCGCCATTCCTCTGGGCGGAAAGTCCCGATGGCCACCAACCTGGTCGAGCGGCGTCACGCCTTTAAGGCCATTCGCACCGAATTGCGGCGTGGCCTCCTGGGACAATTGAACGTCAGGCGGTTGCGCCGCACGGGAGCAGGCCGTAGTTTTGCGGTTAGGGCCGTTGCGGGGAGTAGTACGACATGCCGGTGCAGCTGATCGACGCGAAGCTCCCCGATTTCGGGGTGCCCGCGACCCGGCCCGACTTGCCGCGCGCCATCTATGCCGAACGCCTTGATGCGCTGATCCGGGCGCGCCGCGCCGCCGGGCTCGATGCGCTGGTGATCTACGCCGACCGCGAGCACTGCGCCAATCTCTCCTGGCTGACCGGCTTCGACCCGCGCTTCGAGGAGGCGCTGTTGATCCTCGCGCCGGGGATGGTGCCGACGCTGCTCGCCGGACCGGAGAATCTGGGCCGGGCGCGCGACGCGACGATCGAGGTCGAGGCGCGGCTCTACCCGCCGTTCGGCCTGATGGGGCAGGACCGCAGCCAGACGCCCGATCTCGAGGAAGTTTTTGTCAGCGCCGGCATTGCGGCGGGGCACCGGGTCGGGGTGTTGGGCTGGAAGTATTTCGGGCCATCGGAGGCCAAGAAACCCGAGACTTGGTTCGAGACGCCGGCCTTTATCATCGACATGCTGCGCAAGCTGACCGGGCCGCAAGGGCGGGTGGTCAATGCCAATGCGCTGCTGATGGAGTCGAGCACGGGGCTCCGCGCCGTCAACGAGATCGAGCAGATCGCGCAGTTCGAGTTCAGCGCGGTGATGGTGTCGGAGGCGCTGAAGACGCTGTTTGCGAATTTGAAGCCGGGCATGTCGGAGTTCGCGGCCGTTGCGACCATGGGCCTCGGTGCGCTGCCGCATGCCTGCCACACCATGCTCTCAACCGGCGCGCGGCTCTCGGGGCTCGAGAGTCCGAGCGGCAAGATCATCGAGCGCGGCGATCCGTTGACCACCGCGGTGGGCTATTGGGGCGCGCTATCGAGCCGCGTCGGCTGGGTGGTCGCCGATGCATCGGAACTGCCTTCCAACGCCGCTGACTATGTCGAGCGCCTGGCAATGCCGTATTTTGCCTGCGCGGCCGAATGGTACGAGACGATCGGCATCGGTGTTGCGGGCGGCACGCTCGACGCGCTTGCCCGCAAGCATCTCGGCGCGTCGTTCTTCAACCTGATCCTCAACCCCGGTCACCTCATTCACATCGACGAATGGATGAATACGCCGGTCTATCCCAACTCGCGCGAGACCCTGCGCTCCGGGCAGGCGATCCAGTGCGACATCATTCCAGCCGTCGGCGCGCCATACTATTCGGCCAATATCGAGGATGGTATCGCGTTGCTCGACGAGCGCGGCCGCGACGAGTTACGCGAAAAGTACCCTGACGTCGCGGCACGCGTCGAAGCGCGACGGGCCTTCATGGCCGACATGCTCGGCATCAGGCTGAGGCCCGAGGTGCTGATGCTGTCAAATCTCGCCGCCGCGCTGCCGCCGTTCCTCCTGGCGCCAAACCGGCTGCTTGCCAAGCGCTAGAGGTTGGGACTGGTCGGCGTGTCCTGGGTGATCAGCCGGGCGCTGCGATAGCCGGTGAGGTAGATCCACAGCCAATTGAGCGCGATGAAGATGCGGTTCTTGAGCCCGATCAGAAAGTAAATGTGGGCAAAACCCCAGGTCCACCAGCCGACCCAACCGGTGAGCTTGATCCAGCCGAAATCGATCAGAGCGCGGCTCCGGCCGATGGTGGCGATATCGCCGAGGTGCTTGTAGACGAAGGGCAACGGGCGCGTGTCCTGGGCGAGGCGGGCCTTGATCACCTTGGCGGCATGGCGACCACCTTGTTTTGCCGCATCGCCGATGCCCGGCACCGGTTTGCCGTCGGGCGTAGTTGCCGTCATCGTGTCGCCGATGGCAAAGACGTTGGGATGGCCCGGGATGCTGAGGTCCGAATTGACCTTCACTCGCCCGGCGCGGTCGGCTTCGACGCCGAGCCATTTCGCGGCAGGCGAGGCAAGCACGCCGGCAGCCCAGATGATGGTCTCCGACTTGAGCGTCTCGCCGCCATAGGTGACGCCGTGAGCAGCGACCGCGGTGACCGCCTGGTTGAGCTCGACCTCGACGCCGAGCTCTTTGAGCGCGCGCTCGGCATAAGCGGACATCTCCGGCTTGAAGTTGGCGAGAACCCGAGGTCCGGCCTCGATGAGCACGACGCGCGCTTCCTCCGGGTGGATATTGCGGAAATCGCGCCGCAGGGTGATCCGTGCCAGCTCGATAATCGCGCCCGCGAGCTCCACGCCGGTCGGGCCTGCGCCGATGATGACGAAAGTGAGGAGCGCCCGGCGCTTCGCCGGATCGGTCTCGAGTTCGGCTCGCTCGAATGCCATCAGCAGGCGCCGGCGCATAGCGGTCGCGTCCTCCAGCGTCTTCAGACCAGGCGCAAAGGGTTCCCAATCGTCGTGACCGAAATAGGCATGCTGTGCACCGGTCGCGAGGATCAGATAGTCGAACGGTACGACCGTGCCATCGGCGAGGTGGACGGTGTTGGAGGTCGTATCGACGCCGGCGACCTTGGCCATCAGCGTCGTGATTTCGGAGCGCTTGTGAACGAGTTGGCGGATCGGCCAAGCGATCTCCGAGGGGCCGAGCGAGGTTGTCGCAACTTGATAGAGCAGCGGTTGGAACAGATGGTGGTTGCGCTTGTCGATCAGCGTGATGTCGACGCCAGCACCCTTCAGTTCGGTGGCCGCCGCAAGGCCGCCAAAGCCACCGCCGACGATCACGACCCTTGGATTTTTTGCCCTGGTTTCCATGGCACTCACCCTTCGCATCGCCCCGCCGTTGAGGTAGAGCTTGCGGCAGACTGTCGCAAGGGCGCGAGCCATCCTCGGCAGCAGATGAGCCATGCGTCCGGACAAGCTAGCGGTCAGCGGACGTTCAGCTTTCGAGGAAGGCAGTCGGCTCGCCGTCGATGACGATTGTGGCGTCGGCGATCGACGTCGGAACGCTCTCGACGAAGGCCTCCGGCCGAAAGGCGCGAAGTGAATCGAGCAGCGCGATCACTCGGCTGCGCGAATCCCAGAAGTCGGCGCTCTCGGACGGGGCGAGCGCGCTGACCGGGTTCAGACAGCCGACGCTGGCGAGATAGAGCTTATCGGCTGGTGGGTGCGCCGGGTGGATCAGGATGCCGGTTCGCGCCACGGTGTGCAGTAGCCGGATCGCGGGCAGGGGCGGTTCGCCATCTGTGTTGGTCGAATAACCGACGCTGACGAATGAACGGAAATGCGTGGTCAGCGCATAGCGCCCGGCCTCGACGCGAAGCCCGTTGTTCTCGCGCGAATTGTCGCCGGGGCCGATCGCTTCGAGCATGAAGCCGTGCAGCATCGGCTTCGGCACGCCATCGATCGTCACCACATAACGGCCGTAGGTCCGCTGCCGGCCGTCCTTGCGATGCTGGCCAAGCCGTTCGACATGCAACTCCCAACCGCGGCCGGTGATCGGCACCCGATGTTCCCTGATCTTCTGTCCTGTGCCGAGACAGTAGCGGAAGCGTCGCTGGAGGCAAACGCAGCAGATCTCGCCGCGGCGCCTTTCGATCCGGGACTGCGCTACTTCTCCAAGAGCGACCCATGGATCGGGTCCTTGCCATCCGACATGACAATATCCTGCAGGATGACGCCGCCGGACTTTCGACCGGCAACGATCGGCTCCTGTGCCGTGCGCAGACCGTTGGCAATGGTCAGCAGTCCCACCGGGGTCGGTAACCTTGCATCCTGGTCGACCACCAGGAGGATTGTGTATTCGCCTTGCGGCAGCACAGGGAAGGTGAAGTTGCCATTGTCCGACATCCGAGCCGAAACATAGCCGCCCGGATTCTTGCCGAGCTTCACGTCGATCCCCTTCAGCGGGGCGCCGGCGAGGGCGGCTGACGTGACGGCAATGAGGGCAGCACTGCAGATCAGCGTTCTGGGTGTCATGGGTTCCTCCGCGCGAAGACCTCGGTCGAATGCGTGCCACGTCCGTTACCGATCCGCAAATCAGTTTGACGTGCGTAGAGGGTCGGACGTGTAGCGCGTGCGGAGCTTTCTGGGG
>CAZNAE010000018.1:0-35606 GCA_964570695.1 uncultured Devosia sp.
TGGGTATCTCGCGTCAGCAGCTTTACACCATCCTTGATGAGACGGCCCCCGTGTCCCCTGCCGTGGCAGTGAAGCTCGGTAAGCTCTTCGGCAACGGGGCCGGCCTGTGGTCCCGTATGCAGGCGGCTTACGACATCTGGCAGGCCGAACAAAAAATCGATGTGTCAGGCATTCCGACGCTCGCCGCCGTCTGAAGAAACCTACGCCGCCTCGGCCGCTTTCTTCAGGCCGTCCAGCATCATCGACCAGTTCTTCTTGAACTCGGCCTTTGTCTTGTCGTCAAAACTCTGCGCCTTGCCGCGTGCGAACTGCGCCAGCGTGACCTTCGTGCCGGCACCATCCGGCTGGAGCGTATACGTCACGGCATTGTAGCTCTCGGGCGGCTCCGGTGTTTTCGACCAGTGCGTGAAGCTCAGCTCCTCCCCCGGTACCGCCGTCTCGATCTTGCCGTAGTCGGTGAACGCGTTGCCGTTCCACTCGCCCTTGAGCGTGTACTTCGAGCCCGGCTTCCAGTCTGTCTCCATCGTCGCCCCCATGAACATCGGCGATTTGCGGTTGGTCATGGCGGCCCACACCTTTTCGGGCCTTGCCTTGATCTGCATTTCGACTTTCACGACCGGCTTTTCCATTCCGTCCTCCTCCGTTCCACGCCAAACGCCTCGCATGCAGCGCGGTTGCTTGCAATCGCTCCGCCAGTCCCTACCTTCTCGCGAACACCGGGACCAAGATGCCGCAGTCGCCGACCACCATCACCGACGAAATCGGCATCGCACTGGGCAATCTTGCTGATGCCGCGGCCGGCAGCCTGACGCCAACCCTGCGCCTCGGCGTCACCGGCCTCAGCCGCGCCGGCAAGACCATCTTCATCACCGCGCTGGTGCACAACCTCCTGACCGGCGGCCGCCTGCCCGGCTTCGCCCCGCTCGCCGACGGCCGCTTCATCGGCGCCAAACTCGCCGAATATCCGGACGCCGCGATCCCGCGTTTCGCCTACGAGCAGCATCTCGAGGCGCTGACCGGCAAAACGCCGTACTGGCCCGAATCCACCAAGCGCATCAGCCAGCTCCGCCTCACCCTCAAATTCCAGTCGCAGAGCTGGTGGCAGGGCTGGGCTGGGCCGTCAGTTCTCAACTTGGACATCATCGACTATCCCGGCGAGTGGCTGCTCGACCTGCCGCTGCTGTCGCTGAGCTTCGCCGAGTGGTCCGTGCAGGCGCTCGACCGCGCCCGCCGCCCCGGCTCCGCACCAGAGGCCGCCGCCTTCCTCGCGACGCTCGCCGCGATCGACAGCGGCAACCCGGCCAATGATCCCGACGCCGAAACCCTGGCCCGCGCCTTCACCGCCTATCTCCGCGCCAGCCGCGCCGACACCCACGCCCTCTCCACCCTGCCGCCCGGTCGCTTCCTGATGCCCGGCGATCTCGAGGATTCGCCGGCACTGACCTTCGCGCCAATGCCGCCTCCGCCGTCGACGCCGCGTGCGGGAAACCTCTACGCCATGCTCGAACGCCGCTACGAGGCCTACAAGGACATCGTCGTCCGACCCTTCTTCCGCGATCATTTCGCCCGCCTCGACCGCCAAATCGTCCTGGTCGACGTGCTGCGCCCCCTCAACGCCGGCGCCACTGCGGTCGCCGATCTCGAGACGGCGCTGAGCGATATCCTCGGCTGCTTCCGCCAAGGCGACAGCAACCCGTTCCTGCGGCTGATCGCCCGCCGCATCGACCGCATCCTGTTCGCCGCGACCAAGGCCGATCACCTTCACCACACCAGCCACGACCGGCTCGAAGCCATCCTCAACCGGCTCGTCGCCCGCGCCGCCCGCCGCGCCAAATTCGCCGGTGCCGATACCCAGTCCGTCGCCCTTGCCGCCGTCCGCGCCACCCGCGAGGGCCGGATCGACGATCTCGACGTGATCATCGGGACGCCGGAAAAGGGCGAGATCCTCGACGGCACGACCTATGACGGCAAAACCGAAATAGCCTTGTTCCCCGGCGACTTGCCGGCATCACCGGATTCAGTGTTTGAAGACGGTACCCCTGTCGCGCTCAACTTCCTTCGCTTCCTGCCGCCGCAAAAGCTCGAGCGCAACGCCGAGGGCGCACTTGTGCTGCCGCATATCCGCTTCGATCGTGCGCTGGATTTCCTGATCGGAGACTGGCTCAGATGAAGCGCCCCGTCGCCATCCCGCTCAACGGCGAGTCCGTTGCTGCCGCCGACGTCCGCGCACCGCGGGCGTTCGCCGCAAGCGACATCGCCGATGTTCCGGCGACAGTAGAGTCCTATTCCGATCCGTTGCCTGGTCCCGCAACTCTCCCCATCGCCCCGAAGCGCGCGAACTGGCTGGCCCGCATCCTCGGCGCCACCGCCAGCCTGCTCGTTTCGCTCGCCCTCGGACTTGCCGCAGACAGCCTCATCCGCAGCCTGTTCGCGACCGCACCCTGGCTCGGCTGGATCGGCCTTGGCATCCTCGGCCTGTTCCTCATCGCGCTCGTCGCGCTGATCGTCCGCGAGGTTGGCTCGCTGTGGCGGCTGCGCACCCTCGATCACCTCAAAGTGGACTCGGCGGCGGCCTTCGCCACCGATAACCTCAAACAGGCCACCGCCATCCTCGGCGAACTCCGCGACATCTATGCCCCCCGCGCCGACCTGGCCCGCCCCCTCACCCGCCTTGCCGAGAACCAGTCGCAATTCTTCGACGGCGGCGAGTTACTGAAGTTCGGTGAGCGCATTTTGATGGCGCCGCTCGACGCCCGTGCCCGCGGGCTGACCGCGGCCTCGGCTCGCCGCGTCGCACTGGTCACCGCCATCTCGCCGCGGGCACTGGTCGACATCGCCTATGTCGTCTGGGAAAGTGTGCGCCTTGGCGGCGCGATCGCCCGGCTCTACGGCGCCCGCCCCGGCTTCCTTGGCACTTGGCGGCTGATTGGGGCTATCCTCAGCCACCTCGCGGTCACCGGCGGCCTTGTCCTCACCGATGGCGTCGTCGAGCAACTGGTCGGCCAGGGTCTCGCCGCCCGCCTGTCGCAGCGCCTCGGCGAAGGCGTCGTCAATGGCCTAATGACCGTCCGCGTCGGCATTGCCGCAATGCGCGTCGTGCGGCCCCTGCCCTTCACCACCCAGCCGCAGCCGATGGTGAAAGACTTCCTGCCAGAACTTGCCAACGTCCTGAAAAGCAGCCGTTCGCCTGAGTGAACACTCTGTTCGTTAGGATACTAACGGTGCCGCCTTGCCCGGCGCACGCTGCAGGCACATCTAGTGTCTCAGTTACAAACAGTTACCAATTGGGCAAATCGCATGTTCAACGTCGCCGTATTGGTCGGCAGCACCCGGCCGAATTCCACCAACATGAAGTTCACCAAGGCGCTCGAAAAGCTCGCGTTCGGGCGCCTGAACTTCGAGTTCGTCGACATCGGCGCGCTGCCGTTCTACGACGACAGCCTGTGGGATAATCCGCCGGCCGAGGTGGTGCAGCTCAAGCAGCAGATCGCCGACGCCGATGCCGTGCTGTTCGTCACCCCCGAATACAATCGCTCGATCCCGGGCGTTCTCAAGAACGCCATCGACTGGCCGTCGCGGCCCTATGGCAAGAGCGTCTGGTCGGGCAAGCCGGCCGCCATCGTCGGCGCCACACCCGGCGCTATCGGCACGGCGGTCGCGCAGTCGCACCTCCGCTCGATCGTCGGCGTGCTCGACATGGTCCTGATGGGCCAGCCGGAAATCTACTTCACAGTAAAACCCGGCCTGATCGACGAGGATTATCTCATCACCGACGACAAGACCCGGGAGTTCCTCGGCGGCTGGGTGACCAAGTTCACCGGCTTCATCGGCCACTTCGTCGTGGCTCGCTCGGCCGACCTCAAGATCGCCGCCGAATAACGTCCCCGCCCGCGCCCGGAAGGCTCAGTACGACGACCCGACCCACATCAGGCCGCCGTGGTTCCGGGCGCGAGCGAGGTTGCCTCGGGCCGGCGCCGGAGCGGCTGGAGTCCGCCCCGACAACGGCCGGAGGAAGATCGCAGGCTGGACGCTCGCCTCCCGTTGGATGGGAGCGCATTCTAGTCATTGGCGAAACGCCCGCAGATCGGCGCGCGAAATAGCCTCGCCCGGCTGAACCGAAACTGAATGCGTCGCGCCTGCCTGCAAGGATCAAGAATGTGCCGTCTTGCGCGGCGCGCCGATGCTTAGGAAGCTAACGATCTCCCCCAACCGGACCTCCCATGAACATTCCAAAGATCGGCATCGTCCTCTCCACCACGCGCGACGGCCGCTTCGCCGACAAGCCGACGGCTTGGCTCGAAGCGATCGTCGCCAAACGCACTGATCTCAGCTTCGAGCGCGTCGATTTGCGCGACTATCCAATGCCGATGTTCGACTGGCCATTCTCGCCGTCGAGGACACCTATTACACATGAAGCGGTCGTGCCGTGGCGCAACAAGGTCGCAAGCCTCGACGGCTTCATCTTCGTCACAGCCGAATACAACCGCTCGATCCCGGCGGTGCTGAAGAACGCCATCGACCACGCTTACGTCGAGTGGAACCGCAAGGCCGCCGCCTATCTCGGCTATGGTACGGTGGGCGCCGCCCGGGCCATCGAGCACCTGCGCAATATCAGCGTCGAAATGCAGATGGCCCCGATCCGTGCCGGCGTCCATATCGACCGCGATCCGCTGATCGCCGTGCGCACCGGCGCCAAGACCCTCGACGATTTCCCTAATCTCGCCGATCAGGCGACCGCCATGCTCAACGACCTCGCATGGTGGGCGTGGACGTTGAAGGCCGGCCGCGAGGCGCCACCCCGGACCTAGGGGGCCTTGCTGGCGCTCGGCGTCAGCGTGAGCCGCAGCCCGTCGAGTCCGTCGTTGAGGATGATCTGGCAGCTCAGCCGCGATGTCGGCTTCTGGTCGAGCGTCGAAAAGATCAGATCCTCTTCGTCGTCGCTGCTCTTGGGCAATTTGCCGTACCAGTCCGAATCGACCCACACATGGCAGGTCGCGCAGGTGCAGGCGCCACCGCATTCCGCCTTGATGTTGAGACCCCAGTCGCGGATGACCTCCATCGCCCGCCAGCCCTCGAGCCCCTCGAGCTCATGGGTCTCGCCGGCCTGGTCGGTGACGACGATTTTCATCAGGCGACGCCGAGCTTCTTCTGCAGCTTGGTGCTCGACGTCGTGTACTGGAACACGATTCGCTCGCTCGGGCTGATGTGGTGCTTGGCCGCCTGCGCCATCAGCGCCGCTTCGTGGAAACCCGAAAGGATCAGCTTCAGCTTGCCGGCATAGGAATTGATGTCGCCGATCGCAAAGATGCCCGGCTCGGACGTCTGGAACTTCTCGGTGTCGACCTTGAGCACGCTCTCCTCGAGCTGCAGCCCCCAGTCGGCTACCGGGCCGAGCTTGATGGTCAGCCCGAAGAACGGCAGCAAGCGCGTCGCGTGCACCATTGCCTCACCCGAATCCATGGCGAAATGCACGGCGCTGAGCTCCCCATCGGCGCCCTCGAGCTTCGAGATCTGGCCCAGGAGGAAGTTGATCTTGCCCTCCATCACCAGTTCCTTCATGCGGTTGACGGAAGCCGGTGCCGCCTTGAACGCATCGCGCCGGTGCACCAGCGTCACCGAATGGGCGATCGGCTGCAGATTGAGCGTCCAGTCGAGCGCGCTGTCGCCGCCGCCGACGATCACCACGTCCTGGTCGCGGAAATCGTCGATCCGGCGTACGGCGTAGAACACCGATTTACCTTCGTAGGCCTCAATGCCGTCGACTGGCGGGCGCTTGGCCTGGAACGAGCCGCCGCCCGCCGCGATCACAACCACTTTGGCGAGGAACGCAGTGTCGGCGTCGGTGGTCATCAGGAACCGCCCGTCGGCCTGCTTTTGCAGCGTGTTGACGATCTGGCTGAAGTGAAACTGCGCCCCGAACGGCGCGATTTGCTTCATCAGATTGTCGACCAGCTCCTGCCCGGTGACGATCGGAAAACCCGGAATGTCGTAGATCGGCTTTTCTGGATAGAGCTCGGCGCACTGCCCGCCCGGCCGGTCCAAAATGTCGATGACATGGCATTTGAGGTCGAGCAGCCCCAGTTCGAACACGGCGAACAGCCCCACCGGGCCGGCCCCCACAATCACCACATCGGTTTCGATCGGTTGCGTCATCAGAGTCTCAAATCCCACTGCGCGTCGTCCCGACGCTGCCTTTGTCCCAGGCGGAGTGGAGAGGTCTAGACCTTCTCCGGCTCGGCCGCCCGCCGCAAAAACGGCCGCGTCCCCGCCGGCACTTCGGTCGTCCCTACCGGCTGGTAGAATAGGTTGACCGTCGTCAGATGGCCCGTCTCCAGCGCCTTGCGGGTCGCCGGATGGGTGACGACGAACGCGTTGATGCCGCAGCGCCGCATCAACGGCACCTGGTCCATCAGTACGTCGCCGATTGCTCGCACTTCGCCGGCAAATCTGTAGCGCTCGACCACCAGCCGCGCGCTTGAATAGCCGCGACCATCGGTGAAGCCGGGAAAGCTGATCGCGATCGAGGCGAACCCCCCGAGATCGGCGGCCACGTCCTCGACATGATCAGCCGGCGCCACCAGCAGCCCATTCGGGTGCGGGTTGTTGAGCACGGCCTCGCGATTGGCGAGGAACACCGGCACCGGAATATGGGTGTAGCGCACGCTCGCCGGATCGTCCCCCTCCGCCCAGGCGCGGAATGGGTCGGCGATGAAGGCGCCATCCTTGAACAGATTCTTTTCCACCGCGGCCACCGGTCTTGCGATCGCTCCGTTGAAGTCGAAATGGATGCCGCACTCTTTCTTGTTGAGTCCGCGCCAGCGGCCAGCGCGCGGGTCTTCGCCCTCGGCAACGATCGTCGTGCACGGGGCGCAGCCGATCGATTTGTAGCCCTTAGCGAAGAGCGGGTGCTCCGGCAACCCGTGCTCGAGCTTGTAGGTCGCTATGTCGGCGTCGTTGAAATAGGCCAGCGGATTGACTTTGATGCGGTCATCCGAGGTCAGCTCGAAATGCGGCAGCACGCCGCGCTCGACCGTCTGGTAGCGCTTGCGGCCGGTCACCCAGCCGGCGAACTGCGCAATCTCCGCGTCGAGCGGCTCGGTCTTGCGGATATGGCAGCAGCTATCCGGATCAGTCTCCCAGAGGTCGCCGTGCGGATCGAACCGCGCGAGGTCCTTGGGGTCCGGTCTCAGCCAACGCACATTGGTCAAGCCGAGCTGCGATTTCAGTATCTCGACATAGGCCAGCGTCTCTGGAAAGTGCTTGCCCGTCTCGAGGAAGTACACCGGCACCGTCGGGTCGACGATCGACACCATGTGCAGCAGCACCGACGAATCCGCGCCGAACGACGAAACAACCGCCACATCGTCCTTCAGCAGGTCATTGACCGCCTGCCGCAGCACGGAGACGCCATCCATCTCGCCGAACATGCCGTTGAGCGCCATGATCGCGAGCGAGCGATGCGGATCGGGCTCCGGCTGTACAAATGCGAAATTGCTAAGCGCCATACAGCGCCTCCTTGAACGGCGCTTCGCCGATCCGGCGGTAGGCGGCGATGAACGGCTCGCTCACGCTCTCGCGGCGCGAAATGTAGAAATCGACCAGCTTCTCGATCGCTCCCGGCACGTCCTCGGCAACGATGCCGTGCCCGAGAATGTCGCCGATAGCGGCATTCTCCGTGCCGTCGCCGCCGACCGAAATCTGATAAAGCTCAGTACCCTTCTTCTCGACGCCCAGAATGCCGATGTGGCCGACATGGTGGTGGCCGCAGGCGTTGATGCAACCGGAAATCTTGATCTTGAGGTCACCAATCTCGCGCTGGCGCTCCGGCGCGGCGAATTTCCGCGAAATCTCCTGCGCGATAGGGATCGAACGTGCATTGGCCAGCGCGCAGAAATCGAGCCCCGGGCAGGTGATCATGTCGGTGATAAGCCCGGCGTTGCCGGTTGCGAGCCCCGCCTCGACCAGCGTGTCGTAGACCGATCGCAGATCGGAAATCTTCACATGCGGCAGAACGAGGTTCTGCTCGTGCGTCACCCGCAGCTCGTCGAACGAATAGCGCTCGGCAAGGTCGGCGATGACATCCATCTGGACGTCCGTCGCATCGCCCGGCGCACCGCCGATCGGCTTCAGCGAAATCGTCACCGAGGCGTAACCGGGCTGCTTATGCGTATGGAGGTTTCGCTCCAACCACTCGCCATAGGCGGGATCGGCGGCCTTCTCGCGCGGCACATCGAGCTGCGTCACGTTGACGAGCTCGAAGTTCGGCGCCTTGAAATAAGCGGTGATGCGGTCGAGCTCTTCCTGCGGCAGCGTCAGCTGGCCGCCCTTGATCTCGGCATATTCGGCCTCGACCTCCTCGCGGATCCTGTCGATGCCGGTCTCGTGCACGAGAATCTTGATACGTGCCTTGAACTTGTTGTCGCGCCGCCCGTAGCGGTTGTAGACGCGCACGATGCTCTCGCAATAGGCGAGCAGGTTCTCGTGTTCGACGAACGGTCGGATCAGCTTGGCGATCATCGGCGTGCGGCCCAGGCCGCCACCGACCCACACCTCCCAGCCGATCTCACCCTCGGCGTTGGTCACTGCCTTGAGCCCGATGTCGTGGAACTTGATCGCCGCACGATCAGACGGCGCCGCCGTCATGGCGATCTTGAACTTGCGCGGCAGATACGAGAATTCCGGGTGGAGGCTCGACCACTGGCGCAGGATTTCCGCGACCGGCCGCGGATCGATCAGCTCATCGGCGGCCGCGCCCGCGAACTGGTCGGTCGAGATGTTGCGGATGCAATTGCCGGAGGTCTGGATCGAGTGCATCTCGACGTCGTTGAGATGGCCGATGATGTCGGGAATGTCGGCGAGCCGCGGCCAGTTGAACTGGATGTTGGTGCGCGTCGTAAAGTGCCCGTAGCCGCGGTCATAGGTCCGCGCGATGTAGGCGAGCTTGCGCAGCTGCTTGGAGCCCAGCGTGCCATATGGAATGGCGATCCTGAACATATAGGCGTGCAGCTGCAGATAAAGGCCGTTCATCAGCCTGAGCGGCCGGAACTGGTCCTCGTTGATCTCGCCACGCACGCGCCGCATCACCTGGTCGCGGAACTGCGCCGTGCGTTCCTTTACGAACGCCGCGTCGAACTCGTCATATCGATACATGGTCGTCCTTGCCGAGATGCTGGCGGTCGAAGCGGGGAGCCGTCGGTCCCTCGGCACGAATGGTCTCGCGCAGCCGGTCTGGGATGATCACCCCGTCGCGCAGCGTCACAGTCTCGACCTCGAGCGAATTGATCCGCATGGTCTTCTTGGTCGCCGCGACCGCCGCATCGCGGGCCTCGGCCTCTTCCTTGAGGAACACCCGCGCCTGCTGCAGCTCTTCGACCCAATTGCCGGTGCGATCGAGATAAACCGTGGCACCGCTCATCAGTTCGTTGCCCGTGAGGATGTCCATCAGGCCACCTTGAATCTGTCTGCGGCGATCGCCGCCGCGTCGGCCCAGTCGCCGTGCGCCACCGCCTCGCCCACGAAAATGATCGCCGGCCCGTCCGCCATCTCGGCGGCGCCCGATGCCAGCTGGCCGAGTGTACCGCGGGAGAATGAACGGTTCTTGCGCCCGGCATTGACGACGATGCCGACCGGCAGCAGCGGGTTCATGCCGCGGCGCAGCAGCTTTCCCGCCGTCTCCGCGGCAATCGTCTTGCCCATATAGAGCGCCAGCGTCAGCCCCGAGCCGCTCAGCGCCGCCCAATGGTCGAGCTCCTCGCTGTCTGCGCCATGCGCCGTCGCAAAGATCAACCCGGTCGAAACCTTGCGCAGCGTAACCGGCGTCGCCGTATCGGCTGCGGCCGCCTGCGCGGCGCTGATCCCGGGGACGATCTGGTACGGCACGCCCGCCTTGCGCAGCGCCGCCAGTTCCTCGCCGGCTCGGCCAAACACCATCGGGTCGCCGCTTTTGAGCCGCGCCACGCGCTTGCCCTCGCGTGCCAGCCGCACCAGCAGTGCATTGATCTGCGCTTGGGTGAAGGAGTGGTGGCCCTTCTTCTTGCCGACGCTGATGCGCTCGGCGTCGCGCCGGCCTATCTCGATCACCGCTTCCGGAACCAACTGGTCGTGGACGACAACGTCCGCCGCCTGCAGCAGCCGCTGCGCCCGCAGCGTCAGCAGATCCTCGCTGCCCGGCCCCGCGCCAATCAGCCAGACCTCACCGAGCGCGTCCCCGCTATGCTCCTCGAACAGCTGCTCGAGATCCGGCCCGGCACTACTCGCCAATTCCTCGTAGAAGCGCCGCGCCTGCGCCTTGCTCAACGCGCCCGCAACGCGCTCGCGTAGCGATCCGGCAAGCTTCGCCAGCGTCCCAAGGTCAGGCGCCAGCAGCGCCTCGATCTTCGCACGCACCAGCCGCGCCAGCACTGGCGCATCGCCTTCGGTGGACACCGCGACCGTCAGCGGCGCGCGATCGACGATCGAGGGCACGTAGAAGTCGCAGTCGGCCGGCACGTCCACGACATTGACCGGAATCCGCCGTGAACGAGCTGTGAGAAGCGCACGTTCGGCGTCATCGGACTTTTCCGCCACGAACAACAGCGCCACGCCGTCGAGATCTCTCTCGACGAACGCACGACTCTGAACATCGACGTTCAAGTCGTTGAAATCGGCTGTGATTTTCTGCGAAATAATGACGACTGATGCAGTCGTCTTAACAATCAACCGGGCTTTGTTGAGGGCCTCTTCTCCACCGCCGATGATGACGATGCGCTGACCCTTGACCTTGAAACTCAGCGGAAATGTATTCAGCTCACCCATTGCGGCCTTTCGCGTGCGGTCTATATGCGCCTTCGGGCTTTCCGCACAAGCTATTGAAATACAATAGCTTTTATTTTCCCTTAGCGAGCCGTCGCGTGGAACGCGCATTGAGCCCCGGCCCCGCGCCCGCCAAACCGTTCCGCTCTGTGGGCCGGCGTTGGAATGGCTTGGCCTAACCCTGCCGCGACGGAACGCGCATGATCAGCCCGTCGAGGGCGTCCTTGACCTTGATCTGGCAGCTCAGCCGGCTGTTCGGCTTCACCTCGAAGGCGAAATCCAGCATGTCCTCTTCCATCATCGAGGGCGGCCCCACAATGTCGGTCCAGGCTTCGTCGACATAGCAGTGGCAGGTCGCGCAGGTGCAGGCGCCGCCGCACTCGGCGATGATGCCGGGAACGCCGTTCATGATGGCCGTTTCCATCACCGTCGAGCCGACCTCTGCCACGGTCTCGTAGGTCGTGCCATTGGCTTCGATGAATGTGATCTTGGGCATGGCGGGCATATATCCGCGGCGTCACGGACCCGCAAGCAAAGCCTAGGGAGGGCAGCTATGCCGCAACGTCGCGGAGACGCTCGCCGATAAAGGCGGAGACTTCCTGCACGGCGATGTTGAGGTCGTCGATCCGCTCGGGATTGACCGGCCCGCCGGCGCGCAGTTCGGATTCCGCCGCCCGCGCCAGTTCTGCCAGCCGCAACGCACCGATTCCGGCGGCGGCACCCTTCAAGGTGTGCAGGTTGCGCAGCAGGTCGGGCACCGTCGTGCTGGTCTCGAGCCGACCGTAATAGACGTGGCTCATCTCGTCGAACAGACGCAGTACTTCGAGCTCGAGGCCGGGGTCGCCCAGCGTCTGTTGGCCGAGGAAATCGAGATCGATCGGCAGTCCCGTGCGCAGCATCGCCGGTTCGGCGACTCGCAGTGCGTTTTGCTGACCCATGTCGGACCTCGTTCCATTCCGCATCCACCGTTGGACGCGTAGGGAACCCTAGTCCTTGCCGCTCACCACGCGCTTACACAGGTCAGTCGCAGTTGAGCCATCCGATTCATGGCTTGGTCACCAATTTGCCGGAATTAACCTTTGGGTAAGAAAGCGCTCGGTTTGCCTCAAATTGATTGTATGGTGAGGCTTACCCGGCGCGCGGCGGCAATGGGTGTCGGGGTCTAGGCGGGGCATTTGATTCGCTTTTTACCCAAATGATCTGCAGTCCCGAAAGGGCCACAGGATCATGACAACTCCGATGCCGCCCATGGTCGCAACGAGCCGCGAGAGTTGTAAAGAGTATGGCGAAGAAATCTAACACCCAGGACGATCCCGCAACGCTCGCCTTCTCGGCGGTCGAGGACGCATTGAAGGACTCCGTGTTCGGCGGTCCCTCCTCTGCCCCGCAGTCGCAGCCCCAGGCTGAGCCGCAGATGGCGCAGCGCCAGTCGGCGCCACGCGCCGAGCGGGCCCGCGTCAGCGACAAGCAGGCGGCACTGTCCGGTTCGGTTGCTAACGATGACCGCTTCCAGGGCTCGCGCATCCTTTATGGACTGCAATCGCGTTCCAACTCGACGCCGAGTTTCGTCGCGATCATCACGGCTATAGTGTGGGTCGTTGCCATCCTCGCCGTCGGCCTCGTCCGCAACGGCAAAGATTTCGGCTCGCCCGGCTTCTTCGCCTCGAACGATTTCATCGGCCTGCTCGCGCTTGCCATCATCCCGGTCCTCGGCTTCTTCGCGATCGCCACGCTGATCCGCCGCGCCCAGGATTTGCGCAACGCCGCGACCGCGGTGACGCATGCTGCGATCCGTCTCGCCGAGCCTGAAACGACGGCGTCCGAAAAGGTCGCCTCGGTGGGCCAGGCTGTGCGTCGCGAAGTCAACGCGCTGGGCGATGGCCTGGAGCGGGCGCTGTCCCGCGCCGGCGAGCTCGAAGTGATGATCCACAACGAGGTCACCGCGCTCGAACGTACCTATTCCGACAATGAATCCCGCATGCGCGCGCTGATCCAGGAACTGGCGAGCCAGCGCGAAGCGGTCATCACCAATACCGAGCGCGTCCGCGAAGCGATCACCGAAAGCCATACCGGCCTCGTCTTCGACCTCGACATGATCAGCCAGCGTATCGCCGGCACGATCGTCGAATCCGGAGGCAATCTCACCAAGGCGCTCGAAACCGCCGGCAACTCGCTCAACGGAGCCTTCGGCGAGCGCACCGAAAGCTTCGTGTCGCTGATCGACCAGCGCACCAGCCACCTGCTCTCGGCCCTCGACGACAGCGCCTCGCGTCTCAACATCACGCTCGAGGATCGCTCCAACAACATCTCGCAGGCCTTCGAGAACCGCACGATGGAACTGTCGTCGGTCATCGACGGCCGCATGGTCTCATTGACCGAGGCCCTCGACAGCCGATCGATCACGCTGTCGGAAGCCATCGAGAACCGGACGTCCTCGCTGGCGAAACTGCTCAGCCAGGGCGGCATCACACTGCTCGACCAGTTGCGCGACCGCGGCCACGAAGTCTCCTCCGCCCTCGACATGATCGGCAGCCGCATCTCGACCGACATCCAGGCGCGCTCGCGTGAAGCCGAAGCGCTGATGGGCAACCTCTCCAAGCAACTCGACGAGTCGATGTCGATCCAGGTCAACTCGATGGAGTCAAAACTCCAGACCGCGATGATTGAGCTCGCCGGCGCTCTCGACGACACCACCGAACGCGCCCGCGTCACTCTGATGGGTGCCGGCTCGCAGAACCTCACGCAGTTCGATGCCCGCCTCGACGAGATCGCCGTGGTCATCGACACCCGCCTGCAGTCGCTCGACGGCGTCGTCGGCGACAAGGGCGAGAAGCTGATCGCCGCGCTTGAAAAGCACAATGCGAGCTTTGCCGCCCGCGCCAACGTGCTCGAGATGGCGCTCGACGAGAAGTCGGGCCACTTCAACGACATCGTCTCGCAGCGCACCCGCGAAATGATCGAGACGCTGGGACAGCGTTCCAAGCAGATCACCGAAGTCATCGGCAACCGCTCGCGCGAAATCTCCGATGCGCTGGAAGGTCATTCGCAGATCCTCTCGGACGCCCTCGACGGCCGTACACAGGCCCTCAACGACACACTCCAGAACCGCACCACCGAACTCAGCGACTCGCTGCTCGGCCGTGCCAAGGAGATCAACGAGTTGCTCGTCGGCCGCACCACGCTGCTCGACAGCACTCTCACCCAGCACGTCGCCCAGATCGGCACCGTGATGGAGACGCGCTTCCAGGGGGTCGATGCGACTTTGCAGCAGCATGAGAACGCTCTTGCCGCGGCGCTCGACCAGCGCACCCAGATGCTGGCCTCGACGGTCGGCGCCCGTTCGGCCGAACTCAGCGAAGCCCTGAACACCCGCACCCAGCAGCTCGCCGAAGTGCTCGGCACGCACACTGCGGCGATCGCCGGCGCCATCGGCGACCGCACCATGGAACTCGCCCGCACCATCGACGCGCAGGGCACCGCCGCCCGCGACAAGATCGACGCGAGCCTCCGGTCGGTCACCGACATCATGGCCGATCGCGCCACGACCGTGTCCTCGCTCATTGCCAGCAAGGTCGGCGAGGTCAACGACAACCTCGGCCGCGGCATCGATTCGGCAATCCTTCGCATCGCCGATGCCGAGAGCGGCGTGACCGCCCGGATCGACGGCGCCGCCGCCACCGTGGGCGAGAGCGCTCGCAAGGCCGCCGACATCATCGAGACCGGCGTCAATTCCGCCCGCAAGGCGATCACCGACATGGTCGACCAGCGCCTCGGCACTCTGCCCGAAGCGATCACCGCCCGCGCCGATATCACGGCCGAGCGCCTGGCCTCGCTCAACACGGCGATCAACACCGCCCTCGTCCAGTCGATGGCCGACCTCGAAGCGGGCGCCGATCGGATCGAAGAGACGATCTCGACCCGCATCGTTGCCGCCACCGCCAACATCACGCTCGACGTGGCCGAGACCGCTGACCGTATGGACACCCACGTCCGTCAGGCCCTCGAGCAGATCCACACCGCCTCGCATTCGATCGACGAGCTCATCTCGATCAAGGCCGTCGCGGCGACCGACGCTATCGAGAACCGCGTCTCGGCTCTCAGCGCCTCCGTCAACCAGCAGAGCGACAGCCTCGCCGCGCTGGTCAACGCACGCTCACAGGAAATCGAGGGCATGCTGCATGCCCACGGCAACGTGCTGCAGGAGGCGCTTGCCGCCAGTGCCTCGCAGACCGAGCAGCTCATGTCGGCGACCACCAACCGAATCCAGCAGGATGCCAACTCGGCGTTCGAGCGTCTCAACCAGGCCAACCAGATCCTCGGCCAGGTGCTCGACAGTGCCAACACCACTCTCGGTCAGCTCGAGAGCAGCGTCGCCAACCAGACGGCCGCCTATTCGGCCACAGTACGCGATGCGGCGGCGACGACCGAGCAGGCGGGCCAGCTGGTCGCCAGCCAGGTCTCAGGCCTCCAATCGACGGTCAACGAGATGCTGGACCGCTTCGGCGGCATGACCGGCAACCTCAGCAGCGAAGTCTCGTCCATGGCCGGCACGCTCAATTCCGACATGGCCAACATGGTGAGCACGCTCAACACCGAGGTCGGCCGTATCGTCGCGACGCTCAACACCGAAGTTGCTTCGATGGTCCAGAGCCTCAACACCGAAGTCGCCGCGGTCGATCAGTCCGCCGCCGCCCTCAGCCAGGCCGGCACGCAGTCGCTCGATACGCTCGAGGAACGCCGCGCCGCGATGGACGCGCTGGCTTCGAGCTTCACGACGCGCGCCGACGAGATCGACGAGCGCATGCGCGGCTTCGCCCAGACAATCGCCAATGCCGTCAATGACACCGAGCGCCGTCTGCTCGACGCCCGCGCCCAGATGGAGTCTGTCCTCGCCACCACCGGCGAAGAGGTCAACAGCGCCCTCTCTTCGACCTCGACCGAAGTCGCCGCCCAACTCGTGCAGTTCCGCGAAGCGGCCGGCACCGAGACCGAGAAGGCGTCCGACGTTCTGCGCCAAACGCAGGCAACGATGATCCTCGAAATGCAGCAGGCGCTCGAGGAAGCGACCCGCCGCTTCAACGAGACCGCTGCGACGATGCGCGAGACGGCCAAGGCCGTCGGCGGCGAGCTCGAAGCGACCCGCTCGGAACTCGCCCGCGGTGTCATGGAGCTGCCGGAAGAAACCCGCACCAGCGCCGCCGCGATGCGCCGGGTCGTCGCCGAGCAGATCGAAGCGCTCAGCGAACTCAACGCCATCGTCCGCGCCCAGTCGGCGACGCACGACCTCAGCGAACGCCGCATCGCGCCGCGCCAGGAAGCCCCGGTTCGCGAACCACGCCCCGAGCCGATCCGCCAGGAACCCCGTCTGGAACCCGCACGTGTCGCCGAAGCCCCGCGTCCGGCACCTGCGCCTGCCCCGCGTACGGTGACAGTGGCCGAAGCTCCCGCCCCGGTCCTCCGTCCCGCGCCTGCCCCGGTTGCTGAAAAGTCCGCTCCGAAGGCCGACGAGGCCGGTGGCGGCTGGCTGCGCGACGTGCTGCGCAACGCCAACACCCCGGCTGCTGCACCGCAGCCGCAGAACCTCACGGCCCTGACCGACGAGATTGCCCGGGCTATCGACCCGGCGGCCCTCGGCGATG
Organism: uncultured Devosia sp.; assembly: GCA_964570695.1. Taxonomy (GTDB): domain Bacteria; phylum Pseudomonadota; class Alphaproteobacteria; order Rhizobiales; family Devosiaceae; genus Devosia_A. Next base: position 16,431 of record CAZNAE010000018.1, read on the forward strand.
CCTGGCAGCGCTACCAGCAGGGCGAGCAGAACGTCTTCTCGCGCCGCATCTACACGCTGACCGGCCAGTCGACCTATGACGAGGTGAAGCGCCGCCTGTCGCGCGATGCCGACTTCGCCAAGAACGCCGCGAGCTACATGAGCGAGTTCGAACAGCTCCTGCAGCGCGCCGCGACCGGCGGCGATCCGGTCACCGAAACCCGCGCCATCCTGACCTCGGATCGCGGCAAGGTTTATACCATGCTGGCCCATTCGAGCGGCCGGCTGGGCTGACGACACGCCGCGTCCTCGGCCCAACAAAAGACGACCTCCAAAAAATTGGCCCCGCTCCGGCGGGGCCTTTTTTGCGTCGGCGGGATCGGCGTTCTAGATCCAGACATCGTTCTTGGCTGTCCGCTCGCCGCCGGCGTCGCCCGTGTTCGTCACGCCTCGCGGCTCGATCAGCATCAGCTTGACCTCGTGCTCGGCGAACGGCTTGTGCTCGACGCCCTTCGGCACCACGTAGAGTTCGCCCGGCCGGATTGTCACCGCGCCATCACGAAAATCGATGCGCAGCTCGCCCTCGATTACGAAGAACGCCTCGTCGGTGTCCGCGTGGCTGTGCCAGACGAAGTCGCCCTCGATTTTGACGATCTTGAATTGGTAATCGTTCATCTCCGCCACCACCCGCGGCTGCCACTGGTCCGTAAACCGGTCGAACTTCATCAGCAGGTTGATTGCATCAGGCATGGGCTTCGATCCCCGTGACTTTAGGCTGCATCATCCGCATCGACAGCCAGATCAAAACGCCGCCGATCGCGGCAAACGCGGAGGCCACAAAATACGCGTGCGCGCCGATCAAGCCAACCAGCCAGCCGAAGCCCACCAGCGCCGCCACCGAGAACGCCTGCTGCAGCACCTGGAAGAAGCTCTGCGCCTCCGCCGCAATGTCCTCGCTCGTCCAGTTCGCGATGAAGTGCACGCAGCCCAGATAGCCGAGCGCGAAAGTCACCGAATGCAAGAGCTGCAGTGGGATCAGGAACAGGATGCCCGGCGACAGGCCCATCAGCGCCCAGCGGATCACCGCAACCACCGCAGACAAGAGGATCAGCCGTCGTGCGGGAAACTTGCCGTTGAACCTTCGGAAGACGAACATCATCGTCGCTTCCGAAGCCGCGCCGAGCGCGATCAGCAACGCGATCGCGAGGTCGGGCAGCCCCTGCTCTTTCCACAACAGCCCCTGGAAGGCGTTGAGGATGAGGTGGGTGGCAAACACCATCGACCAGCCGACCAGCGGCAGCAGGAACCACGGCTTCATCACCTCGCGCATCCGGCCGGCGCCCAGCTTTGTCGCCAGCGTCTGCTCTTCCTTCGGCGCACGGAAATTCGGCAGGCCGAGGGAGACCAGCCCGCGCAGGATCGCCAGCCCGACGAAGAAGGGCAGGAAGGCGCCGCCGCCGAACAGCGTGACGATCTGTCCAGTGACATAGATCACGCCCATGTAGCCAATGGTGCCCCACGCGCGGATGCCGCCAAAATCGGTGCCATTGCGCCGTGTCATCCGCATCGTCGCCGCATCGCCGACCGGACCGACCGCCGAGATCGGGAGTGCCGCCAGCGTCCACACCAGGAGGATGCCCCAGAAGCCTTGGACCAAGAACAGCCCCAGGGGAATGACGCCGCCCAGCACCGCGCCGATGACAATCACCTGCCGCCAGTCGCTCGCCTTGTCGGCGATGCGGCCGATGAGCAGGTTGAGCACCAGCATGATGAAGACCGGCAGCGCGTTGATGATGCCGATCTGGGTGGCGTCGAGCCCCCGGTCGGTGAACCAGATGCCGGCATAGACGGTCGCCGCGCCCGAGGTCATGAAGTAGACGAAATAGTACGCGGTGGCGCGCAGCTCAGGCGAAAAGCCTTCGGCGCGATCGGTCGAAGCCATGCAGGAAACGCCCCTGGGGCGAACAAAAGCCCCCACTCCGTAATGGCCGTAACCGTCGTCGAGCACAAGAATCTTGTCGCCGGGGCCGCGGCTTGTGATCGGCTACGGCGCCGACGGCGCCTTGCTGCGTCGCAGCCGCAAGCCGCGGCGCGGGGCCTTGGGCGGCGGCGCCAGCTGGACGTTCCACTTGATCAGCTCGAACTGACCGTCATGGGTCTCGGCGACCGCCGTGCAGCTCTCCACCCAGTCACCGGTATTTATGTAATGGATGCCGAGCCGTTCATGCATGTCCGCGAAATGGATGTGACCGCAAATCACGCCATCGACGCCGGTGTCGCGCGCCTCGAGCGTCAGCGCCTCTTCGAAGCGGCCGATGACGCTGACGGCGTTCTTCACCTTGTGCTTGGCCCAGGCGCTGAGCGACCAGTATGGCCGATGCAGGCGCCGCCGCACCCAGTTGATGCCGATGTTGATCCTCAGCGCCATGCGGTAGGCCCAGTCGCCGACATGGGCCAGCCATTTGGCATGGGCCACGACGATGTCGAACTGGTCGCCATGCATTACGAGATAGGTCCGGCCCTGCGCGGTGGTGTGCACCGTACGGTCGACGAACTCGACCTCGCCGAAATAGGTGCCGAGATACTCCCGCAGGAACTCGTCGTGGTTGCCCGGCAGCACCACCATGCGGGTGCCGCGCGCCGCCTTGTCCAGCAGCTCCTCGACGAACTCGTTGTAGGCGGGCGGCCAGTACCAGCTCTTCGCCAGCCGCCAGCCGTCGAGGATGTCGCCGATCAGGTAGATCGTCTCGGCGTCATGACGGCGCAGGAAATCCACCAGCTGGCCAATCCGGGTCGGCCGCATACCCAGGTGCACGTCGCTGAGAAACAGCGCGCGCACCTGGCGCACATCGTCGCTGGTCGACTCGTCCGGCATTCAGCCTCCGCCGCAAAGGGAGGCGAACTTACCCCGATCCGCTCAGAGAAGGAACAGCACCACCGAAGCGACCACCAGCAACGCCAGCACGATGCCCACGAAGCGCTCGCCACCCGTACGCTTCAGCAGCTTTTCCAGCCGATCCCCGAAAATCATCCACGTGGGCGACGACAGCGCCCCAAGGACCAGGCTGCCGATGCCCAGAACCGCGATGCCGACGAACCGCCCCGGCCCTGGATCGACCACCAACGCCCCGAAGCTCACCGCCATCGCCCAGGCCTTCGGATTGATCCACTGGAAACCCGCCGCCTGGAGGAACGTCAGCGGCCTCTCGCGGGGACTGGCGTCGTGGATCTTCAGCCCGAGCAGCGTCCAAGCGAGGTACAGCAGGTAGGCCGCCGCGACATATTCGAGCGCCGTCTTCAGCCACGGCACATACTGGAACACCTCCCCCAGCCCGAGCCCGACCAGCGCCACCATGACCGCAAATCCGACGGCCACCCCCGCGCCATGCGGGATCGTGCGGCCGAAGCCGAACTTGGCCCCTGATGCCATGAGCATCAGATTGTTCGGCCCTGGCGTGAAAAACGCCGGAATGGCGGCGGCGATGAAGGCGGCAAAGATGGCAGGAGTCATGGTCTGGCTATCTTGTTATTACGTCAGCACCACTGTCCTAATAGCGCGACGCTTCGCGATAGGCAAGTCCACGCCTACTTCCCAATCCTCGCCTTCAGCGCCACAATCCTTGCATAGCTCTCGGCGATCCGCGCCTTGAACGCCGGATCTGCCTCCGCTTCGGCCACCAATATCCCGCGCACCTCGTCGGCCTCACCCGGCGAGTACGCCGCCGTGTTCGAGAACAGCAGCACATCGACGCCAGCCATGACCGCGTGGACGATCGTGTCGTGCAGATCGAACTGCTTGCGGATCGCCCCCATCTCGAGATCGTCGCTGATCACCACGCCACCGAAGCCGAGTTGCTTGCGCAAGACGCCGTCGATCCAGGGCTTCGACAGGCTCGCCGGCAGTTGCGCGTTCGGGTCGTCGTTGTAATCCTTGTCGTAGAGGTGCCCGACCATGACGAAATCGGCATAGCCGTTGGCGAAAAGCGCCTTGTAGGGATCGAGCTCAGTCGGGCTCCAGGTCTTGCTGATGTCGACGAACCCGGCATGGCTGTCCGTCGTGCTCGAGCCGTGCCCAGGAAAGTGCTTCAGCGCCGTCAGCAGCCCGGCATCGTGGTGAGCGGTGATGAAGGCCTCGTCATAGGCGGTGACGATCTTGCCCGATTTGCTGAACGAGCGGCCGAACTTGCCGATCACCGGATTGTTCGGGTTGATGTTGAGATCGGCGACCGGCCCGAAATTCACAGAGAACCCGAGCGCCGCAATGCCGCTCGCCATCTTTGCATAGACCGCCTCGGCCTCGGCCGGCGTGTCGTTGGCGGCGATCGTCTGCGCGTTGGGCAGCTCGGTGAACCCGACCTCCGACGTCAGCCGCTCGACCGCTCCGCCTTCCTGGTCGAGCGTGATGAACGGCGGCAGATCCGGCGAGGCCGCACGGAACGCCGCGTTCATCGCCTTCACGGCCTTGAGACTTTTGACATTTGGCTTGAGGTACATGACGCCGCCGAGCTTGCTCGCGCCCAGTTCCGCCGCCACGGCCTGCACCGATTTGTCGGAGGGATCGTCGCCGGAAAAGCCAACGATGATCATCTGCCCCGCCATCTGCTCCAGCGACTGCGCCTCGGCCGGCGCCACCAACAGCAGCGCCATGAGCGCGGGAACGAGCAGACGGATCACGGATCACCTCAGGCTGGATAGGCGACGATCCTTGCCACCGCATTGCGGCCAAATCGTAAACGGCAAGCCGATTGCCGTACATCGCCGCGCCCGTTATAGACCCGTCCCTCCAAAGCCGGGATCGCCATGCCAACGCCAGCGCGCCACTGCGGCCTCGATTTCGGCACCTCGAACTCCACGCTGGCTCTGGCAGCCGCCGGCAATGCCGCGCCGCGCCTTCTGCCGCTGGAAGAGGGCCGCTCCACGATCCCGAGCGCCATCTTCTTCGACTTTGCCTCGGACCAGACCCTCTTCGGCCGGGCGGCGATCAAGGCCTACACCGACGGCGCCGACGGCCGCATGATGCGCTCGCTGAAATCGATCCTCGGCAGTTCGCTGGCGGACGAATCCGTCCGCATCAAGCGCCGCGTCATGCCGTTCCTCGACATCATCGGCTCGTTCGTCGCCGAGTTGAAGGCGCGCGCCGAGGCCGACATCGATGACACCCTTGGCGATGTTGTCGTCGGCCGGCCGGTGCACTACGTCGACGACGATCCGCTCGCCGACAAGGAAGCGCAGCGCCAGATGGAAAGCGCCGTCCGCGCCCAGGGCTTCCGTCACATCGCCTTCCAATACGAACCGATCGCCGCGGCGCTCGATTACGAGCAGCAGGTAACGCGCGAGGAAATCGGCCTCATCGTCGATCTCGGCGGCGGTACGTCGGACTTCTCCATCGTCCGCGTCTCGCCCGAGCGGGCGCGTGCCACCGATCGCACCGCCGACATTCTCTCGACCTCCGGCGTGCATGTCGGCGGCACCGATTTCGACCGTCTGCTGTCGCTGAAGAAGGTGATGCGCGCGCTCGGCTACCAGACGCCGACCGACGACGGCAAACGGCCCCTGCCCTCCGGCCCCTATGTCGATCTCGCGACCTGGCACCGGATCAACCGGCTCTACGACCCGGCGATCCTCCGCCAGTTGCGTCACACCGAGCGCGAAGCGCACTATCCCGATCGCGTCGCCAACATGATCTCGATCGTCGCCCACCATGAGGGGCATCTGCTCGCCGGCACCGTTGAGGATGCGAAGATCGCGCTCACCCACGACACCGAAACCCGCCTCGCCTTCTCCGGCGAAGAGGTCGAACTCCGGACGCCCATCGAGCGGAGCGACCTGACTGAAGCGCTTGAAGCGCCGATCGAGCGCATCGCCGACACCATCGGCGTTGCGCTCGCCGCCGCTGACCTCGCCGCCGAGCGCGTCGAGACACTGATCCTCACCGGCGGATCGACCCAGATTCCAGCGGTGATGACACGGCTTCGCGCCCTCTTCCCCGCCGCCCGCTTTGTCGAAACCGATGCCTTCGGCAGCGTCGGCCTGGGCCTCGCCCTCGATGCCGCTCGAAAGTTCGGTTGACCGGACTCTTGGTCTAGAGGTGGGCGCGCAGTGTGTCCGGCTGCAGGTGGGTGCGCATTTCCTTGGCTGTCTTCGGCCGGCCGAAATGATAGCCTTGCCCGACCTTGCAACCCATCATCTTCAGCATCCAGGCCTGATCGGCCGTCTCGATGCCTTCGGCGATTACCACCTTGTTAAGCGCTTCGCTCAGCATCATCACCGCACGAATGATAACGCCCGCTTCCTGGTCGCCCGGCAGGCGTTTGACGAAGCTCTGGTCGATCTTGATCTTGTCGACCGGCAGCCGCCCCAGATAGCTCAGCGACGAATAACCGGTACCAAAATCGTCGAGCGCGATGCCGACACCAAGATTGCGCAGCTTCTGCAGCGCCTCGATCGTCGAGCGCGTGTTCGACACGAAGATGCCCTCGGTGATCTCTATGTCCAACCGATGTGCTGGAAAACCCGTGCGCCCCAGCGTGTCGCGAATTTCGCTCACCACGTCTACGAGCTCGAACTGCACCGGCGACACGTTGACCGAGAGTCGGAGTTCGCCCGGCCAACTCATCACCTCGCGGCACGACGCCTCGAGGATCCAGCGGCCGAGTTCGACGATCTTGCCGGTCTCCTCGGCGACCGGAATGAACCGCTCCGGCGACACCGCCCCCAGTTCCGGATGCATCCAGCGCATCAGGGCCTCGACGCCGATGGTCGAGCCATCCTCGAGCGAGGCCTGCGGCTGGAACATGAGCGAAATCTCGCCGCGCTCCATGGCGCGCTGCATCTCGGTCTCGAGTTGCTGCCGGGCGCGCAGACTCTCGTCCATCTCCGGGGAGAACGCCGCGTAGCCCTTGCCGGACGTGCGGCGCGAGACGTTGAGCGCCATGTCGGCGTGGCTCAGCAATTGATCGGGGTCGAACCCCGACACCGTCGAATGGGCAAAGCCGATGTCGGCGCCGATGATCGCCCGGTGCGGGCCGAGCTGATAGGGCTCGACCAGCCGCTTTTCGATCAGGTCGCAGAACTGCGCGGACTCGTCCGTCGACAGCCCCGGATGCGCGATGGCAAATCCGTGCCCGCCGAGCCGCGCCACATGCGCCGCGCCCGTCGAGCGCAGGCGGCTCACTACTTGCGTCAGCAGCATGTCGCCATGCGCATGGCCGAGCGCATCGTTCACCGGCTTGAAGCGGGCGAGATCGATGGCGAGGAGCGTCAGCCCTTCGGCCCGCGCCCGCTCGCTCTCGAACCGCTCGTTGATGGCGTTGCAGAGCCCGGTTCGCGACAGCGCCCCGGTCAGCGGATCGTGCGTTGCGAGGAAAGCGAGCTTCTCCTCGGCCCGCCGCCGCTCCGTCACATCCCAGAAATTGAGGCACGCCACCGGCGATCCGCCGACGTGGCTGACCGTCGCCACATATTGCGCCACCAGCCGCTCATTGTGCTCGTCGCCATGCTTGAGCACTGCGATGGCGAGTGGCGTGCGCTCGCCGACCTTGTGGTCCTTCAACACCTGCCGGATGGCTTGCGACATCTCGCGCGGCAGCACGGCGTCAGCCGCCATCCCTTCGAGCGGCCGGGTCTGCCGGAGCAGTTCCCCCGCCACACGGCTCGCCGCAAGGATCACGCCCTTGGCGTCGACGACAATCACGCCGTCATAGTTGTCCGCGACCACATGCGACAGCGCAGCCGCGCGCGCATCAGGGTCGCTCATCCCGAACCGGGCCACAACGGCCGACGTCAGTTCCCGTAGTCGCATGGACCGCCCAAACCGTCCCAAACCCCGAGCAGTATGCCGCCCGAGGCGATAGGAAGTCTTAACGGCGCCCTTGCTCGGACTACTTGTTCTGCCGGTTCTCGATGAGATCCTGCACGACGCTCGGGTCGGCCAACGTCGTCGTATCGCCCAGCGCGCTATAGTCGTTCTCGGCGATCTTGCGGAGGATGCGCCGCATGATCTTGCCTGAGCGTGTCTTCGGCAGCCCTGGCGCAAACTGGAGCAGATCGGGCGCCGCGTGTGCGCCGATCTCCTTGCGCACCCAGCCGCGCAGCTCGGCCTTAAGCGCGTCGTCGCCCTTCTCGCCGGCCATCAGCGTCACGTAGCAGTAGAGCGCCTGGCCCTTGATGTCGTGCGGATAGCCGACCACCGCCGCCTCGGCGACCTTCGGATGAGCCACCAGCGCGCTCTCGACTTCGGCTGTACCGATGCGATGGCCCGAAACGTTCAGCACGTCGTCGACGCGGCCGGTGATCCAGTAATAACCGTCCTCGTCGCGGCGGCAGCCGTCGCCGGTGAAATAGTAGCCCTTGTACTGCGTGAAATAGGTCTGCACGAACCGCTCGTGGTCGCCATAGACCGTCCGCATCTGGCCCGGCCAACTGTCCTTGATCGCCAGCACGCCCTCGGCCTTGGTCTGCTCCTGGAGCTTGCCCTCGGGCGACAGCACCACGGGCTGCACGCCGAAGAACGGCACCGTCGCCGAGCCGGGCTTAGTCGGAATGGCGCCAGGGAATGGCGCAATCATGTGCCCGCCGGTCTCCGTCTGCCACCAGGCATCGACGATCGAGCAGCGCTCCTTGCCCACATGCCTGTAGTACCAGAGCCACGCTTCCGGGTTGATTGGCTCGCCCACAGTGCCGAGCGTCCTGAGGCTCGGCATGGCGTATTTGTCCGGGAACTGCGGTCCGGCGCCCATCAGCGCGCGGATCGCCGTCGGCGCGGTGTGGAAGATGTTGACCTTATGCTTTTCCACGACCTGCCAGCAGCGGCCGGCATCGGGATAACTCGGGATGCCCTCGAACATCAGTGTGGTCGCGCCGTTCGCCAGCGGCCCATAGACGATGTAGGTATGGCCGGTCACCCAGCCGACATCCGCCGTGCACCAGAACACGTCGCCGTCGCGATAGTCGAAGCTCCGCTCATGCGTCATCGAGCCCCAGACCAGATAGCCGCCGGTGGTATGTAGAACGCCCTTCGGCTTGCCGGTCGAACCCGACGTATAGAGGATGAATAACGGGTCCTCGGCGTTCATCCGCTCCGGCGGGCAGTCCGCGCTGACCCCAGCCGACGCCTCATGATACCAGACGTCGCGCCCGGCCTTCATTTCCACCGGATTGCCCGTGACCTTGACCACGATCACCTTGGTGACGCGCTCGGCCTTGGTCAGTGCCTCGTCGACATTCTTCTTGAGCGGAATGAGCTTGCCGCCACGCCGGCCTTCGTCGGCCGTCAGGATGATCTTGCTGTCGCAGTCATTGACGCGGCCGGCGATCGAATCCGGCGAGAAGCCGCCGAAGATCACCGAATGCACAGCGCCGATGCGCGAGCAGGCGAGCATCGCCACCGCCGTGTCCGGCACCATCGGCATGTAGATCGTGACGCGGTCGCCCTTCTTGACGCCCTGCGCCTTGAGCACATTGGCGAACCGGCAGACCCGCTCGTAGAGCTCGCGATAGGTCACCTTGCCGTCGGTGCCGGGGATGTCGCCTTCCCAGATGACCGCCGTCTGGTGGCCACGCTTTTCAAGGTGCCGGTCGAGGCAGTTGTAGGAGACGTTGAGCTCCCCATCCTCGAACCACTTGATCGAGATGTTGGGATATTCGTAGCTGGTGTTCTTGATCTTGGTGGGGAACTTGAACCAGTCGAGGCGCTTGGCCTGCTCGGCCCAGAAGCCGTTGGGATCGCTGATCGAGCGCGCATACATCTCGTCATACTGCGCCTTGGTCGTCAGCGTACGCGCCTTGGCGGCCTCGCTCGGCTGAAACACCAGATTGTCGCTCATCGGCTCCTCCTCGAATTCTTAGTTAAGCGGTTCTAGCCATTGCGTTCCGCACCGGCAAGCAGACCACTTTGCGGCGCCGTTAACCGCAGCAGCGCTGAGCGCTACGGGCGCGGGCCGCCGAGGCGTATCCTTGCGGCACATTCTGATCGGAGCCTGACCGATGTCTGATCTGACCCTGACTGCCGCCCCGCCCGCCGCCGAAGCCAAGGCCACGCCGCGCTTCAATGCCCGGCCGGCGACCGATGCCGATCTCGACCTGGTCCACCGCGAGCTGATGGCCGTCATCGACGAGAGCCCGCACTACAACGCCGAGTTCAAGGCTTGGGAAAAGGCCCGCCTCACCAAATCCTACCTGCGCATGCTGCAACGCCAGGACCCCTGGCACGTCATCTGCCTCATGTCGGAAGGCAAAATTGGCGGTGCGTTGATCTCCGGCCCCGAGTTCGGCGCCATCTTCCGCTACTGGAGCTGGATCTTCCCGGACTTCCGCAAGACCCGGCTCGGCATGCACGGCATGCGCGCCTTCGACGAGCATTTCGACAACAGCCGGTTCCACAAAGCCTACACGTTCGTGCGGCCGGAAAACGAGGTCGCCCTCGCCCTCCTCCGCCGCTACGGCTACGCCGAAACCTGCGTCCTCAAGAACCACATCTTCGGGCAGGACTATTGCGTGATGGAAAGGCCCTACACCAAGGTGACCGACGGCTACGACCACGGCGTCGGCGCCGGGCGCCTCGGCCGCATGGTGCAAAAACTCAACGAGCTGCTGGGACGTTAGTCCCAGCTACTTCCGTCAGCCCACGGCCTTCTTCACCAGCGCCGTGATCTTAGCTTCGTCCGCGCCGGTCAGCTTCGTCAGCGCATACGCATTGGGCCACATGTTGCCGTCATCGAGCTTCGCCGTGTCGCTGAACCCGAGCGTCGCATAGCGGACTTTGAACTTGTTCGCGTCCTGGAAGAAGCACACCACCTTGCCATCCTTGGCGTAGGCCGGCATGCCGTACCAGGTTCTCGAGGTGAGGCTCGGCGCCGCGGCCTTGACGATCGCGTGCACCCGTTCGGCCATGGCGCGGTCGGCCGGCTTCATCGCGGCGATCTTGGCCAGCACTTCGCCCTCGGCGTCGGCATCGGCTCCCTTGGCCCGCGCCGCCTTCGCCTCCTTGGCGCGCTCCTTCATGGCAGCCTGTTCCTCAGCCGAGAACGCCTTGGAGCGTTTTGCCGGCGCCGCGGCAGCCTTGGCGGCTTTGGTCAGATTCGTCATTCGTCGACTCCTCAAAACGTCGTTCTACCAGCGGGCCAGCTGCGTGATCTGGACCAGATTGCCGCAGGTGTCGTTGATCTGCGCAATCGTCGAGCCCGTGACCTGCGTCGGCAGCATCTTGAAGACGCCGCCACGGGCCGTGATGCGCTCATAGTCGGCCTTGACATCATCGGTGAAGAACATCACCGCCGGCTGGCCCTGCTGAAAGACGGCCTCCTGATAGGCCTTGGCCGGCGGATTGTTGTTGAGCGCGAGCTGCAACTCGACCCCGTCTGGATCGTCGGGTGAGACCACTGTCAGCCAGCGATAGCCGCTATTGCTGAAGTCGGCCTTCTTGGTGAAGCCCAGCACGTCGCAATAGAAGCGCAGCGCCTTGTCCTGATCGTCCACAAATATGGTGGTCAGTTTGATCTTCATTGGTCTTCTCCGTTGCTTGACGCGATTGGGGGCGCGAGGATCTCAGTCCTCATCCATGCTCTTGATGACCTGTTCCAGCGCTGCCAGGATCTGCGGCCACGATGCCCTGGCGCCCTTGTAGGCGCTTCGCATCTCCGGCGGGAACCCCGACTGCTCGACACGCAGACGCGTCCCTGTGCCGGTCGGCGTCAGGGTGAACGTCACGACGCTCTCGAGCCCGAACGCATCCCAGGTGTAGGACAGCGTCTTGTTCGGCTCGACCTTCAAAACCTCGCAGTCGACGACAATACTGACCTCGGGTTTCGGCTCCTTGCGGAGCTTGAAGCGGTGACCGGCGACTGGCTTGAAATCGTTCTTCATCAGCCACTCCTCGATCAGATGCGGTTGCGTGAGAGCGCGCCAGATCTTTTCCGGCGGATAGCCCACCTCGCGCTCGACGATCACTGTGCGCGTTTCGGCTTCGGGCTGGCTCACTGGTCCATCCTCCTGAGCAAATCTTCGAGATGGTCGATCCGGTCTTCCCAGAAGCCGGCCATCTGGCTCGTCCAGTCGATCAGCGGCGACAGCGCGCCAAGCTGTGCGCTGTAGTGCGTCTGCCGGCCTTCATGACGATCGCGCACCAGCCCCGCCTGCTTCAAAACGCCGAGATGCTTGGAAACCACCGGCTGCGAAACACCGGCCCGCTCGGTCAGCGCGCTGACAGTCTTTTCGCCCTCGCGGCACAGCCGCTCGAACAGGCCTCGGCGGGTCGGGTCCGCAAGCGTGCGAAAAAGGACATCGGGTGCGCTGGACATTCAGGATCAATACCCTGTTGGCTATGGATAAACCTATAGCCAAAGAGATATGCATGAGTCAAGAGGCTACCGGCTAAGCCTCCGTCGCGCGGAAAAATCCATTCACCAATGGCTATGGAGCTGTCGGCGGCGAGCCTACTCTGCCGCCTTCGCAACGAGCGGAACCGGCCGGACCAGCCGCGCCCTGATCGACACGTCGACTCCGGCGATCTTGAGCGCCGTGAACCACAGCACACCGGACCACACAGTCATCGAGAGGAGTGCCGCAATCGACGCGCCGAGCAGACCCATGGTCGGCACCAGCGCCAGATTGGCGATCAGCAGTGTCGTCATCGCGGCGGCGACGGCCGGCAGGCTGGCATAGGGCCGGTTGTGAATCGACAGCATGAGGGACGCCGGGCCGAACACCGAGCGAATGATCAGCCCAACGCAAAGGATCACCAGCGGAATGACGCCTGCCTGGAACGCCGGTCCAAACAGCATGAAGGCAAACGGCGAGAGGATCAGCACCACGACCAGCAGCAGCACCGAGAGCCCGGAGGCAACGAGGTTCGCCTCGCCCACCTTGCGATGGAACCCGGCCCGGTCCTGCAGCGCTTCGCTTTCGAAGATGTCGGGCATCGTCACGGCGTACACGGCACCGACGCCGAACGAAACCAGCGAGAACACCCGCGTGCACACGCCGAAGACCGCTAGCTCCTCGCGGCCCATATGGCCGGCGAGCAGCAAGAGGTCGATATCGAAAAAGAAGTCGCCGGCGACCGCCAGCGCGATCCACGGGACCGCAAAGCGCCACCAACGCTTCCATTCGTGCGGCCGTGCCTCCGTTTCGAGCGGAATGGTCCGTGTCGTCGTCAAGAGCATGCCGAGCTGGACGAGGCCGACGATGGCGTAGCCGACCGACAGCACCCAAAGCAGCGTATTGAGCGCGTCGCCCGGCACCATCGCGATTAGCGCTACCGCAAAGCCGGCGATGGCCAGCAGCGGACGGAACAATGTCTCGGCGAAGAATCCGGCGAACGGCCGCTTCAGCCCGACCAGCATCGCGCCGTTAACCAGCACGACGGCCGTCGCGATGGCCAGAACCGCCGCCGGCGTCCAATGCGCCGCCAGCACCTTGCCTGCAACGCCGAAAAGGCTGGCGACCGGATAGCCGACGAGCAGCAGGATCGCGCCGGTCACGACGATATGCCCATACGCGCGCGTGATGAAGCCGCGCAGCAGCTTGCCCTCGCCCTTGGCGCGGTACTCCGCGGCGAAATAAGTGCCGGTCGTCTCAAAGCCGAGCGGCATCACTACCGCAATGATGTTCACCGCCGCCATGACCAAAATGTACTCGCCCAGCGCCTGCCCGCCGAGGAAGCGGGCGATGGCGACCTGGACAAGGAAGGTCAGTCCTGCGCCGAACAGCCGGGCCCCGAAGATCACCGTCGATTGCGACAGCAGCCGGTTGCGAAGGCTCATTCCGCGGCCTCGGCATCGCGCTTCTGGTCGGGCTTGGCCCGATCGCGGCGCAGGTCGTTGACGAGGTGCTGCAGCTTCTGCACGGCACCACGCGCCGCAAACGCCGTATTGCCCATCAGCCGCGGCCAGGCATAAGCGGCATAGTTGGCGACGGGCGGCACGGGCTGGATCACACCGGCCTCGCCGACCATGCCCTTCTTGAACTGGTGCAGGCCGTGAAAGCCGTCGGTCCCGCCAAGGTCGTACCATTTGGCGGGCGTGTTATCGCGCAGCCAGCGGATGATGTGCCAGTGCATGAAATAGCCGGCGCGCAGCGGCAACGCCTCGTCCTTGGTGGCGCCATAGAGATAGACCGCCCGGTCGCCGGCCTTGAAGATCACCGCACCGGCGATGACTTCGCCCAAGTGCCGTACGAAGAACAGTTCCGGCCGCAGCCTCTCGTTCGCCATCGCCATCAACGCCGGCAGCGTCTCGTAGGCCGAGTGGTCCGGGAATTTCTTGCGGTCGAGCATGCGGCCATAGAGCGCGTCGAATTCGCCAAGCCGTTCCGCCGGTGCCCACTCGAAGCTGAGTCCGGCCTTCTCGGACTTGTTCAGGTGATAGCGCCATTTCTGCAGGAAGCTTTTGCGCTGCTCGGCATCGCTCAACCGGAGATTGACGATATAGCGGTTGGGAAACAGCAGCTCGGCGCCACGCGAAAAGCCGCGATGCGTCAGGTGGTCGTATTCGATGTTGAATGGCGACAGCGCGGCGCGCGGCAGGACGCTCAGCATCAAATGCCGCTTCTGCGCATAGTCTTCGACCAGCGCGTCGATCATACCGTGATAGATATCGTTGGCGCGTGCATGCTCGGCTTTGGCCAGCATCGGGCCCCATTTGGCCACCGCCAGCGCACCGGTCCTCAGCGGCAACGGCTGGATCATCATCAGGCTGCCACCGACCACCTCGCCGCCCTGCCAGAACAGCACCGGCTCGTGCGACACATGCGGCCAGCGCGTCTTGGCAAAGGTATAGAGTTGCTCCTGGCAGACCTCGTCGAACTGCGCGATCGTGCGGTCCCACAATTCCGGCGAGACGATCTGGGTGGTCATGGCGCTGGCGCGCCGCGGCGCGGTCCGGCTCAACCCTTCCGCTGTCCCATCAATGGCCATCGACACGGCAATACTCCGCTGAACTTAGCCATCAAAATAGGCCGTCGGAGCGTCGAAATCCCTTCCCAAACAGGGTAAATGCCACCTAACCCGCGACTAGGGTTAATCAAGCAAACCCGGGCATCGGCAGCGGGCCAGTGATCAGCGGGATCGAGGGCAACGCATCCCCCATCACCTGGTCGAGCCCCTCATACACCATGCGCAGCGCCACATAGACGATCACCGCCAGCCCGACCCACGCGATCCAGCGGAAATGGCCGAGCAGCCGGGCGATCACTGAGGAGGCGACGCCCATTAGGAACACAGAGAGTGCGAGGCCGAACACCAGCGCCTCGATGTGATGCTGCGCCGCCCCGGCAACCGCCAGCACATTGTCGATCGACATCGACACGTCGGCGATGACGATCTGCAGCACCGCCTGCCCGAGCGTTTTACGCGCCCGCGGTGGGATCAGCGCCTGTGTCGCGTGGAGGACTTCTTCGGCGTGATGATCATCGTGCTGCCCCTTCAGCTCCTGCCACATCTTGAAGCAGACCCAGAGCAGCAGGAAGCCGCCGGCCAGCAGCAGACCGGTAAACGCCAGCAGCTGCGTCGCGAGCAGCGCAAAGATGATGCGGAGAACGGTCGCGACAAGAATGCCGATCATGATCGCTTTCCGCCGCATAACGACGGGTAGGCCGGCCGCGGCCATGCCGATGACAACCGCGTTGTCCCCGGCGAGCACCAGATCGATCATGATCACTTGGAGGAATGCGCCGAACGAGCCGGCGGAAAAGAGATCCAATCTCTCCGTCCCAATAGTGCCGCGGCCCGAAACGGGCTTGTCGACCCTATCTAGTCAATCGGGACCTGGCTTTCACCCCTCGAGGCCCGGAAATCGTTGGGAAACCCTCGGAACTAGTCCCGGTCTCGCCTGGCGCGGAGCACGAAGCCGATGACCTCCGCCACCGCCTGGTAGAGCTCATGCGGGATGGAACTATCGAGTTCGACGCCGCTCAGCGCTTCCGCCAGCATCGGGTTGGCCTCGATCATCACGCCGTTCTCGCGCGCCACCTCCATGATCTTCTCGGCCACGATACCGCGGCCCTTGGCGACGACGCGCGGCGCGTCGTTGGTCCCGGCCTCGTAGTCGAGCGCTACAGCGGCCGCCGGCTTCTTCGACGCTTCGCTCATGACATCGCATCCAGCAGATGGCCGCTGCGCAGCTTCACCGGTTCCGGCGCGCCTGCCCGGCTGCGGATCGTACCGGGATTGAGCCCCAGCCGCTCGAGCGCCCGGCCCAGCTCGGGCAACATGTTGTTCAGCGCCTGCGCGGTCTCCGGCTCGGCCGCCCAGAGCGCGACATTGACGGCTTTGCCAAGCAACCCTACCTCCGCCCCGACTTCGCCCGTCTGCGAAAAATTCATCGCAAACCGCATCGTCCAGCCGCGGTTGCGCTGCTCGGCCTCGCGCCGCGCGCCATCCCGCGAAATCTGGATCTGCACCATCACCAGTTCTTGGCCGATCAGAAACGGGATTTCGACCCGCGTTTCGCTGCGCGGAGCGACCCGGCTGTCGGCATCCGGCAGCGAGGCAAGCTGCAGCAGCTTGGTCCGCGAGATCGCCGCGTCCGTCTGCGCATGCAGCGTCCGCGCGATGTCGCGCACACCCTCCGGCAGCGGCGGAATGTCGATCGGGGAGGCACGCATCGGCATCCCCCGGAGTGGCGGTGGCGAAGCGTGCTGCGCGCCGGCCGGCGCCGATGGCGGGTTGCCTCCGAGCATCGCCGTGAGTGCCGATTTCAGCGCCAGCAGCCCGGCCTTGGCATCGCCAGGCGGCGATGTGCCCTTCGCCAGCGTCGCCTCCAGCATCACCCCGGCCTTGGCAACCGCCTGCTCCAGCGCCTCGCCGCCGATCTCGCCGTCCGTCACCACGACCCGCTGACCGAGCACCTGCGCCGCCGCGCGCAGCGCCGGCGCCGGCAACGGCACCGCCCCGGCCACGACCCTGGCAAGCGAAGCCATGAGCGGCCCGGCTGTATCCTGTTTCGCCAGCGCGTCCGGGATCATCTGCGCCAGCGCAGCTTCCGGCGTCATCGGCAAGGAAGCGGCCGCCTGCGCGATGCTGGCCGGAGGGACCGCCACCCTCGGCAATTCAGCGACCGTCTGCAGCGTCCTCGTCGCCGATTGCGCGACCAGCAAGGGATTGGCCGCCTCAGGTTCTGCCCCGGGCGTAGGCGGCGTCTGCGGCGCCGTATTCGGCGAGGGTCCGGCGCCCGCTGCCGCCTGTACCAGTGGAGCCTCGGTTGGCATGGGGGCGATTACAGCCTGAACTGCAGCCGCCAGCACAGGCGATGGCGTGGCAATCACCTCCCGCGATCCTGCGGTCGGCTGCGGCGCGGGCTGACCGCTCGGCGCCAACACAAGCGGCGCGGGGGTCGCAACCGGCTCGGGCGAAAGAACGCCTGTGGCCGGCGACGAAGTCGTCACCGGCAATGCTGAGTTGGCCGCGGGATCCGCCGCCAAACTGACCGCCAGCGCCGGCACGGCGACCATCACGCCCTGAGATTGCACTGCCCCTTGCGACGGCGGCGTCGGCAAAGCAGCCGTGGTCACCGCGAGAGCTTCGGCCTGTTGCACGACGGGCGCTACCACCGCGGCAGTCGCCTGCGGGGGAGTGGTTGCCGCTTGCGGCGCGCCAGCGGACACCGGCTGCAGCGGTACCTGTGCCGCCGGCTGTGCAAGCCCGGATGATGCCTGCACCGCCGCCGGCACCGCTGATTCACTTGGCGAGCCCGTCGCCACAACCACTTGCGGCGCCTGCGCTTTCGCCACACCGTCCGCGCCCGCCGGCAACAGCACAACCGGCGCCGCCGGAAGCGGCAGCACCGTCACTGCCGACGTCACAACAGGCCCGCCGCCGCCGGCGCTCTGCGTCAAAATCGCCAGCTGCGGCGTCGTGCCGCCAATCTTCACGGCGAGTTGCAACACCGTTCCTGGCAGGACGTTCGGCGGCAATTGCGCCTGCACCAGCACATCGCCGATCTTGAGCTCGGTTAGCCCGGCCCCGGTCCTACCCAGCACCAGCGCCTCGAGCACCTGCCCGACCTTGAACAACGCGACCCCGGCCTGCGCCGCCCGCGCGGCAGTCTGCGTCAGCGATGGAGCGGAAACGGCCATCGCACGACACTGCCGGATTCGGGTTAACGCGCGTTAACCGCAATGCGACGAACGCGGCGTTCGGCTCGAAATCTGTGGAGGATTGGTGGGCGGCCGGGGACTCGAACCCCGGACCCGGCGATTAAGAGTCGCCTGCTCTACCAGCTGAGCTAGCCGCCCGATCCGGGGCGGTGACTACCAGAGGCATCCGCCCCTGTCCAGCAGCGCAGCGGCACTTTCCGGCCGCCGGCGCATTATTCGTTCCAAAGCGTCAATAACCCCGGAAATCCAGATGATTCAGCCCTTCTCACTCAGCAGTCCCGCCGCCTGGACAGGCGTGCTGCTCCCCATTCTTGCTGCCATCCTGACCCTTGCGATCGGCTACTTTCTCGCCCGGTTCGCGCAGCGCGCCGTCAAGCGCTGGCTGGCGCGCGTTGGCGGCAATGCGGTGACCATCGCGCCGCTCGCGGGCCAGGCCACCCGCTACGTCATTCTGATCTTCGCGATCATCACGGCGCTCGGCTTCCTCGGCATTCCATCGGCCTCGATCTTCACCGTCGTCGGCGCCGCCGGCCTCGCTTTGGCACTGGCCTTGCAGAACACGCTGAGCAACGTCGCCGCGGGCATCATGCTGGCCTGGATCAGGCCGGTGGCCGTGGGCGAATACATCACCGGCGACGGCGTCGAGGGCGTCGTGGTCGAAATCGGGCTGTTCGGCACCCGGCTGCGCTCGACCAGTGGCCTGTACGTCTTTACCAACAACAACAAGCTCTGGAACGGCGCGATCACCAACCACAGCCGCGAGCCGCGCCGCCGCATCGATGTCAACATCACGGTCCCGGACACCGCCAACATCGCCCAGGCGCGAAAAGCCCTGCTGGCGGTCGCCGGATGCGACAAGCGCGTCCTTACCGAGCCGGCGCCCACGGTCTTGGTCGACACTTTCGGCACCACCACCGTGACGCTCGAAATGCGGGTCTGGGTGGCGACGCCTGACTATCGCGCCGCGCTCCGCAGCCTCACCGAGGAGTCGAAACTGGGCATCAACAAGATGCTCGCCGCCGGCGACGGCGGCGTCGCCGAGGTCAAGCAGGCCGAAGACCCCCACGTCGCCCACACCGGCGCGCAGACGCCGGATCTGAGCCAGTAG
>CAZNAE010000019.1:0-5413 GCA_964570695.1 uncultured Devosia sp.
ATCGGCCAGATCAAGTCGCAGATCGAGGACACCACCTCGGATTACGACAAGGAAAAGCTGCAGGAACGTCTGGCGAAGCTCGCCGGTGGCGTCGCCGTCATCAACGTCGGCGGTGGCTCGGAGATCGAAGTGAAAGAGCGCAAGGACCGCGTCGATGACGCTCTGAACGCCACCCGCGCTGCGGTTGAAGAAGGTATTGTTGCCGGCGGTGGCATTGCCCTCCTGAGGGCCTCGTCGGCGCTGACCGTCAAAGGTGAGAACGCCGATCAGCAGGCCGGTATCGGTATTGTCCGCCGCGCCCTGCAGGAGCCGATCCGTCAGATCGTCCAGAACTCGGGTGCCGAGGGCTCTGTAATCGTCGGCAAGATCCTGGAGAATGCATCGGAGACCTTTGGCTACGATGCGCAGAACGGCCAGTTCGGCGACATGATCAAGATGGGCATTATCGACCCGGTGAAAGTCGTGCGGTCTGCGCTGCAGGATGCCGCCTCAGTCGCCGGCCTTCTGATCACCACCGAAGCGATGATCGCCGAAATGCCGAAGGATCCGGCGCCTGCCATGGGCGGCGGCGGTGGCATGGGCGGCATGGACTACTAAGCCAAGCCGTCATTCTATTGGGAGATGCGCTTCGAATTCGCGCATCTCCCACCCACGTCGCGCTTAGCTCAACGTGGGTGGCGGAACTATACGTCTTCGAACAGGCCGCGCGGCAAGTTGCCGATCCGATAGAGCACTCTCGGCTCATCGTAGGTGTCCGTTTCAACATCGACATCTTGCGAAAAGGCCACAGCTCCGGCCTTGAGAGCGCCGAGACGCTCCGCGAGTTCGATGGCCGCTTCGCCGGTGCGCGCGGTCTTGGGCTGGTCAGGAACCAGCTTGTGGCCCTTCAACTGAAAGCACTGGACGATGTAGCTGGTGGTCATCGCGCCTCTGTTGCCGGCGAGCCACGCGAGTCGCCGCTAGAACGTCCGCCTACTGAAGCGACAAAGTAGTCGGTCAGGTTGGAGAGAATGATAAGGACGGCGAAGGTCACGCTGCCGCCGACGATCAGGGCAATCAGCCGATAGTGTGGCACCGCCATCATCTGCGGCGGGGGCGGCAGCAAATCGGCAGGCATTGTGGAGCCTTTGGTTCTGCGGCGCGTTGACCCGCGCTGACCGTCTATACCCTGGAGCGCTGTCCGCCTAACTCAATCGCCGCTCGCGCAGAGCAGGCAGACCTGGATTAAGTTGGACATCGTCACCAGATAGGCGCATGCAGGGCGCACACCCTGAACTGAGCTCTTGGATCGGCGTGCCGCGCATTTGCGGCCGCCTTGATAGCTCGGCCCTTTCTCAGTGCTCGAACATCGTTCTGACGCGGCCGTGACGCGGTGGCGGGCGGCTGAGCCTTAGGCTGCATCGCCGCACTGCCGCACGACATTCTGTCAATCGCACGATCTGTGCAGAGGAGCCCAAATGGCAAAGAGTCAAAAGCACGGCAACAAGGAAGCCAAGAAACCCAAGCAGGTCAAAGCTCCCGCCGCCGCAGTTGGCGAGGGCCTCCTCAGCAAGGCCGGGTCCGTTCCCGGCACCAGCAAGAAGCGCGGCTAAGGCCCTTCCTTCGCGACGCCTATCTCTTCTCAGGAGCCACTCATGACGATGGAACTTGCCTCGATCCGAGTGGTGCGGAAGCCATGGGGGAAGACGGATCTGCGCCCGTGGAGCGAACTGGGCAACGACGGCACGGCGATCGGCGAGCTATGGTTCCAGCGGGCCGACAACCAAGTGCCCGAGCCGACACTCCTGCTGAAACTGCTGTTCACCGACGAGCCTCTATCGATCCAGGTCCATCCGGACGACGCCTTTGCCCGCTCGATCGGCCTGCCGCACGGCAAGACCGAGGCCTGGTACGTGCTTTCAGCGACCCCGGACGCCCAGATCGCTCTTGGCCTTAAACGCAGCCTGACTGCGCCACAGCTTCGTGCTGCGATCACTGACGGCACCATCGCCGAACTCGTTCACTGGCGGGATGTTCGCCGTAACGAGGCGATCCTAGTCGCCGCCGGCACGATCCACGCGCTCGGCGCTGGTCTTGTCGTCGCCGAAATCCAGCAGCGCAGCGACGCAACGTTCCGGCTGTTCGATTACGGTCGGCATCGCGAATTGCACCTCGACGGATCGGTCGGAGCGGCGACGGCCGGGCCATCGGCAGCCCAGATAGCGCCGGACCGCTTGTCCGATGCGCGCCTCGTCCTGAGCCGGAGTCCCTATTTTGTGCTCGAGCAGGTCGACTTCGCCCCCAACTCCTATTGGGAAGTCGATGCGGACCGCGAAACCTGGCTGCTGTTGCTCGAGGGTGAAGCAAAATTCGACCTGCTGCAGGTGTCGTCCGGCGAGGCCGTCTATCTCCAGGGCCAGCGCGCCCGCATCCGGGCCGGTGCCCGCGGCGTCAAGGGACTGATGGCCTATGTGGCCAGCGAGCCAGTGGCCACCCTCCTGCAAAGCCGGAACGGCGAGACGCGCGAAGCGACGGTCGGACGAGTCCCGGAGCTGGCTGCCCGACGGTCCGTACCGGAGCCGATCGTCAACGCACGAGGCATCCGGCCGTGAGCAAGATCCAGCACATCGCCTTCATCGGCAACTCTTTGCCCCGTCGCTGTGGCATTGCGACGTTTACCACCGATCTGCAGCAGGCGATTGCCGCGTCATCGTCGACGATCACGACGACGATCATCGCGATGACCGACAGCGACCGCAAATACGATTACCCAGCGACGGTCGGGTTCGAAGTGCGGCAGGAGCATTTGCCCGACTACATCGAGGCGGCCGACTACATCAATGCCGGTGGCTTCGACGCGGTCTCGCTTCAGCATGAGTTCGGCATTTTTGGCGGCGAGGCCGGCGGCCATATCCTCGCTCTGCTCGAACGGTTGACGGTCCCGATCGTCACGACGCTGCACACCGTGCTGGCGGAACCGAGCGCGGCGCAGCGCCGCGTGCTCGAGCGTATCCTTGTCATCTCGGCGCGCGTGGTAGTGATGGCCGAAAAGGGCCGCGAACTGCTGCTGAGCACCTATGGCGCCAGCGCCGACAAGACCGTGATTATCCCGCACGGCATCCCGAACTTTGCCTTCGTCGAGCCCGATGCCGCCAAAACGGCACTCGGCTTCGCCGATAGGACGGTCATCCTAACCTTTGGCCTCCTGTCGCCCAACAAGGGCATCGAGGTGATGATCGACGCGATGCCGGCCGTGCTCGAGAGCCGGCCCGACGCGGTCTACGTCGTGCTGGGCGCGACGCACCCCAATCTGGTGCGCGACCAGGGCGAGGCTTATCGGCAGAGCCTCGTAACGCGCGCCAACGCGCTCGGCATCGGCGATCGCGTGGTGTTCCGCGACCAGTTCGTCGATCGGGCCACGCTGCTCGACTACATCGCGATGTGCGATATCTATGTGACGCCCTATCTCAATCCAGCGCAGATGACGTCGGGCACGCTGGCCTACAGCTTCGGCCTCGGCAAAGCGGTGGTCTCGACGCCCTATTGGCACGCGGTCGAGCTGCTGGCCGACGGCCGTGGTAGCCTCGTGCCGTTCGGCGATTCCGCTGCCACCGGTGCAGCTATTGCGGCGCTGCTGACCGACCAGCCGCGACTGCAGGCGATGCGTCGGCGTGCCTATCACGAAAGCCGGTCGATGACCTGGGAGCGTACCGCCGAGCGCTATCTCGCGAGCTTCGACGCCGTGCGCCTCAGCACGGCCGCTCGCATCCCGGCCCGCCGCCATCCGATCGCCGCCAATCGCGACGACCGGCCGCTGCCGGAGATCGCGCTCGACCATTTGCAGGCGATGACCGACGATACCGGGCTGTTCCAGCACGCCGTCCACTCGGTGCCCGATCGCGCGCATGGCTATTGCGTCGACGACAACGCGCGCGGCCTGCTGGTTGCCACAGCGCTGCACGGTCTTGGCGAGGCTCGGTTGCCGGAGGCCATGACCTCCGCCTATGCGGCCTTCGTGCAGCACGCCTTCAATCCGGACAGCAAGCGTTTCCGCAACTTCATGAGCTTCGATCGCCGCTGGCTCGAGCCGCAGGGTTCGGAGGACAGCCACGGCCGTACCCTCTGGGCGCTCGGCGCGGTGGCGCGACATGAGCCCAGTGGGCCACGCCGTCGCTGGGCCACGGGGCTGTTCGCGGAAGCACTTCCGGTGGTCGAGAGCTTCCGCTCGCCCCGTGCCTGGGCCTTCGCCCTGCTGGGGCTGGACACCTATTGTGCTGCCGCACCCAATGACGAGTTCGCGGCAGACCTCCGCGTGCGCTTCGCCGACCGGCTGACGACATTGCTGGCGCAGGTTGCGACGCCGGACTGGGTGTGGTTCGAGGAAAATCTCGCATACGACAATGCACGGTTCTGCGAAGCGCTGATCCTCGCCGGCAAGGCGACGGGCAGCAACGCTTATCGGGACGCGGGGCTTCGCAGTCTCAACTGGCTGATGGCTCGGCAGACCACTGCCGGGGGTCTCTTCCGGCCGGTCGGCACCGACGGCTTCCACGACGTTCGCGCAAAACCCAAACTATTCGACCAGCAGCCGCTCGAAGCGACCGCCACCATTGCGGCATGCCGTGTGGCGTTCAAGACCACAGGCGATAGCAGATGGCGCGCCGATGCACTCCGTGCCTTCGGCTGGTTCCTCGGCGGCAATGATCTATCGCAGCCGCTTGTCGATCTCGACACCGGCAGCTGCCGCGATGGCCTCCACCCTGATCGCCGCAACGAAAATCGTGGCGGTGAATCTGCCGTGTCCTATCTGCTGGCGCTGGCCGACGTCCGTCAGCTTGAGCGGGCGAGCTCGGCGCGAAGCGTTCAACACCTGATGCCCTTCGGTCCGCGCAGCCTGTCACAACATCCCATCCAACCGCCCAGAGGTCGTCTTGCCGCAAGCCACGTTCCTAAATCGGCAGGCCCTCTATCTCCGACCTGATCCGGCGCGCGTCATCGTCCGGCCATTCAAGCCGGCGATCGAGCCGAAGGATTTCCGTCCGACCGACAAGACGCGGGCCAACCACATCATCGACCGCGTTTTGGCGCTCGATGACGTCGTCGCCGCGCAGCAGCTCGCCGATGTGCTTGAGAACTTCCAGGGCCGGCACCGCAATCTGCTCGCCACCTTCGAATCGCGGGCCGACGAGATGGAAGAGGCGCTCAACGATCACGCGCATTTCACCTCGGTGCAGCGGCAGCTCATCGGCTCGTATTTCCTCAGCGAATATTCTTTCGAAGCCTCCGCGCTGTTCAACCCCAGCATCGTTGCTCACCCCGATCAGTCGCTCGCGCCCGAGGGCGGGCTGCGTTTCGTCCTAAGTCTTCGCGCGGTCGGCGAAGGCCACGTCTCCTCGCTCACCTTCCGTGCGGGTACGATTTCGAAGGACGGCGC
>CAZNAE010000019.1:5513-9334 GCA_964570695.1 uncultured Devosia sp.
CGCGGCATCCGGTCCGAACTGATCGAGACGACAGACTTCGTTTCGTTCCGCATGACCGCCCTCAAGGGCAACGCTGCACGTAACAAGGGCATGGCGCTGTTTCCGCGCAAGATCGACGGGCGCTACGCGATGATCGGGCGGCAGGACAACGAGAACCTCTATCTCATCATGTCCGATGACCTCCACACATGGGAGGGTGGCACGCCGATCCTCAAGCCCGAATGGCCGTGGGAATTCGTGCAGATCGGCAATTGCGGATCACCGATCGAACTCGACGAGGGCTGGCTGTTGTTCACGCACGGCGTCGGGCCTGTGCGCAAATATTCGATCGGCGCGGCGCTGCTCGACAAGGCGGACCCGACGAAAGTCATCGCCCGCTCGCGCGAGCCGCTGGTCTATCCGGATCCGTCGCAGCGCGAGGGGTATGTACCCAATGTCGTCTATACCTGCGGCGCGATTCGGCATGGCGAGCGGATCATCCTTCCCTATGCGGTGTCCGACACCTTCTCGAACTTTGCCACCATCAACATCGGCGCGTTGCTGGCCGCGATGGAACCGAGCACGGGTCTGGCGGGCTAGCGCGCCTTGCCGCGGCTCTCCGTCTGCAGCTTCCGCCAGCGCGTCAACCGCTCGGGATCAAGCGTTCCCGCTGCGACGGCCGCAAGCACCGCGCAGCCGGGTTCGTGGTCGTGTGTGCAGTTACGGAACTTGCAGGACGGGGCAAGTTCGGTGATCTCGGCGAATAGCATGTCGATGCCCTGATCCGCATCCTTGACGTGGAGGCTGCGGATACCGGGGGTGTCGATCACCCAGCCACCGCCGGCCATGGCGTGCAGCGATCGCGACGTAGTGACATGGCGGCCCTTGGAGTCGGTTTCACGGATGCTGCCGGTCTGCTGCGGCGGCGCCCAGGTGGAACCGACAAGCGCATTCACCAGCGTCGACTTGCCGACGCCGGACGAACCGACGAGCGCCACGGTCGCCCCTTTGCCGCACCATGGGGACAGAGCCACCCGAGCGTCCGGAGAGCGGGCATTGAGTGCGACAACCGGGAGGTCGCGCTGCAATGCGGCGGCCTGTTGCGCGAAATCGGTCGCATTGGCGACGCCATCGATTTTGGTCAAGACGATGACCGGATTAGTGCCCGCGCCATTGGCGAAAACCAAATAGCGTTCCAGCCGTGCGAGATTGAAGTCCGCGTTGCACGAGGCGACAATAAACAGCGTGTCGACGTTGGCAGCGACGAGCTGCGTTGGCCGCTTACCCTCGCCCGTCCGTTGCAGCAGGGTCTTTCGATCCAGCCGACGGTGGAACAGTCTGGTCAACGAATCGGCCAGGACCCAGTCACCCACGGCGTAGTCCGACGTGTCGCCGTGCGGCGGCAGGGTAATTTCGACCTGGCCGGTGGGCGCCAATGCCGTCAGCCGGTCACGATGGACCGCATCGATCCGCAAAGGCGCTAGGCTCACCTCGGTAGCGGTCAGCTGATCGGCAAAGAAACGCGACCAGCCAAGACTCTGTAAGTCGCTTGTCTGCCTATCGGCGAGGCCGACGCTCACGCGTCCGGCCGAAGGTCCGGAGATCCTTGGCTCGACCGTCCTTGGACTAGCACCGACACTGCTCTGTTCATCTACTCTTTGGGGCCGGCTTCGGCTGGCACGTCAGTCGCGATCTCGTCGGCGGGCGGCTTGAGCTTGGCTTCGGCACGCGCGGCGTTCTTGAGGTTCTTAAGCCGCTCGCGTTCCTTGCGTTCGAAGTCGTAATTCGGTTTGCGCGCCATCTCTGCTCTTTCTGTACGGGTGGGCAGTACATGGCCCTTCCGTCACAGCAACACAAGCATCGTGCAATCGGCCGCTCCCCCATCCGGCCGTTCGACGGTTCCCTTCCCCCGCGTCGCGGGGAAAGGGGGATTGTGGTTTGGACTACAGAGCGGCGTGGAAGCCGTCCTTGTTGTCGCCGGTGATGTCGCCGGCCTTTGTGTCATCCTTGAACGTGTAGAGCGGGTGGCCCTTGTAGGCCCACATCAGGCTGGCGTCGTCGCGGGTGACGATCGTCCAGTCACCCGAAGCGGTCGCACCGGACGCAACCTTCAGCGGCGGCCATTCGGTCGCGCAATCGCCGTTGCAGTTCGACTTGAGCGCAGTGTCCTTCTCGAAGGTGTAAAGGGTCAGGCCGACGTTGTTGACCCACACCTTGCCCAGAGTGGTCGTGCCGATACCGGCTTGGGTGACGCCGACGCCGGCGGAGGCGTCAAGGTTCACCGCGGCGGTGGAACCGACGGCTGCAGTCGCACCAACGCTGGTGACGGCAGCAACGGTAACCGGCGCGGCGACGGCACCACTGATGGCGAATGCCGACAGAATAAGCACGCTTGCGAAGATTTTCATGGTCTGAGGTATCCTAAGTTGTTCACCGGCCGCGGGTGGCGGGGCGAGGACACCTCAATGGGACTGGCGATGTATTGTTCCGGAGTTATATTTTTGGGTCCAGAGGGATTATTCGCTTCGAGATTTTTGATCTGGCCCTCCTAATTTCAGCCGCCGAACAAGAATATTTACGATTGGTAGAAGAGATCGGCGCTGATAGTATTGTTCGTACCAGCGGGGAACCATCGCGTCCGTGACCTGTTGGTGCGTATTCAGTCGCAGCTTTCCATCATCGCATGTGGCAAGCCTTCAGCCGTTTCGCTCCCCAGTGGATCGGCGGGCCCTCAAGCAGATCGGTATGCGCAATGCCCCCCAAACTCCCCAACATCCTCGTCGTCGAGGATGAAACCCTGATCCGCCTCGATATCGTAGGCGAGCTCGAGGATGCTGGCTTCAAGGTGTTTGCGGCCGGCACCGCCGACGCCGCCATCCAACTATTGATGGCAAACCCGAGCATTACGCTGCTGTTCACCGACATCGACATGCCAGGCTCGATGGACGGGCTGAAGCTCGCGATGGCGGTCCGCAAGCGGTGGCCGCCGGTCAAGATCATCGTGACCTCGGGGCAGTTCACCCTGACCGACGACGACCTGCCGTCAGGTGGACGGTTCTTCGCAAAACCCTATATCGCATCGGACGTTGCCGCGGCATTTCGCGAGATGAGCGCGGCGGCCTGACCACACGGAAGGGTGACCGATCCGCGCAAATGCCGCGCAAATGAGATCACTTCAGCCGCTTCTTGTGTGATAGCGTACACTTCTGCCGACCGACCGGGTCGACCCGAACACCCCTTACTTCGCCGAAAAACTATGCCGGGATATGGCTTTCGCTTCGCGAGCCTCCGGCCCCCGAGGGCCATGCAATGGCTGCTCTTCCCCCTTCGACCGCCACCGCAAACGGCATGGCGCTCGCCATCATCGCATCCTCTGTCGTGCCGACGCTGCTACTCGACGGCGAACTCGCCATTCAGGCAGCGAGCGCATCGTTCTCCGCCGAGTTCGGAGTCAACCCGATGGGCCTTGTCGGCCTGCAACTGCCAGCGGTTGGCGGGGGCGAATGGAACCTGCCACAGGTTGCTTCGCTGCTTCGCGCAACGGTCGCAGGGCACGCCGCCATCGATGCTTACGAGATCGACTTCGTCCAGCAGGGGCGTCCGCTGCGGCGGCTGGTGCTCAACGCGCAGAAGCTTGATTTCGCGGACGGCGATCACCTCCACGTGCTCCTGTCGATCCTCGACGTCACCGATGTCCGCCTTACCGAGAAGGTGAAAGAAGACCTGGTGCGCGACAAGGCAGTGTTGCTGCAGGAATTGCAGCATCGCGTTGCGAACAGCCTCCAGATCATCGCCAGCGTGCTGATGCAGAGCGCCCGCCGCGTCCAGTCGGACGAGACGCG
>CAZNAE010000019.1:9434-35056 GCA_964570695.1 uncultured Devosia sp.
AAGTCGATCGTTGACGCGGACGCCCTGCGCTTCGTTACGCCTTTCAACGACGCCATTGGTCCCTGGCAGATCAGCGCTGCGCGCCTGCAAGGTGTCGCACGTCACGGCGCTCGCGACCCCGCGGGCCGAAGTAAGGCTGTTGATGAAGTCGCCGAGTTGGCGGGACTTCTTTACGCAGCGCAGACCGACTTCACCGAAATGTCGCGTGACCTTCGCCCTGCTGTGGCGACCGCGAGCCAACTGGCAGACACGCGACGCGCTATGCAAGTTCTCGCAAAGTCGCTAGACGACATTCGAGCGTTACTCGCCGCTCCATTTCCCGGCGAATAGCGCCGAGTCCCGTGCCTCTCCGGGCCGAAATCACTGCGACGATTGCTTGACGCGGGTCATGCGCGCGTTGAGTCGACGTGCGGCGATCGTTGCATGAGATCACCAAGGGTGAAGTTATTGGCAGATGAACCGCGGACACAGAAGCTATCCGACCAAGCGGTCGCAAGCCGAGAGGCAATAGCGGTTGCCCGGCCGTTCAACGCACTGGTTGACGGATGGCAAATCCAAATTGCCACGTTGAGCGTCTTGGCGAACCGATCGGGCAAGGGAATAGAGCGACTGGTCGAGCTGAGCGATCGAGCCAGGGTGTTGGGTCGAGCGATCGACGACGAGCAGTTGGCGTTTGACGCGGTGGTGAAATCGCTGCCCCAGGAGTTGGCGACGAACCCTCGGATTGGGAATACCCGGCGTAACTTCGCCAAAGCCTCGGCGGCCATCCAGAGCATCCGGGCAATTCTAGCCGCGAGCTGACCGAGCGGGCGACATCGTGACGGCTGGGAAGCTGTCAGCGCTCATAGGCCGCCCCGCAGAGCAAGGTCTTTTTGAAGCCATCGTTTGATCATTTCGTATCGATTCGCGCTCGTCGTGAATTCGATGTCGGCCAAGATTTTCATCGCGAAGCTCGCGGCCTGATCGTTGCTCTTCCGCTCCTGCTTGGGCAACTCGCGCCACCTGCGGATCGCTTCCCGTTCGGCATCTGCTTTGAGCATCGTCGGCGCCAATCTGTTTTGCCACAGTCTGTCGCAGAGTTCGCCGTGCGCCGCCACCTGTATGTCTAATGTTGTTGCCAACGAGGGCGAAGCGTGGCGCTGTCATCGACGTCGCGCGCAGATCTTGCGCCAAACCGTGAGAGTGCCACTTGGTTGTCCCTTCATCACCCGCTGATGTTAAGCAGCCTGAGCGTCCGAAGCTCATGGAGATCATGGGGCCGGGGCTCATTACCGGCGCCTCGGACGACGATCCCAGCGGCATCGCGACCTATTCCCAGGTCGGGGCGCAATTTGGCTACGGCCTGAGCTGGACACTGGTGTTCAGCTATCCCCTGATGGCCGCCACCCAGGAGATCAGCGCCCGCATCGGCCGGGTCACCGGCCGTGGCATCGCAGGCAATCTGCGCCGGTACTATCCGTCCTGGTTGCTTCGCGGCATCGTCACCCTGCTGCTGCTCGCTAACGTCATCAATATCGGGGCCGACCTCGGCGCCATGGGCGCAGCGCTCAAGCTGCTGATCGGTGGGCCGGCGTTCCTCTACGTTGTGGCGTTCGCGGCGCTGTCGATCGGGCTCGAGGTGTTCGTGCGCTACTCGCGCTACGTTTCCATCCTCAAATACCTGACGTTGTCCCTCCTCGCTTATGTGGCGACGGTCTTTGTGGTCGGCGTGCCCTGGCTGAAGGTGCTGCATTCGATCGTCCTTCCGCCGCTGTCCTTCGACAAGAGCTACGTTCTGGCCGTCGTCGCCGTGTTTGGCACGACGATCAGTCCATATCTGTTTTTCTGGCAGGCCGAGGAAGAGGTCGAAGAGGAAAAGGAACGGCCGGAGAAATCGCCGTTGAAGGACGCTCCAAAGCAGGCGCCTGCCGAGTTCGCGCGGATCCGCATCGACACCTATGTCGGCATGGCTCTATCGAACCTCGTCGCCCTGTTCATCGTCATTACCACCGCCGCGACGCTCAATGCCCACGGCGTCACCGACATCCAGACCTCGTCGCAGGCCGCCGAGGCCTTGCGCCCGATCGCCGGGCCTTTCGCCTTCGCGCTATTCGCGATCGGTATCATCGGTACCGGGCTGCTGGCGCTCCCTGTACTTGCAGGATCGGCGGCCTACGCGCTGGGGGAGGCCATGCAATGGCCCGTGGGGCTGGCGCAAAAAGCGGAGCGCGCTCGAGGCTTCTATGCCACCATCATCGTGGCCACGGTCATAGGTGCGGTGATCAACTTCACCCCGATAGATCCGATCAAGGCCCTGTTCTGGAGCGCTGTGATCAATGGCATCGTTGCGGTGCCGGTGATGATCACGATGATGCTGATGACCCAACGCAAGGACATCATGGGTGATTTCGTGCTGCCGCTGGTGCTGCGGGTCATCGGCTGGATAGCAACTGCGGTGATGGCGCTCACAGTCGTCGCGTTGGCTGTGAGTTCGGTGGCTTAGTCGTCCCGGCAAGATAAACGCCCGCTTCGACACCGGGCACGCCTCAATGAGGATATTTTCGACTCAAGTTGCTTGCAAAGCCGGCCTCCTGATACACATATCGCCCCGAAGACCGGCCTTTTTTAGTGTTGATCGGTGCGATGGAGCTGCTTCTCAAACGACTTGCCAACACGCGAACAAGCACGAATATCTGTTCGCCATCATGGTCTGCGGTGCAACCTGGCCGGAAACCCTCGATCTGTTCTCGGTGACTGGAAGACTGTGGCCATCCTGATACAACACCAGCGCATGCAACTCTGGGTGGAGTCCCAAAAGTGACAAAAGGCGCCGCGCACCTCGTGCCGATCATCGCTGCGATGACCCTCGTCCTCATAGGCAACGTGACACCTGCCACCGCGGGACCCGCCGAAGTGGCCCTGCTGTCCAACTATATCGGCGAGTGGAGCGGCGCCAGTGTGCTGCAGGGCGGTGATAAGCCCGAGCCGTTCACCTGCCGCCTGACCATCGACAAGGGCAACCAGGCCAAGATCAACTACGCCGGACGCTGCACCTTGGTAAACATGAACCTTTCGGTGAGCGGCACCATCGCCTACGACGACGCAACGCAGACGTACCAGGCGATCATGGGGTCCAACGCTGGGTATAAAGGGGTCGCGGTCGGGCGGGTGCAAGGCGACAAGATCACCTTCGATCTCGCCGAGAAGGAGTCCGACCGGGCCGGGCGCCCGGTGCGCCTCGGTGCGAGCATCACCCTCGTCGGCTCGAACTCCATCACGGTTGATTACCAGGTCGAGTTCAACGACTCCGGCACCGTTCTGACAGCGACAGTCCCGTTCGCAAAGTAGTCGCAAGCGGACCGTTGGGAATCGGGAGTAAACTCGTGTCAGATTCGCATGCGGCCGATTTAGGCGATCCGGCGCCGTCCGGTGCGCCGCTCGTTTCGGTCTCGAACGTTGACTACACGCTCAAGCTCGGTTCGGCCCCCCTGCAGATTCTCCGCAACGTCTCCCTCGAAGTGGCGGCCGCTCAGGTCGTGGCCATTGTGGGACCTTCCGGCAGCGGCAAGACATCGCTGCTGATGCTGCTCGGCGGCCTCGAACGACCAACCTCCGGCAAGGTGGTGATCGCCGGCCAGGACCTCACAGGTCTGAGTGAGGACGATCTGGCCGCGTTTCGCCGCAAGACCCTCGGCATCGTCTTTCAGAGCTTCCATCTCATTCCCTCGCTTTCGGCGCAGGACAATGTGAGTCTCGCACTCGAGATTGCCTCGCCGGAATTGTCCCTGGCGCAGGCGAGGGAGCGTTCAGCCGCTGCGCTCGCATCCGTTGGCCTCGGCGACCGGATTCATCATCGGCCCGCCGCTCTGTCGGGGGGCGAACAGCAGCGCGTCGGTCTTGCGCGAGCGATGATTGCCAACCCCAGCCTGCTCCTCGCCGACGAGCCGACCGGCAATCTCGATCAGAAGACCGGCGGGATGGTCATCGAGCTGATGTTCAATCTAGCACGTCAGCAAAAGGCGGCCGTGATCTTCGTGACCCATGATCCCGGATTGGCGGCACGCGCCGACAGAGTTCTAACGATGACCGCGGGCGAACTCACAGAAGCCGCCAAATGACGCGTGGTGTTTGGGCGGCCATTCAGATTGCCCTCCTGGACATGCGCGGCGACCTTCGCCGCTTCGGCCTGCTGATCGTTTGCCTTGCTGTCGGCACGGCTTTGATCGCCGCCGTCGGCTCGGTCGGTGCGAGCATCCGGCAGGCGGTCGAGCGCGACGCCGCCGTGATCATGGGCGGTGATGTGGAGCTGTCGCGCGCCGATCGGCCCGCGACCCCGGACGAGCTGGCGCTGATGACGACCTTTGGCAAGGTCGCCACCGTTATCGACACAAACGTGCGTGCGCAGTCGGAAGGGCGCGACGCCTTCGTCGACCTCGTTTCGGCGGGTGACGGTTATCCCCTGATCGGGCAAATAAACAGTCGCGAGCTGCCCGCCAACCAGAAGCCATTCGACTTTCTGGGCCTCCGCGATGGGGTCTACGGCGCGCTGGTCGACCCATTGCTGCTCGATCAGCTCGGCGCCAAGGTTGGCGACGTCATTCAACTGGCGGGGACGCCATTTCAGGCACGCGGGGAGCTGGGCAAACTCCCGGACGCCGCCGTCCGCGGCTTTCGGCTCGGCCTGACCACGCTCATCAGCACCGACGGTTTCGCGACGCTCTCCGACATGACGTCGCCGCTTCCGGGCCTCGGCACGTATTATCGCTACAAGGTGCTCTCAGATGCCCACAACGCCGAGCAATTGCGAGCCGATCTCGGACGAGCGCTTGGCGATACCGGCTGGACTATTCGCACCCCGCGCGACGCACTCGGACCCATGGTGCACTACTACGATCTCTTCATGCAGTTCCTCGTGATCGTCGGTCTCGCATCGCTGCTGATCGGCGGCGTCAGCGTATGGACGGGCATTTCAGCCTATGTGTCGGAGCGCGCTAACGTGATCGCCGTCATGCGCAGCGTCGGTGCCGACCGGGGCCGCATCTTCCTGCACTTCTTCTCGCAGATTGCCACGCTGGCGCTGATCGGCGTCGGCGTGGGCGTGTTGATCGGTGCGGGCACCGGGCTGCTCGCGCTGCCGATCGTCGGGCAGGCCATCGGCGTCGCATTGCCGCCCGCACTCTATCCTCAGCCCCTGCTGATTGCCGCGGCGGTCGGTCTCCTGACGGCCTTTGCGTTCTCCTACCTGCCACTGCAGCAGGCCCTCAATATTCAACCGATCATCCTGTTTCGCTCCATGGGGCTTGCTGCGCCGCAGTTCGAGTGGCGCGGGCTGATTGGGTCGGTCCAGGTCGTGCCAGTGATCGTCTCTGCCATAGCCTTCGTCTGGCTCGCGATCGTGATGACGGACGACCCGGTTCTCGTCGCCGCCTTCGCGGTCGCCGGCGTGGTCGCAGCTATCCTCTTCCGCCTCGCGATCGGGTTCGCAATCGCCGGGTTGCGGCGACTGCCCGAGTCCGGCAATCCCATCCTGCGGCGCACGTTGCGCAACATATCGAGCCCCGATTCGAACGCGCCGGCCGTTGTCATCTCGGTGGGCATGGCACTCGCAACGCTGATCGTCGTGCTCGTACTCGATGTGAACCTGAGCGACGAGTATCTGGGCGCCTCGGTGTTCGACGTGCCGACCTTCGTCGCCTCCGACCTTTTCAAGGACGAGGCAGCCAAGCTCAAATCGATGCAGGCGCAGGGAACCGATATCGTCGAGTTCACCGCGACCCCGATGCTGAGGGGTGCGGTAACCGCGGTCAACGCCGCGCCTGTGACTGCGCTCAACCCACATGGAACGGAGGCATTGTTTCTTCTCGCCGGCGATATACCCCTGACCTATCGGGTGGAGATGCCGTCCACCTCCAAGCTGGTCGAGGGAGAATGGTGGCCGGCCGACTACGCGGGACCGCCTCTTGTCTCGCTGCACCAGAGCCTCCGCTCGGGGCTGGGCGTGAAGCTTGGCGACAAGATCACGTTCGACATCTTTGGGGACTCGATAACGGCGACCGTCGCCAACTTCCGTGACTATTCCTGGCAGGGTGGAACGGATTTCCTTGCAGCGTTTTCACCCGGTGTCCTCGAAGGATATCCGGCGACGTTGCTCGGCGCGGTCAAGGCAGCGCCCGGGCGCGAAGACGCTGTCGCGCGAAGCCTCGCGGCCGCCCTGCCCGACGTGCGATTTATCGCCATTGGGGAAACCCTCGATCAGATCACCAAAGCGCTCGGTCAGCTCTCGCTTGCTGCGTCGTCCGTCGGTGCGCTCGCGGTGGGCAACGGCCTCCTGGTGCTGATCGGCAGTCTGGCGACCGGTCGCCAGCAGCGCCGTGCCGACGCGCTCATAACCAAGGTCCTGGGTGCTAAGCAGTTCGACGTGATCGCGGTTCTGGCGGCGCAATATCTACTGCTTGCCGCGTTCGCCGCCATACTGGCCACCGCGCTCGGCATCGCTCTCGCCTGGATCTTGACGGCGATGCTGCTCGACGTCGATTTCGCCCTCAACAGTTTCGTCCTGGCCGCGGTTGACGCCGGAGCCATCGCGATCGTCGGCCTGCTGGGAGCCACGACCGTCCTGAGTGCATTCCGCACCGCCCCCGCACGCCTCTTGCGCGAGCTTTGATCCTAGCGCTGACGCCCGATCAGCCTTGATCGCAGGGTGTTCGACAGGCTGTCGAAGATGAAGACCACCGCGAGGATCAGCAGCACCATGTAGAAGACATTGGCCCAGTTGACATTGGTGCGCATCGCTTCCCAGAGCTTGAGCCCGATGCCGCCGGCGCCGACCGCGCCGATGATCGTCGCGCCGCGGGTATTGCTCTCCCATTGGTAGAGCGTCTGGCTCACCATGATCGGCAGCACCTGCGGCACGACGCCGTATCGGTGGACCAGCACCTCGCTGGCGCCGGTCGAGGTGATGCCTTCGCGTTGCTTGTCGTCGATGTTCTCGAGTCCTTCGGAATAGATTTTTCCGAGCGTGCCGGCCTCGGTCAAAAAGATCGCGGCGCTGCCGGCGAGCGGGCCCGGGCCGAAGGCGCGGGTGAAGAACAGCGCCCAGATCAGCATGTCGACCGAACGCAGGAAATCGAACAAGCGTTTCAGTGTCCAGTTGAGGGCTCTGTTGGGCGTGACATTGCGGGCCGCCAGGAAGCCCAGCGGAAAGGCGACGAACGCCCCGAGCAGGGTGCCGAGGAACGCCATCACGAGCGTCTCCAGCAGCTTGACGATGATGTCGCCATGCTGCCATTCGGCGTTGTTCCAGAAATTGTCGAACGCCAACTGCCAGTTCGGCCGGCCCTCCACGAGATCGGGCCCCGAGACGATCAACGCAATATCCTCGCCGAACGGCTTGCCGAAGAACGGCGAGTCGGTATCGAAAAAGAAGTTCGGCCAGCCGAGGAAGCGCTTGTTGATCTTCACCCGATCGCTCTCGACGATGATCTGGCCGGTAAAGCCGAAATCGGCGACGAGGTCGCCATCGTCGTTCGGCGTGAACCAGGATGGAGCGACGCCCACGATGACCGGCTTGTCGCCACCCAGCCTGGCATGCGCCGTCTGGCCGTCCTTGGTGACGTAGGCATCGGTCGTACTCATGGTGACCGAGCCGCCCTTGCCGGCGACATCGATGGTCGTCGTGCCATCGGCGTTGGCGATCACCCAGTCCGGGTGTGGATCGTTGCCGAGTGCCGAGAATTTGGGATAACGCGCCGTGACCGTTCCGCTCGAGGTGCGGAATTCAACGCCTGTGTTCCAGCTCACCCAATCGCTGAGAAAGAGCCCCGCGCGGTCCCAGTGGCCGGAGCGGATGACGTTGCCGACATCGAAGAAAAACGCCGCATAGACGAGATAGAGGATCAGCCCGGCCACGAAGGTGACCGGCCCGAAGCGTTGCCAGAAGGGTTGGCGGAAGACGTGCGGAAAGCGCGCCTCGTAGGAGGTTGCCAGCAGCGGCAGTGCGGCGTCGCTCACTTGCCGACTCCCTGCAGCAGGAAGGCCTGTTCGCCGATGAGCCGCCGCCGCAGCCAGGCCGACAACTGGTCGACGATGAAGATGG
The DNA here is from genome assembly GCA_964570695.1 of uncultured Devosia sp. GTDB lineage: Bacteria > Pseudomonadota > Alphaproteobacteria > Rhizobiales > Devosiaceae > Devosia_A. The sequence goes on from CAZNAE010000019.1 coordinate 17,509, forward strand.
TCACGAACAGCAGCAGCACCAGCGCGAGCGTCTTTGCACCGAAGCCCCGCGAGATCGACAGTTTCAGTTCCTGGCCGATACCGACTGCGCCCACCGCGCCGATGATCGTCGAAGCGCGGACGTTGATCTCGAGCCGCAGCAGCGCATAGCTCAGGAAATCGGGAAGCACCTGCGGCAGGCCGGCGAAGCGCACGCGCGTGATCCAGTTGGCGCCGACCGCGGTCAGTCCCTCGTCGGGTTTCATGTCGATGTTCTCGACCACCTCGTAGAAGAGCTTGGTGAGGGCACCGATGCAATGGATGCTGATGGCAAGGATGGCGGCGACCGGGCCGATCGAGATGATGGCGGCAAACAGGCCGGCGATGACGATCTCGGGAAAAGCGCGGAACAGTTCCATGGTCCGCTTGATCGGGATGCGCAGCCAGTTCGACGGCGAGAAATTTCGCGCAACGATGAAGCAGAAGGCAAGCCCGCCGACAAAGCCGACGATCGTCGACACCAGCGCCACGTTGATGGTGACCAGCATCAGGTAGAAATATTCCGGCAGATAGAGGTCGCCGAGGAGGTACACGCGGCCGAGCGGGAAATTGTACTGCTCGGTGCCGTTATCATGCGGCGAGGCGAGGTCGAACAGCGCCCGCCAAACGTCGTTCCAGTCGTTTGGGATCAGCCAGGAGAGGAAGTCGAAAAGATGCGGCAGGCGGTCGACGAAATGGCCCGCGTTGTTTTCATCGGCAAACCTGATGGAGCCGCAGAGCGCGACGAGCAGCAGCAGGACCCCAAGGACCGTATAGAGTTGGCGCTGCCGCGATAGCGTCTGCCAGTCGAGCAGCACCTGATGGGCAGAACCGGCCTGGGACGAACTTGATACCACGCTCATCGGTTGACGCCTGACAAAGCGACGGGGCGGCAATGACATGCCGCCCCGCGCAACTGCCTTACTGACCGATGGTGGCTTTACGCACGTCGATGATCGCCTGGTAGAATTCCGGCTTCACCGGCGAATAGCCCTTGAAGTCGCCGCCTTCGACCGCGGACATGCACTTCATGTCGGTAGCGGCGATGTTGTTGTAGGAGTCGACCAGCTTCTTGCCGAAAGCATCGCCGAGTGCGGTGCGATAGACGATCGGGCCGTTCGGGATCAGCGGCGAGCGCCAGACCTCGACGAGCTTGGAGGAGTCGACGGCGCCCTTGTCGACTTCCTTGCGGAAGGTGCCGGAGGTGAAGCCGTCCTTGAAGTCACCGAGGCCCGAGCTGTCGTCCACGGCCACGTCGACCTTGCCGTCATAAGCCGCGAGCAGGTTGTTCTCGTGGCCGCCGTTGAACTGGGTCGCGGCGAAGAACTTGTCGTTCGGCGCGCCCGTGTCCTTGGGGATCTGGGTCAGCGGGATCAGGTAGCCCGAGGTCGAATCCGGGTCGGCGTAGCCGAGCTTCTTGCCCTTGAAGTCAGTGATCTTGGCGAGGCCAAGCGACTTTAGGGCGAGGCCGATCGAGTAGTAGCCGGTCGAGCCGTCCGGCGCCTCGGTGGTCAGCACCGGGGTCACCGCACTGGCGTCCTTGAGGTAGACCGCGGCGTAGCCCGATGCGCCGAGCTCGGCGACGTCGATCGTCCCACCCAACAGGCCCTGGATCACCCCGTCATAGTCGGCGGCCGGGAACAGGGTGACTTTATCGGCGCCGAAATCCGCCTTGAGGTGGTCGGCGAGGCAGGCGTTGTTCTTCAGCCGGTCGGCTTCGTTCTCGCCGCCGAGCAGGCCAACGCGAATCTCCTTCGGCATATCCTGGGCGAAGGTGGCAGTGGTGCCGGCCGTGAGGCCGACGAGCGCAACCGCACCCATCAGAATGTTCTTCAGCATGACGTTCTCCTGTTGAGATACCCCGCCCAGCCCCCAAGGCATGGCGCGGAATGGGATGGCCCGGTCAGCCGGCGAAAGCCGCCAACGGGGTGAGCTGTGCCACCGCCGCGCCCTTGAGCGCGTCGAGGCTGGTCGATGTGATGGCCTCCGAGAAGGCGTCCTCGAGTCCGTCGGCGCCATAGATCTCACGCGCCGCGGCTTCGGTGAGCTCATCGGGCGTGCCGTCGAAGACCACGCGTCCCGCCGCCATGCCGATGATACGCTTGCAGTACGCGCGGGCTGTGTCGAGCGTGTGAAGGTTGACGATGACGGTGATGCCCTGCTGCTCGTTGATGGACTTGAGCGAGTCCATGACGATCTGCGCATTGCGCGGGTCGAGCGAGGCGATCGGTTCGTCGGCTAGAATGATCTTCGGACGCTGCATCAGCGCACGGGCGATAGCGACGCGCTGCTGCTGGCCACCGGACAGCGTGCCGGCGCGCTGTAGCGCCGTCTGTGCGATGTCGAGCCGGTCGAGCGCGCGGATCGCATCGAGGCGTTCGTCGTGCGTGAAGATGTTGAGCAGGCTCATCATCGTCGAGCGGCCGTTGAGGCGGCCGAGCAGCACGTTGGTGAGCACGTCGACGCGCGGCACGAGGTTGAACTGCTGAAAGATCATGGCGCACTGGTTGCGCCAGGCGCGGAGGTCCGCGCCCCGCAGCGCGGTGACGTCGCGACCGCGATAGAGGATCGATCCCTCGGTTGGATCGGTCAACCGATTGATCATGCGCAGCAGTGTCGACTTACCGGCACCGGAGCGGCCGATCACGCCGACCATTTGGCGCTCGGGGATCTGAAGGCTGATGTTCTCGACGGCAAGCTTGTTGCCGAAGCGTCGCGATACGTTTGAAATCTGCAGCATCGGACGGCCCCCGCAGTGTGCGAGGATCAGACCTATCGGCGGCCCGCGAAACTTGAGTGTCGGTTGGCTGACACTTCGGTGACAGTGGAAAAAGCTGTCATATGACGCTCTAAGCTTCGTAGCGGTCGAGGAATTCTGCGGCGGGCAGGGTGCGGAAATCCTGCATGCGGTCGCGCAACTGCTCGTGCGGCCAGTCCCACCAGGCAAGTTTCTCCATCCGCCCGGCGATCGTGTCGTCGAAGCGCGCGCGGATGGTCTTGGCCGGTACGCCACCAACGATGGTGTAGGGCGCAACGTCCTTGGTCACCACAGCGTTCGAGCCGACGATCGCGCCGTTGCCGACGGTAACGCCCGGCATGACTACTGCGCCATGTCCAATCCAAGTATCATGGCCGATGGTGATGGCATGCTCGGCGCGCCAGTCGAAGAACTCCTGGTTGTCGGCGACGCCGTCGAAATACCACGACGACCGGTAGGTGAAATGGTGCAGCGAGGCGAGCTGCATCGGATGCTTGCTGGCGTAGATGCGCACATGCGCCGCGATGTTGGCGAACTTGCCGATGGCCGCGTAGGCGATCTGCGTGTTCTCGACGCAATAGGAGTAGTCCCCGAGCGTCGAATGGGCGACATGGCAGCCCGCGCCCACTTCGGTGTATTTGCCCAGCACCGAGTCGCTGACGGTCGCCGTCGGGTCGATCCACGGCGTCTCGCTGAGGCGGGTCACGCCGCGACCCTCACTGCAAACTGCGTGACATCGACAACGCGATCGGCGACCGTCGAGCGCACATCGTCGTCGTGGAAGATGCCGAGCATCGCGGTGCCGGCACGCTTCTTTTCGGCGATCATCTCGATCACCACCGCCCGGTTGATGGCGTCGAGCGACGCCGTCGGTTCATCGAGCAACAGCACCGGGTGATCGGTGATGAAGCCGCGGGCGATATTCACTCGCTGCTGCTCGCCGCCCGAGAAAGTCGCCGGCGGCAGCGACCACAGCCGCTCCGGCAGATTGAGTCGCGCCAGCAGCGTCGCAGCCTTGGCGCGTGCCTCGTCGTGGCCGGCGCCGCGGGCTCTGAACGGCTCGGCCACGACGTCGAGCGCCGTCACCCGCGGCACGGTGCGAAGGAACTGGCTCACATAGCCGACGACGTCCCGCCTCAGCGCCAGCGTTTCGCGCGGCGTCGCCGTCGCGAGGTCGACCATCTGTCCGTCGCGGGCGAGCAGGATCGCGCCGGAGTCGACGCCGTAATTGCCGTAGACCATCTTGAGGATCGAACTCTTGCCGACGCCCGACGGCCCGCCGAGGACGACGCACTCGCCGGCCTCGACATCGAAACTGACCGCGTTGACCACCGGCAGCACGATGCCGTCGCGGAGGTGCATCGTGAAGGTCTTGGCGACATTGCGGACGGCAAGCAACGGCATCGTCACACCTGCAAGATCGAGCTGACAAGTAGCTGGGTATAGGGTTCACGCGGATCGTCGAGCACACGGTCGGTGAGGCCGGCCTCGATAACGCGGCCGTCCTTCATCACCATCATGCGGTGCGACAGCAGCCGCGCCACCGCGAGATCGTGGGTGACGATCACCGCCGCGAGCCCAAGGTCCTCGACCAGCCCCCGCAGCAAATCGAGCAGGCGTGCCTGCACCGAAACATCAAGGCCACCGGTCGGCTCGTCCATGAACACCAGCCGCGGATTGGTCACCAGATTGCGGGCGATCTGCAGGCGCTGCCGCATGCCACCCGAGAAGGCGCGCGGCTCGTCATCGATGCGATCCTGTGCGATCTCGACGCGGCTCAGCCAGTCAAGCGCCGTCGCGCGGATGCGGCCATAGTGCCGATCGCCGACCGCCATCAGCCGCTCCCCGACATTGGCTCCGGCGCTGACCGTCATCCGCAGGCCATCGGCCGGGTTCTGGTGCACAAATCCCCAATCGGTGCGCATCAGGAAGCGGCGCTCAGCCTCGCTCAGATCGTAGAGATTGCGGAAGGCGCCGTCGCGCATGCGGTATTCGGCGCGGCCGAAGCTCGGCTCAAGCGCGGTGGAGAGGCAGTTGAGCAGCGTCGTCTTGCCCGAGCCGGATTCGCCGACGATCGCCAGTACCTCGCCCGGCCAGAGCTCGAAGCTCACATCGACGCAGCCGATGCGGCCGCCATAGAATTTGCTGAGCCCGTCGACGCGCAGCAGCGGCTCGGCGCTCATGACGCAGCCTCCAGCGGATCGGCGCCGAGCCGGCCGCGATGGCCGTGGGCGCGGCGGTCCTCGCAATGATCGGTGTCGGAGCAGACGAACATGTGCCCGCCATGATCGTCGAGCACCACCTCGTCGAGATAGACCCCCTCGGCGCCGCAGAGGGCGCAGGGCTCGGTGAATGTCTGCACCTCGAACGGATGGTCCTCGAAATCGAGGCTTACCACTTCGGTATAGGGCGGCACCGCGTAGATGCGCTTCTCGCGGCCGGCGCCGAACAGCTGCAGCGCTTCCGACATGTGCATCTTGGGATTGTCGAATTTCGGCGTCGGCGACGGGTCCATCACATAGCGGCCCTCGACCTTGACCGGATAGGCGTAGGTCGTGGCGATCTCGCCATGCTTGGCGATGTCCTCGTAGAGTTTTACATGCATGAGGCCGTATTCCTCGAGCGCATGCATTTTCCGCGTCTCGGTCTCGCGCGGCTCGAGGAAGCGCAGCGGCTCGGGGATCGGCACCTGATAGACGAGGATCTGGCCGATCCTCAGCTGCTCTTCCGGAATGCGGTGGCGGGTCTGGATGATCGTCGCGTCGCCAGTGTGCGTCGTCGTTGCCACCTGCGCTACCTTGGCGAAGAAGGCGCGGATCGAGACCGCATTGGTGGTGTCGTCGGCGCCTTGGTCGATCACCTTCAGAACGTCGTTCGGCCCGATGATCGACGCCGTCACCTGCACGCCGCCGGTGCCCCAGCCATAGGGCATCGGCATTTCGCGGCTGGCGAACGGCACCTGGTAGCCCGGGATGGCGATGGCTTTGAGGATGGCCCGCCGGATCATCCGCTTGGTCTGCTCGTCCAGATAGGCGAAATTGTAGTGCGCGATGGCGTTCATTCTGCCGCCTCGACGATCTCGGACTCGGTGAGCGGGGCCGCAGTACCGATGACCGCCGCGTCGCGCTCCGCCCGCAGCCGGCGGATCAGGCTGAGCTCGGCCTGGAAGTCGACATAATGCGGCAGCTTCAGATGCTCGACGAAGCCGGTCGCCTGCACGTTGTCGGAATGGGAGATCATGAACTCCTCGTCCTGCGCCGGGGCGGTAATGTCTTCGCCCAGCTCGCGGGCGCGCAGCGCTCGGTCGCAGAGCGCCATCGCCATCGCCTTGCGTTCGGCCTGGCCGAACACCAGCCCGTAGCCGCGGGTGAACTGCGGGGGCGCCTCGGCATTGCCCTTGAACTGGTTGACCATCTGGCATTCGGTAACGCGGATGCGCCCAAGCGAAACGGCAAAGCCAAGCTCGGGCACGTCGAGCTCGACCTCGACTTCGCCGATGCGGATCTCGCCGGCAAACGGATGGCTGCGGGCATAGCCGCGCTGGGTGGAATAGGCGAGCGAGAGCAGGAACCCTTCGTCGCCGCGCGCCAGGGCCTGAAGGCGCAGGTCGCGGTTCATTGGGAACTGCAGCGGCTCGCGCGTCAAATCGCCGACCTCGCCAGTGCCGAGGCCATCGGGCTCTATCAGCCCCTCATGTGCGAGCATGTCGGTGACCCGCGGCGTGCGCGAATTGTCCGCCTCGCGCGAGGGCGCGGCGGGCACCTCGGCGCCTTCCGCAATCGCCGGATCGAGCAGGCGATGCGTGTAGTCGAAGGTCGGCCCGAGCAACTGGCCCCCGGGCAAATCCTTGAACGTCGCCGAGATGCGGCGCTCGATCAGCATTTCGGCCGTCTCGATCGGTCGCGAGATGCCGAAGCGCGGCAATGTCGTGCGATAGGCGCGGACGAGGAAGATCGCCTCGATCAGGTCGCCGCGCGCCTGGACGATCGCGAGTGCCGCCAGCTCCTTGTCGTAGAGCGAGCCCTCGCCCATGGCGCGATCAACCGCGAGGCCGAGCTGCTCGATGATCTGGTCGAGCCGCAGCGCCGACACCGAGCGGTCGCCGCGGCGGCGATCGGCAAGCAATGCGTGGGCATTGGCGATGGCAGCCTCGCCGCCCTTGACGGCAACATACATCGTCAGCCCTCCATCGCGATGCGGGTGCTGCGCGGCAGGCCGATCACCTGCCCAGCGACGACCAACAGCAGGTCGACGCCGCGCGGGAACAGTGCCCGGTTGGCGGTCCATTGCGCGACGAAATCGTCGGGCAGGCCGACCGGCGCGATGGTACGCGTGCCCTTGATGCCTGGACCCTGCAGGGTCAGCGGCGCGCCGCCATCGAAGGCCGGCACGGCAATCGCAACCGTCGTCGAGCGATCGGGATACTCATCGCTGCCGAGCGCAAAGCGGTCGAGCGCGGGCAAGTCCGCCGGGTTCAAGACCAGCGCGAATTGTGCGCGCGCCGGATCGGTGGTCACCGGCGCGGCGGTGTGAAACCGCAACCAGGCGACCAGCGCCTCGGACCCGGCCAGGGTCGGATCGAGCCAGAGCGCCATGTCGTGATCGCACAAAGTCAACGCAACCGCGGCGAGTTCGGGCGTCAGCCCAGCGTGAGCGGTGAGACCAGCACCGAGCGGCTGCGGCTGGCCCGGATTGGCGAGCCCATCCATCAGCGCACGAAACGCCGTCTGGGCGCCGAACACCGGCGCCGCGAAGCCGCTCTCGAGGGCGATCGCCTCCATCAGTCCTCCCCCCGCACCATGGTGAAGAAGTCGACCTTGGTGGCCGCCGTCTCCTCGCGCCGCTTCTGGTCGGCCGCATAGGCGGCATCGCGCAGCGGGCGCAGGATGGCGAATTCGATGTTCTCCGGCTCGCGCTGGAACAGCGCGTCGAGGATGGCGATCAGCTTCGCCTTCTCGGTATCGCGGCCGAGGCAATAGCCGTGGCCGATCTCGCCGGTCTCGATGCGGACGCTGGCGCGGCTCACCGTCGCCTCACCCAGATTGAACGGCGCGCCGCCGCCGCCGGTGCGGCCGCGCAGCATGATGAGGCCGGTCTCTGGACCGCGGATCATCTGCACGACGGGCCGGTTCTCCCAGGTGTTCCAGGCCGCACTGAGAGCTGGCATCTCGGCATGGGCGAGCACGCTCAACGCCTCCTGCCGGGCGCTCGGGGCATCGTCGTTGGTTTCGATTGCGGCTTGCATAGCACACCTTAACTTGTCTAGTGTTATAGACAACTCAGCGGACAAGTCCCGTCTTAGGGGAGCGGTGTGAATTTGCAATGACAATTTCGCGGGACGATGCGGCGCTGTTCGGCGGCGTCGCGATGTGGCGGCGGATCGCCGACGCCATCCGCCTCGACATCGTCGGCGGCAAGCTCGGGCGCGGCGAGAAGCTACCCGGCGAGATGGCGCTGGCGGAGCGCTTCGAGGTCAACCGTCACACCGTGCGCCGGGCGCTCGCGGCGCTGGCCGAGGAGGGCGTGGTGCGCGCCGAGCAGGGACGCGGCACCTTCGTCGACCAGGCGCGGCGGCTGAGCTACCGGATCGGCAAGCGCACCCGCTTCAGCGAGGGCCTCGCCGGGCAGGCGCGCACCCTCGAAAGCCGGCTGCTGTCGTCGCACCCCGACAATGCCTCGGTCAACGTCGCGGCCGCGCTGCGCCTCAGGCCGGGTGCCCGAACCGTGCGGCTCGAGACCCTGTCGCTCGCCGACGGGCGGCCGCTGTCGCGCGCCACCAGCTGGCTCGACTATCGCCGCTTCACCGAGTTCGCGGAACGCTTCGAGACAGCGCGCTCGATCACCTCGGTGTTCCGCAGCTATGGCATCGCCGACTATTCGCGGCTCAGCACCCACATTTCGGCGCGGCATGCCGACGCCGAGGAGACCCGCCTGCTGCGCCTCGCGCCAGGCGCCATCCTGCTGGTCTCGAAAGCAATCGATGCCGACCCCGACGGCAAGCCGATCCAGTATGCGCTGAGCCGCTTTCCGGCCGACCGGATGGAGCTCGTGGTCTAGATCACTCGGCGACCGGCCGACCAGACGGTGCGCACGATCGGCACGCCGTCGGCGAGGCTGACCCGCACCAGGTCGGCGCGTTTGCCCACGGCGATCTCGCCGCGGTCGCCGAGACCGGCGGCGTCGGCTGGATGCTTGCTGACGAAGCGCGTCGCCGCCGGCAGCGAAATGCCGTCGTCGCCCTCGGTCAGCGCAAACACCGACTGCAGCAGGCTGAACGGAATATAGTCGGAGGACAGGATGTCGAGCATGCCGCCGCGCACCAGGTCGCGGGCCGAGATGTTGCCCGAATGCGAGGCGCCGCGCACCACGTTCGGCGCACCCATCAACACCGCGAGACCGGCCTCGTGCGAAGCCTTGGCGGCATCGAGCGTCGTCGGGAACTCGGCCACATCGATGCCCTGCGCGATCGCCTCGTCGACATGCGCCGTGGTGGCGTCGTCGTGACTCGCGAGCGTGATGCCATGCTCGCGGCAAAATTGTGAAATGGCATTCCGGTGCGGCGCCGAATAGGTCTCCGACTCGGTGTTGCGGCGGGCCGAGAATTTGGCTAGCGCCTCGTCGCTCATCTTGAGCTTGCCCTGGTAGTAGACCTTGTAGGCGTCGAGGCTCGCGAACTGCCGCTGGCCGGGTGCATGGTCCATCAGCGAGGCGAGCCGCACCAGCGGATGCTCGCGCAGCATGCTGAAGCCGTCGAGGCAGTCGGGCGCCGAGACTTCGCAGCGCAGATGGATGAAGTGCTCGGCCCGCAGCCGCGCGGCGGCGCTCGCCGCGCCGATGGCGCTGCCGAGCGCCAGCATGTCGGCCGAGCCCATGTCGGCCTCCTCGTCGAGTCCGACCCGCAGCGCGTCGAATACCGTAGTGATGCCCGAGGCGGCGACCTGCGCGTCATGCGCCTGCACCGCCGCGATCGGCAACCAGCGGACGCGCGGCCGCGGTTTGTAGTGGCTCTCGAGATGGTCGGTGTGGAGCTCGACCAGCCCCGGCAGCAAATAGTCGCCGTCAAAGTCCTCGCCGCCGGCGGCCGGGCTGCCGATCTCGGCGATCTTGCTATCGCGCAGCACGACGGAGGCGAGGATCACCTCATCGGCGAGCACCACGCGCGCCCGGCTCAGCACCGTCTCATCGGACATCAGGCGATCCTCAACTGACGGCGCACGCCGAACTGGTGGGTCGAGTGAACGAGAAGCGGCGCGTTGGGCTCGGGCTCTATTGCGAGCACCAGCTGGCCGATCGAGAGCGGTCGCTCGGTCAACTCGCCGAAATGGTGCGCCAGCACCGTCGCCACATGGTCGCGCTCGAGGTGGTCGATCGGACCGGTCAGCGTCATGTGGAAGCGGAACTGGTCGAAGACGTGCGGGTAGCCCCAGTTCATCAGATGCGCCAGCTGCCGCCCGGTCAGCCGCGACACGTCGCGCTTGGCGAGGTCGATTTCCGTCAGCTGGCTGCGGAAGGCGTCGAACTCCGTGACGACCCGCGCCGCAAGGAAATCGAGATCCGGCTCGGGACCGGTCGCCACGACGGCAAAAAAGTTGCCGATCAGCGCGATCTTCACCCCAAGGACGATCGGCGGCAACCGCTCGCAAAAATTGTCGAGCTGCCGCTCGAGATCGTGGAGAGTCCTGCCTTCGGCGAGCCGGAACGGCGCCTTGAGCGTGGCGTGAAAGCCGAAGCGCCGCGGCAGCGCCGTGAGGAACGCGTGATCCGCGTCGGTCAACCCCTCGATGACGCAGCTCGCCTTGCCGCCCGAATAGATGTCGCGCCGCAGCCATTGCGCCGCGGCAACGCTGAGCGGGTCATCGGCAGGCGGAACGAAATAGATGGCGCAACGCATGTGCAGCCTCGTCAGAATGCCGGGGCTGCTAGCCGATTTTGATGACAGTTTGGCGAAGCCGCCCGGTTCCACATCCCCGGGCGGCGATGGCGATCATCCGGCGAGCACCGCTTCCGCTTCGATCTCGACATCGTATTCGCCGATCAGTCGCCCGGCCTGGATCAGGGTATTGGCGGGCAGGATGGTGTCGAACACCCGGCCATGTGCGCGTGACACGGGTTCCCACTTGTCGGCGTCGGCGAGATGGATGCGGGTCTGCACGACATCCTCCATCCTTCCGCCGAGCGCGGCAAGGGCGGCAGCGATCTTGTCGAGGATGAAGGTCGTCTGGGCGGCGGGATCACCCGGGGCGACTCGCCGGTTGCTGCCGTCCGTGGCGGTGGTGCCGGAGACGCGGATGATGTTGCCGACGCGAACGGCGCGGCTGTATCCGGCGACCGGCTCCCACACGCTGCCCGAGCATACGCGCTGCCGATCTGGGTAGCCGGGCACTGGAACGGCGGTATAGTAGTGCGGGACCTCGCTCAGATGATGGCTGAGATCGCCCGAGGCGGTGAGGAAAGGCGGTCGGCGATACTCATCGCCGCAATCGCCGGGGATCGGCGTCATCGCCCTCAAGGCCGCGTCGAGCGCGGCATGATCGCCCCCGTCCAGCGAGAAGCCGAACACCTGGAGGTTGTCGGCGCGGTGCTCGCTTTCGCCGAGACGCGCCCCGATGATCGCCGCGGCCACCGCCTCGTGATCGAGCACCCAGCGGGTCGCCACGTTGGCGATCGAGACCTCGTGGCGGGCAGCGATGCCGGCCGCAGCCCTCAGGATGCCTTGGAACGCCTCCCAGTCGCCTCCAGCATCGATGAAGCGTTTGTACTTCGAGCGGCTCCAGTCGGGCAGCGACGCCGGTTCGGGTTGGCCCAGCCAGCGCTCGGAGAGGAAGCCGCCGCAGAGCGTTCCGTAAGCGAGGAGTTTTATGCCGCGCTCACGGCACAGCGCCGAAAGCTCGCCCGCGGCGCGCCGATCGATCAACGAGAACGACACCTGGTTGGTGGCGATCGGGATGCCGTCGGACAATGCCAGCCGCAGATGCGCAGTGTCGAAATTGGTGAGCCCGATCTCGGCGATGAGTCCCTCTTCGCGGAGGCGCGCCAGTTCGTGCAGTGCGTCGAGCCAGGCGAGATGCTCGAAAGTCCACCAGTGGAACTGCAACAGGTCGACGCGGTCGACGCCAAGGCGGTCGAGGCGGTCCTGTACCCCCTTCCGCACGATGTCCGCCGTCATCGGGCCGGGGGGCGGGCACCATTTGGTAAAGGCGAGCGGCCGCGTCGCCGCATCGGTCCACTGCGCAAGCATCCGGCTGGTGATCAGCTCGGCCGTGCCGTAATGATCCGCCATGTCGAAGGTGTCGAACCCGGCGCGCGCGTAGTCGGTGAGCGATGCGGCGGCGGTCTCGCGGTCCAGTGCAGTGCCGTCCTTCTCGAGGTCGGCGACCTGCCAGAGGCCGCAGACCAGCCGGCTGGCGGAGCGGCCATCGGGAAAGGTCCAGCGCTCAGGAATTTTCGGCATCGCGGAGTTTTCCGGTTGGTACACCGCCGGCCCGTGGCGGCCGGGCGTCGAGATGCCGGGAGACGACCCGCAGTTCACCGAGGATGCCACGTGGCCTCAGCAATAGGATGAGGCAGAGAGCGACGCCGATGACGACGATCTGCAGCGTTGCCGCACGCGCCTGTTCGCCCGCCGGCACGAGACCGCCGATCGCCGCCGCCGAAGCGGCCCAGATGCCCCATACGACAATGGCGCCGAGGATGGCGCCGCGATTGTTGCCGGAGCCGCCAACGATCAGCATCGCCCAGACCTGGAATGTCAGGATCGGCTGGTAGTTGTCGGGCGCAATGAACCCGATGAAATGTCCCTGCACCGCACCCGCAAGGCCCATGATGCCGCCGCCCAGCGCGAAGGCCTGGAGGCGGAACATCGTCACGTTCTTGCCGAGCGCCAGGGCAGCGGTTTCGTCTTCGCGGATGGCGCGCAGCACACGTCCCCACGGGCTGCGGGCGAGACGCTGGAGGATGAAGTAGAGGCCGCCGACGAGGACAACCAGCACTGCCAGGTTGAGGAGGCTGAAGGTGAGCGGCGAACCGGCGAGGTCGCCGAACGGCCGCGGGATGAAGCTGATGCCGAAGGGTCCCCCCGTCAGCGGCTCCAGGTTGAGAGCGCAGAGCTGCACGGCGACGGCGACGCCGAAGGTCGCGATGGCGAGATAGTCGGCTCGCAGGCGGATCGTTACGGCGCCGATCAGGAACGAGACGACGCCGCTGCCAAGCGCCGCGGCAATCCATCCCACGGCGATCGGCAGGCCGAAGCCGCCAAAATGATCGGTGGTCTCTGGCGTCGTCACCAGCGCCGAGACGTAGGCGCCGATAGCCACAAAGCCCGAGACGCCCACGTTGAACACGCCGGTCTGGCCCCACTGCACGTTGAGCCCGAGACAGATGATGGCAAAGCTCAGGGCCATGGTCAGGAAGAAGGCCGCGTAGCTCAGGAGCTCGAGACTCATTCGGCCCTCCCGAACAGCCCCTGCGGCCGGATCAGCAGCACCGCGACAAGGATCACGAAGCTCACCGCGGCCCGCCACTGCGCGCCGACGGCGGCGACCGCGAGCGCCTCGGAGAGGCCGATAATGAGCCCGGCGATCATCGCCCCGGGCACACTGCCGATGCCGCCGAGGATGGCCGCGGCAAACAGCGGCAGCAGCAGGTCGAGCCCCATCTCCGGACGGATCTGGATGAGGAGACCGGCAATGACGCCGGCGACTGCCGCGAGGCCGGCGCCGAGTACCCACACAATACGGATCACCTGGCGGACATTGACGCCGGCGAGGCCGGCCAGTTGGGGATTTTCGCTGACCGCGCGCATCGCCCGCCCGATTGCGGTACGGGTGAGCAACAGATGCACAGCAAGGACCACGAGCAGCGCCACGACGAGCGACAAGAGCTGGTCGGGCGTCGCGCGAATACCGCCGCCGAGCCGTACCGCGATCTGCAGCGCGCTGGTGTAGTATTGCGGCTTTCCGGTGAAGGTGAATTCCAGGAGGTTGCGCAGCGTGAGCGCGGCACCGAAGCTTGCCATCACCATGATGATCACTGTGCTGTTCCGGGCGCGAAGCCGCTTGAACAGCAGCGCATCGACGACAAGTGCCAGTGCACCGTTGAGCGCCACGGCGGCCACCGCCGCGAGTGGCAGCGCCCAGCCGAACGAGAACGGCGCGATTGGCGCGCTGAGGGCGCCGAACGTGGCGCCAAGAAGCCCCGCCGCGGCGAGCGCGAAATAGGCGCCCCAGGCGATGAACTCACCATGGGCAAAATTGGCGAAGCGCAGGATCGAATAGGTTAGCGTGATGCCGACGGCGCCGAGACCGATGGTTGCGCCGGCGATCAGTCCATCCATCAGGGCCTGCGGGTTCATGCCGGTGTCGCCTCGTGGACGCGCCGCGCACCGAGGTAGAGCTCGGCGACCAGCGGGTCATCGCCGAGGCCGGCCGCGGTGCCTTCGTGCCGCAGCTTCCCTTCGACCAGGATGACGGCGCGATCGGCGACCGCGAGCGCTGCCTTGACGTTCTGCTCGACGAGAATAATGGAGACGCCCGACCGCTTGATGCCCCTCAGTCGCTCAAACACCTCGCCGACGATTTTGGGCGACAATCCGGCGGAGGGCTCGTCAAGGATCAGCACAGAAGGCTCGACGATCAGGGCGCGGGCGATGGCCAGCATCTGCCGCTGTCCGCCCGACAGGGCGCCGGCCCGGCGGCTGCTGCGGTCGGCCAGATCAGGGAACAGGCCGTAGATACGGTGGATGCGCGGGTCGCGCTCGCCGGCCGGCAGGATGTCGGCAGCAAGCCGCATATTGTCGGCGATCGAGAGCGTCGCAAACACGTTCTCGGTCTGCGGCACGAAGGCGAGGCCATGCCGGACCTTTTCGTGCGGGGGCACTTCTGTCGCATCGACATCGCCGAGGCTGACCGTGCCGGCGTGGATTGGCACGAGGCCGGCGATCGCTTTCACGAAAGTCGACTTGCCGGCCCCGTTCGGGCCAAGGATCGCCACCAGTTCTCCAGCGCCGAGGACGAAGTCGATGCCGTGCACGATCGGCAGGTCGCGCTCGTAGCCGGCGACGAGCCCGCGGGTCTGCAGCACAGGAGCAGGTGTCACGCCGCAACCCCGCCAAGATAGGCCTCGATCACTGCCGGATCTCTGGCAAGGGCTTCGGGCTTGCCCTCCGTCAGATAGCGGCCGCCGGCCATCACCACGACCCGCCGGCAGAGCCGCGCCACCGCTTCCATGTTGTGCTCGATGAGGAGGATCGACTTGCCGCCAGCGTTGAGCTCGAGCAGGCGATTGATGATCACCTCGAGCAGGCTGGGATTCACCCCCGCTGCTGGCTCATCGAGCAGGATCACCTCCGGGTCGGCCATCAGCACGCGCGCCAGTTCGAGCAATTTCCGCTGTCCGCCGGAGAGCACGCGGGCAGGCTCCCCCTCGAGAGCTGACAGGGTCACGAAGGCGAGCAGGCCGCGCGCCTTCTCGACTGCCGAACGCTCCTCCTTGGCGACCCGCCCAGGGCGGACCAGATTGATCCAGGCGCGCTCGCCGCTCTGCCGCTGCGCGCCAGTCAGCACATTTTCAAGCACCGTCATCCCCGGAAAAGGCCGCGGAATCTGGAATGTGCGACCGACACCCGCGCCGATGCGCCGCTCGGCGCCGGCCCGCGTCAAATCCTCCCCATTCGCCAGCACGGTGCCGGCGCTGGGCCGGATGCTGCCCGCCAGGAGGTTGAACAGCGTGGTTTTGCCAGCTCCGTTTGGTCCGATCACGCCCAGCATCTCGCCGCGATGAAGGGTGATGGACATGTCATCGACCGCGCGCAGCCCGCCGAACGTCCGCACCAGCCGCCGCGCTTCGAGCGGCGGAGCTGGATCGCTTGCCGTCGGCCGGCTGGAACTGAGGGAAACAGGCGGCATTGCGACGCGACCAAAGATTCCAATTGCTGATATGCCGCCAGACCTTACACTATGTCGGGCGGCAGGAAAGGACGGCGCTCGGATGGCAGAGAGCGGCAACGACACGTTCGAACTTTACGACCTGCGCGTCGAGGTGACCGCGCCAGAGGGCGGTCCGGTCTACTGCGGCGCAAAGCCCGGCGACTATTTCGAGCTGCGCGGCGAAATGCTCTTTTTGCCACCTGGGCAGGGCTTCTCGATCTATTCGCTGTCGTCCGTGCTGCCGCTGCTGGCGGCCAAGCAGCGCATCACGCAGCCCAATGACTGGATGACCACGGACACCGAGATCGCCTGTCCGGATCCGCATTGCAGCTCGCGCCTGCGCATCACCCGGCTCGGCAAGCGCGGCTTCAGCCACTCGCAAACCACCGCGGTCCCGCTTCGCCATGCTTGATGCCCCCTCGATGCCGCGGATAAAGCTGGCGCCCGACCACGAAATCTCGCGCGTCATCCGCGGCGGCTGGCAGCTTGCGAGCGGCCACGGCCAGCTTCGCGGCGCCGACCCCGTCGGCGACATGGTGGCGTTCGCGGATGCCGGCATCACGACCTTCGACTGCGCCGACATCTACACTGGCGTCGAGGACCTGATCGGACGCTTCCGTCTGCGCTATCGCGACCTGCGCGGCGCCGACGCCTTGGCGCGGATCAAAGTGCATACGAAGTTCGTGCCTGACCTCGATGTCCTGACCTCAATCACCAAGGGTCACGTCGAGAGCGTCATCGACCAGTCGCTGCGGCGGCTCCACATGGAACGGCTTGACCTCGTGCAGTTCCATTGGTGGGACTATGCCGCGCCGTGCTGGCTCGACACCGCCCATTGGCTCGACGAGCTGCGCCGCGCCGGCAAGATCAACAAGGTCAGCCTCACCAATTTCGACACCGAACACCTGCTGGCTTTGGTGAAGGATGGTGTTCCAATCACCTCGCTGCAGCTGCAGTATTCGTTGCTCGACCGGCGGCCGGACAAGCGCATGGTCGCGGCCGCGACCGAACATCGCGTGGCGCTCCTCTGCTATGGCACCGTGGCTGGCGGCTTCCTCGGCGATGCCTGGCTCGGCCAGCCGGAACCGACCGGGCCGCTCGAGAACCGGTCGCTGATCAAGTACAAGCTGATCATCGACGACCTTGGCGGCTGGGCGCTGTTCCAGCGGCTGCTGCGGACGCTCCGCGGCATCGCCGACAAGCACGGCGTCGACATTGCCACAGTCGCCAGCGCCGCGGTCCTCGCGCGTACCGGCGTTGCCGCGGTGATCGTCGGGGCGCGGACGCGCGATCACCTTGCATCCAATCTGGCGATCGGCCGGCTCCAACTCGATGCCGACGATCTCGACCAGATCGCAACCGTGCTGGCCGAGGCTCGCGACCTCGACGGCGACGTCTATACGCTCGAACGCGATCGCACCAGCAAGCATGGTGCGATCATGAAGTACAATCTCAACCAGGGAGCGGCCTGATCGCCCCCTGTCGTGCCGCTAACGTCTCATCATCCACAGAGCGCGGCCCCATGAAGGACCGCGACAACAAGGGGGACTGCAACATGAAGAAACTGCTACTCGCCACCACCGCCGTGGCGGTGCTGGCCGGCGCGGCGCTGCCGGCGCTCGCCGCCGACTGCGACGTCACCGTCGGTGTCGTGCTTGAACTCACTGGTCCGGCCGGCGCCTACGGCACCGCCGCCGCCAAGGCCGCCGAAATGGCCGTCACCGACCTCAACGATGCCGGTGGGTTCGGCGACGGCTGCAAGATCCTGCTCGACACTCGCGACAGCCAGAGCCAGGGCAACGTGGCCGTCGATCAGGCGACGCAACTGGTCAACATCAAGAAGGTGCCGG
>CAZNAE010000020.1:0-11030 GCA_964570695.1 uncultured Devosia sp.
GATGGTCGGGAGGCGACCGCGAATATGGCTGGCATCGAGCCGTGGATTCCGGCGTTCGCCGGAATGACGGCGGTGGAAGGTCGCGGCGTTGCGGATGTTGCAGCAACCCCTCATCCGCCCTTCGGGCACCTTCCCTCAAGGGGAGCAGGGAACACGGCACGGTCGCCAACGGACTAGACCGGCACTCTACTTCGCCTTCAACGGCAGCCCCAGCTTGATCAGTTCCTTGCGCAGCGTCGGCGCGTCGGTGAAGTGGATCGCGGTCATGCCGAACTTGCGGGCCGACACCACGTTGGGCTCGTTGTCGTCGATGAAGACGCAGCTCTCCGGGCCGAGGCCGTAGCGATCGCAGAAGACGCGGTAGAGGCGGGGGTCGGGCTTGACCAGATGTTCGAGGCCGGAGACGACGACGCCGTCGAACTTTTCGAGGAATGGCCACTCGCCGAGGCAGCTCACCCACTTCTCCCAGGAGAAATTGGTGATGGCGAAGGTCGGGATCTCGGCGGCCACCAGCTCGTCATGGATCTTGATGGTGCCCTTGATGAAGGGGCCGACAGTTTCCTTCCAGCGGAGGTCGAACGCCTGGATTTCGCGCCAGTACTTCGGGAACCGGGCGGTCAGCCGGGCGACGCCTTCCGAGAAGATGTCGCCGGCGTCGAATTCGAGGTTCCAGTCCCTGGTGCAGATGGTGTCCCAGAACCACTGCGCTTCCTCTTCGGTCTTGAAGAGCTTGCGGAACAGCAGCATCGGGTCCCACTCGACGAAGACGCCGCCAAGATCGAAGACGGGGATCAGCGTATCGTCGTGCATGATGCGGCCCTGCAGGGAATGCCCGGGCTATGCCACGCCGGATCAGGCCGTGCAAGCGGTGGAGGCGAGCGAGGTGGTGTCGAGGTCGATCGGGAAGGTCGCGCCGTATCGGGGGATGAAGAAATTGGTGTGCGCCAGATTGAGGGCCGTGGTGAACACCTGCCCGAGCACCGGCTTGTACGAATAACTGGTTTCCGCCGCGACGATGCAGCCGCCGCGCGCCACCTGGTTCATCATCGTTGCCGCGCCGAGCGCGCTGTAGGCGGCGCCAGTGGTGCGCGCCGTGGCGCCGGTCCCATAGGCCTGGCTCCACAACACCTTGGTGGTGCCGTCGGCCTTGACCTCGATCAGCGACACGACCTGCTTCACGCCCGTCGAGGAGAACGGTGTGATGATGCCCTGCGCGGCGGTGAAATAGTCGTTGAGCGTCGAGGTTGTGAGGTCGCCGTCATCGGGATCCCATTGCGCCACGAGATCGCCCAGCGTCGCGGAGATCGAGTTGACGCGTTTGTCGGCGGTAAACAGCGCCGCGCCCTCCATCGAGCCGAAATACAGCGACAGCAGGAACGGCATGATGAGCGCAAACTCGACGGCGGCCACCGCTCGCTCCTCGCGGCGGAAGTGGCTCAGCAACACGCGCAGTTTCGGCAAGCGGCTCATGAGAACGGCTCGTTGCGAAAGACGCGGATGGCGCTCAGGAGGCGGTAATTATCCGGCTGGTTCTTGAGATTGAAGTAGGGCAGCACGACCAGCAGCGGCCAGCGGTAATACGCCGACACCTGCACCACCTGCCGGCCGACGCCGGGGGTGAAGGTCTCGGCCAGCGTCCAGGTGCAGGTGGTGACATTGCAGGTCTGCGCGGTCGGGGTGGTGTTGACGTTGGCGAACCCCGCGATGGTGTTGACCTGAATCTCGATGTTCGAGCAGTTGAACAGGCCGAAGGTATAGCCGCACATATAGTTGCGGAAATCGGTCAGGGTGTAGCTGGCTGCCTGCGCGCGGCCGGTGCGGATCATCCGGCTCGCATCCTCGAGCGCGCTGTCGAGCACCTGCGAGGCAAAGAACATCATCGCCGTCTCGATGATGGCAAAGATCAGCGTGAAGAAAGGCAGAGCGAGGATGCCGAATTCGATGGCGGTGACGCCGCGCTCGTCGCGCGCGAAATCGCGGCCCCGCGCGATCAGCGGGGCAAGTAGCCGTCTCGTCAGGAAGCGGGAGCGGACCATATCGCCGGGCACAGGTTGCAACGCTTCATGCTAGCGGGCTGTTCGCTAACCGGAGGTTAGGGATCGGCCGTGCATTTGGGCGCGAATGCGATGCGGTTAACGAAGCCTTACTTCGGCTTTGCCGCCGTCTCGAGTAGCGTCGAGGAGGCGTAGGCGCTGTTGGAGAACGCCGCGTCGTCGCCGAGCATGATCGTCGGTTGGCAGATCGGGTTGCAGGCGAGCGTGGTGCGGGCCGCTCCCATATAGACGGTGACGTTGTCGGACGTACCCTGGACGACGTCGATCATCGTATCGGCAACCGGATTGCCCATGTTGTCGAGCACGATAAGATTGGTCTCGCCATAGCTTTTGCCTGTGAGAACAAGGGTCTGGGGGTCCTGGATGGTAACGTCGGCGACGCCCGGATTGCCGATGATGACGGTCGCCGCCGGGGCGCTGATCCGCAGGATCCGGGCCATGTTGACCTTGACGCTGATCGGCGCCGTGGTCTCGGCCTGAGCCGCAACCGGGGCGGCAAGGAGCGCGACGAGCGCGAGCGCGAGGATGGAACGCATGGTCGGCATGGCGGGACCTATACTGGATACTCTGACCAAGCAGTTTCGGCGCGAATGGTGAATTTTTGACAAACGCGCCGATTGGCTGGGAGAGGCAACCGCTGGAACGCTATTAAACTCGGAACCTGAGCACTCTACGTAGTGGAATTAACGCTATTTCAATTCGTCACTTCTAGGTTGTTGGCGACATTCGATGCACCAGCTGTGTCGAGTGATGCTGCAAAAGCAAATGACGTGTGCAAGGAGCCTGGAATGAACATTGTCGCTCGTTTCGCAAACGACGAGTCCGGTGCGACCGCGATTGAGTATGGCCTGATTGCCGCGCTCATCGCTGTTGGCATCATCGCCGCCGCGACTACCCTCGGGGGCAGCCTCTCGTCCCTGTTCGGCCGCATCAGCACCAAGCTGAACGCCGCTACCTGATCTCGATCCCGTCGGTTTCGACGATGCAAAGGGGGCCACGCGGCCCCCTTTGTGTTTTTCCGTTTTGTTAACCATGCGCGACCAACAATCGGCATCGCCCGGCTGTGCAAGGTCCGGCGCTGTCTGCCGGGTCTACGATGCTCTCCACGATCGCGCTGTTCATCCTCCCGCTGCTGATGGCCTACGCCGCGGCATCGGATCTGCTGACGATGCGGATCGCCAACTGGCTGGTGGCGCTGATTGCCGTGGGTTATTTCGCACTGGCGCTGATCGCCCAGCTGAGCTGGACCGAGATCGGCTACAGCGTCGGTGCGGCGGTGATCGTGCTGGTCATCGCCTTTGCGTTCTTTGCCTTCGGCTGGATCGGCGGCGGCGACGCCAAGCTGGTGTCCGCGACGACGCTTTGGGTTGGCTTCGGGCTGATGGCGCCCTATCTGATCTATGCGGCGCTGCTCGGCGGCGGACTGACGCTGCTGATCCTCGCGGTACGCCGCTATCCGCTGCCGAGCTGGCTGGCGCGGCACAAATGGATCGACCGGCTGCACGATCCGAAATCGGGCGTGCCGTACGGCATCACGCTCGCGATTGCTGGTTTGCTGGTCTATCCCGAGACCCCGATCTTTCTGCATTTTCTCGGCTGATTCCCGTTCCGCAACTGGAACAAGGTTCGGTTAACCGTAAATGCAAAGCATCGGTTAACCAAGTTTTGACCCTTTGACCGCCAATATGCGCCGACCATTTCTGGGCGCATTCGGTTTTGAGTTGAGTGGAGTCGGCCGATGAAAGTTTCGCGTATCCTGCTCTTGCTCGTGGCGCTGGTCGCCGGCGGCCTCGCCGCGTTCCTTGCGACGCGCGGCGGTGGGCAGCCCGAGACGCCGGCGCAGCCGCAGGTCATCCAGGAGGCGAAGGCGCAGATCCTTGTCGCCAAGACCGCGATCGGCGTCGGCGAGCGGCTCTCGGACCAGAACCTCGAATGGCAGGATTGGCCGGACGGCGCCGTGCGCTCCGAATACATCACCCAGAGCGCCACGCCCGACGCCATCACCAGCATGAAGGACGCTGTGGCGCGTTACGAGTTCTTCCCGGGCGAGCCGATCCGCGACGCCAAGCTTGCCCATTCCGACCAGGGCTATCTGTCCGCCGTGCTGGACAAGGGCATGCGCGGCGTCTCGATTTCGGTGGATGCGTCCGCGGCCTCGGGCGGCTTCATCGTCCCCAATGATCATGTCGACGTCATCCTCACGCACCAGTCGGCCGAGGGGCAGACGTCGGAGACCATCCTCAGCAATGTACGGGTGCTGGCGATCAATACGCGGCTTGGTGAGACCGGCAAGACCGGCGCGCCGGACGGCGGCGCCGATCCCAACGATCCCAAGGCGCAGATATTTGCCAATACTGCGATCGCCACCCTTGAGCTCGATCCGAGCCAGGGCGAGACGGTGATCAACGCGGCAGCGCTCGGCAAGCTGTCGCTGGCGCTGCGCTCGGTCATCGATTTCACCCCGCAGCCCGGCGACAACGACAATCAGCGCCGCAATGCCCCGATCCGCCTCATCCGTTACGGCGTCGAAGACAACGTGATGGCCGGGCAGGCCACGAGCGCCGGCAGCGGCGGCAGCGAAGGCGGCGACGCCTCGGCCAGCCCCGCCGCCTACACCGCTCCCACCGTGACCGTGACCACAGCGCCGCCATCGCCCGCGGCCGTCGATTGATGACGAGGACACCATGACGATTGCTATGAATTCGATCGGCAACGGCCTGCGCAAGCGCGGCCTGCGGCTGGACCTCGTCCTCGCCGCGGCGCTCTGTCTCGCGTTGCCGGCAGCCGCGGCCGACAGCCCGACCTACCTCAAGGTGTCCAACCGCGCGATGGGCGTCACCCAGCCGGTGGCGCTCGACGTCAACAAGTCGATCATCGTCGACCTGCCGACCAATGTCGGCGAGGTCATCGTCAGCTCGCCCGCCGTCGCCACGGCGGTCATGCGCAGCAAGACGCGCGCCATCGTCCAGGGCATTGCCGGCGGCGACACCAACATCTTCTTCCTCGATCCGGCCGGCAACAACATCGCGGTGCTCGATATCAAGGTGGTGCAGCCGCGCTCCGACGTTGGCAACGCCCTCGAAGCGGCCATTGCCCGCACCATCCCGGGCTCACACGTCAAGGTCGAGTCGGTGCTGCTCGATGCGCAGACCAACCGCGTCGTGCTCTCCGGCACGGCGCTGTCGCAGGACGACGTCACCAAAGCGATCTCGATCGCGGTGCAGTTCGCTGGCGACCCCAAGAACGTCGCCAGCATCATCAGCGTCTCGGGCGACCAGCAGGTGAAGCTCAAGGTCACCGTGGCGGAAGTCGGCCGCGATACCGTCAAGCAGCTCGGCATCAACCTCGACGGCTCGATCAGCATCGGCGCCGTCGGCCTCGGCCTCTCCAATACGCCCCCGGATGGCGGCGCCTCGGGCGTCACCAATACCAACGGCGTGAGCGCCAATCTCTCGGCCGGACCGCTCACCCTCGATGCGAGCCTCAAGGCGCTGGAGCGCCGCGGTGCGCTGAGGACCCTTGCCGAACCGACCCTGACCGCGATGTCCGGGCAGGAGGCCTCGTTCCTCGCCGGCGGCGAATTCCCGGTGCCGACGGAAGTCTCGAGCACCGGCCAGGTGACCTACAGCTTCAAGACCTTCGGCGTGCAGCTCAAGTTCACCCCGACGGTCAAGTCCGATGGCAATATCTCGCTGGTGCTCGATACCTCGGTGTCGTCGCTGACGACCGAAGGCGGTATCTCGACCGGCGCGGTGACGATCCCGGCGACCACCAATCGGGAGGCGTCGACCACGGTCGAGCTGCCGGCCGGCCAGACCCTCGCCATTGCCGGCATGCTGCAGGATTCGATCCGCCAGGAGATCAACACGCTGCCCGGGCTCGGCAATATCCCGATCCTCGGTGCACTGTTCCGCTCGCGCGACTTCATCCATAACCAGACCGAACTGGTGATCCTTGTGACGCCGTATCTTGCCAGTCCGAACGTCGACATCGCCAAGCCTACCGACGATTTCCACGTCGCCGGTGACGCCGAGGCAATCTTTCTGGGTCACATGGAGAAGATGTACGGGGTCGGCAGCGACGGCATGCGCGGCAGTTACAGCGGATCTGTTGGATTTGTTCTCGACTGATGACGGAGCGGTAACCGCCGCTATGGAGAGTTAGACCATGAGCTTCCTGACGCCCAAGGAAAGCAAACCCGACGAGGAACCGGCCGCCGATGTGGCGACCGGCGCCCGGTTGCTTCCCCGCATCACCATCCAGGCGTTCTGCGAACATTCGCAGACGGCGGAACTGGTCGAGGCGGCGGTGCACGACCGCCGCATGTCGAAGGTCGCGCTGACCACGCATAATGGCGGGCTCGAAGGCGCGGTCGAGAGCTACAAGTCGAACCCGACGCCGAACCTCATCATCGTCGAGACCTCGCTGCCGCCGGACGAAATTCCCGCGGCGCTCGATCGGCTGGCTGAGGTCTGCGACGCCTCGACGCGGCTGATCGTTCTCGGCCACGTCAACGACGTGCTGCTCTACCGCGAACTGATCCGCTCGGGCGTCTCGGAATATCTGGTGCTGCCGACGAGCCCGCATGCCGTCGTCAACGCCATCTCCGACCTCTTTGCCGCCGAAGGCGCGGCGCCGATCGGCCGCACTATCGGTTTCGTTTCCGCCAAAGGCGGCGCCGGCTCGTCGACCATTGCGCACAACGTTGCCTGGGCGATCAGCCAGACCCTCCGCCAGGACGTGCTGATCCTCGACCTCGATTTGCCGTTCGGCACGGCCGGCCTCAACTTCAACCAGGATCCGCCGCACGGCATCGCCGACGCGGTCAACGCGGCGGGCAAGGCCGACGCGACGCTGCTCGACCGGCTGATGAGCAAGGCCGCCAACCACATCAATTTGCTGACCGCGCCGGCGATGCTGGATCGGACCTTCGATTTCGGCGAACGCGATTTCGAACAGGTGCTGGAGCTGGCGCAAAAGACCACGCCGGTGGTGATCCTCGATATCCCGCACGCCTGGAACGCCTGGATCCGGCACACACTCGCCACGATCGACGAGATTGTTATCGTCGCCGAACCGGATCTGGCCAATCTGCGCAACGCCAAGAACCTCGCCGATAGCATCAAGGCGCTGCGGCCGACCGAGTCCGAGCCGCTGCTGGTGATCAACAAGATGGGCGTGCCCAAGCGCCCCGAGATCGCCTCGCAGGAATTCGCCACTTCGGTCGAATGCAAGCTGCTCGGGCAGATCCCGTTCGACGCCGCGACATTCGGCACGGCGGCCAACAACGGCCAGATGATCGCCGAAGTCGCGGCCAACAGCCGCATCAACGACATCTACCGCCAGATCGGCATGCACGTGACCGGCCGCTCGACGCCGGAAGCCGCGGGCAAGGCTGCCAGCATGAAACTGCCCTCGTTCCTGAAGCGCAAGAAGGCCTCCTAAATGTTCGGCAAGCGGCAGAGTTTCGGCGGCAATACTCCAGGCGCCGGTGAGGCGCCGCGGCCGCAGGCGAGCCCGCCGCCGGCTTCCGTGGGAACGGTCCCGACGCGCACCGAGGTCGCGCCTAAGCCAGTCGTTGACGCCGCCATCAACCGGTTGCGCAACGACGAGATCGTCGACGTGCGCAGCGCCGACGCGATCCAGCGGGACAAGGAATATTTCCAGACCAAATCGGCGATCTTCAATGCGCTGATCGACTCGATCGATCTGAGCCAGCTCGCGACGATGGATCAGGAAGCGGCACGTGAGGAAATCCGCGACATCGTCGCCGAAATCATCGCCCTCAAGTCGATCGTCATGTCGATCTCCGAGCAGGAGGATCTGCTCGAGGACATCTGTAACGACGTTCTGGGCTATGGTCCGCTCGAGCCGCTGCTGGCGCGCGACGACATCGCCGACATCATGGTGAACGGCAGCCAGAAATGCTACATCGAAGTCGGCGGCAAGGTGAAGCTCACCAACGTGCGCTTCCGCGACGACAGCCATCTGATGAATGTCTGCCAGCGCATCGTCAGCCAGGTCGGCCGCCGTGTCGACGAGAGCTCGCCGATCTGCGACGCGCGCCTGCCAGACGGCTCGCGCGTCAACGTCATCGCCCCGCCGCTCGCCATCGACGGCGCCGCGCTCACCATTCGTAAGTTCAAGAAGGACAAGCTGACGCTGGCGCAGCTGGTCAAGTACAACTCGATTTCGCCCGAAGGCGCCGAGGTGCTGCGCATTCTCGGCCGCGTCCGCGCCAATGTCTTGATCTCGGGCGGTACTGGTTCGGGCAAGACGACGCTGCTCAACTGCCTCACCGCTTTCATCGAGAAGGACGAGCGGGTCATCACCTGCGAGGACTCGGCGGAACTGCAGCTGCAGCAGCCGCACGTGGTGCGCCTCGAAACCCGCCCGCCCAACCTCGAGGGCGAAGGCGAGATCACCATGCGTGATCTGGTCAAGAACTGCCTGCGTATGCGTCCTGAGCGGATCATCGTCGGCGAGGTCCGCGGACCGGAGGCATTCGACCTGCTGCAGGCGATGAACACCGGTCACGACGGCTCGATGGGCACGCTGCACGCCAACAGCCCACGCGAAGCCATGGCGCGCCTTGAATCGATGATCACCATGGGCGGCTACTCGCTGCCGAGCCGCACCATCCGCGAGATGATCACCTCCTCGATCGACGTCATCGTGCAGGCCGCGCGCCTGCGCGACGGCTCGCGCCGCATCACCCACATCTCCGAAGTGCTGGGCATGGAAGGCGATGTCATCGTCACCCAGGACATCTTCCTTTACGACATCCTCGGCGAAGACCAGAACGGCAATCTGATGGGCCGTCACCGCTCGACCGGCATCACCAAGCCGCAATTCACCGAGCGCGCCCGCTACTTCAACGAGGAGGCCAATCTCGTCGAAGCGCTCGAGAAGTCCAACGTCGAGCAGCACAGCCTGCTGAAGAACTGAGGCCCCGATGAATATCCTGCTCCTCGCAATACTGGCTATCGTAGGCGTGGGAGCCGCCGGCTTTGCCCTGGTGCCCTCAATGCTTGGCTCGAGCCGGGCCGACAAGCGCATGAAGGCGCTGCAAGGCGATATCCAGGTCAACCGCCGCACCGCCGACGCGGCGCGCACCCGCGACAGCCGCCGCAAGCAGATCCAGGACACGCTGAAGCAGCAGAACGAGGCGCTCGGCAAGGCCAAGCGGCGCGTGCCGCTGCAGCAGCAGCTCGAACAGGCCGGCATGAAGATCAAGGCGCGCGACTGGATTCGCAACGAGATCATCATCGGCGTTGTCGTCGCCATCGGCGCCTTCGTGCTGCAGGTCCCAATCTGGTTCTGCGTGGTGTTCGGCGTCGCCGGCGGCTATCTGCTGTCGAAATTCTGGCTCGGCCGCCGCCGCAAGAAGCATCAGAACGCCTATCTCGACGAACTGCCCAACGCCGTGGAAGCGATCGTCCGCGGCGTCAAATCCGGTCTGCCGCTCAACGATTCGATGCGGCTCGTGGCCAAGGAAGCCAAGGAGCCGATCAAGACGGAGTTCCAGCGCGTTCTCGATCAGCAATCGCTCGGCAAGTCGACCACCGAAGCGATCCAGATGCTGTTCGATCGCATGCCGCTGCCCGAGGTCAACTTCTTCGTCGTCGTCATCACCGTGCAACAGCAGGCGGGCGGCAACCTCAGCGAGGCGCTGGGCAATTTGAGCCGCGTGCTGCGCAACCGCAAGAAAATGAAGCAGAAGATCAAGGCGATGTCGTCGGAAGCCAAGGCGTCGGCCGGCATCATCGGCTCGCTGCCGTTCGTCGTCGGCACGTTGGTGTCGCTGACGACGCCCAGCTATATGGTGCCGCTGTTCACCACCACCATCGGTCTGATCTGGCTCGGCATCGCGGCATTCATGATGTTCATCGGCGGCTTCATCATGAACCGCATGATTCAGTTCGACTTCTGAGGACCAGGCTGTGGGCGCGATCGAACATCTGATGACCCGCGACTTCCTGATCGCCGCGCTTGCGGCGGTCGCGGCGGCGGCCGTGGTCTTCACCCTGGGCTTTTCGCTGCTCGGCCGGCAGGGAGTCACCATCAAACAGCGGATCAAGCGCGTCGCGCTCGAACGCGAGAAGATGCGGGCCGAGGAGATGGCGCGCCTGCGCGGCGGCAGCCAGCCGGACAATGCGCGGGGCACGATGCGCCGCGTCGCCGGCAAGGAATACGTCAAGAATGTCGTCGATCGCTTCTCGCTGCAGAAGGCGTTTGCCGACGAGAACACTGTCGACGCACTGGCGCGTGCCGGCTATCGCGGGCAGGGACCGCTGAACACCTATGTGTTCCTGCGCTTCGTCACGCCGTTCGCGCTGTTCGTGCTGACCTTCGGCTATCTCAGCCTCACGGTGTTCGCCGACAAGCCGCTTTATCTCAACGCCATCTACGCGGTGTTCGTCGGGCTGATCGGCGCCTATCTGCCGACGCTGATGCTGAAGAACCGCACGGTGAAGCGCCAGCAATCGATCAAGCGCGCCTGGCCGGACGCGCTTGACCTGATGCTGCTCTGCGTCGAAGCCGGCATGTCGGTGGAGCACGCCTTCAAGCGCGTCGCCAAGGAGATTGGCATGCAGAGCGCCGAACTCGCCGAGGAGATCACGCTGACCACCGCCGAGCTCAGCTTCCTCGAGGACCGCACCCGCGCTTACGACAATCTCGGCAAGCGCACCGGGCTCGACGTGGTGAAATCGGTGATGACCTCCCTGATCCAGGCCGACCGCTACGGCACCAGCGTCGGCACGTCGCTGCGCGTCATGGCCGAGGAAGGCCGGGAGTCGCGCATGATGGAAGCCGAGAAGAAGGCCGCCTCGCTGCCGCCGAAACTCACCGTGCCGCTGATCCTGTTCTTCCTGCCCGTGCTGTTCATCGTCATCATCGCGCCAGCGATCATCAAGATGCTGGCGACGGGCGGATTTGGGGCGCTGGGGAAGTAGGGGCCAGCTGCGCGCGCCC
>CAZNAE010000020.1:11130-33231 GCA_964570695.1 uncultured Devosia sp.
TAGGCCATGTTGGCGTCGACCTGGTCGGGCGGCAGTTCCTTGGCGAACAGGGCGCGGGCTTCATCGAACCGGCCTTGCAGGCCGATGACCAGAGCGAGGTTCTGGCGGATCTGGCTGGTGGCACCATGCAGCGTTACCGCGCGGCGGAGATGTGTTTCGGCCTGGGTCAGGTCGTTGCTCATCGCCCAGGAGAGCCCGATATTGGCTTCGAGCGACGCCTCGTTCGGTGCCACCAGCAACGCCTGCGAATAGATCGCGCGGGCATCGGCATTGTGGCCGCTCTGGTCGAGGATGGCGCCCTTGACGAGGAGCGCGGTCCAATCGGGCGAGGCCGGGTCGATGGCGTCGTCGATGACATTCATCGCCTGGTCGAAGCGGCCCGCCGCGGCAAGCGCCTTGGCATAGGCGACTTTGATGTCGACGTCGTTCTTGTAGACCGAGAGGCCGCCTTCGAGCACGCTCACGGCCTGCTCGGGCTGGCCCGCCGCGCGCAGGGCAGCGGCGTAGTAAATGATGGTGGTCTTGTCGGTCGGGTGCGCCTTGTACCGCGCGGCGAGCTGGTTGAGCGCGTCGGCCGATTGCTGGGCGCTGGCGCCGGTGAAATCGGGCTGCGCCATGGTGGTGTGGTTGGTCGCGCAGGCGCCGAGGGCCACGGCGGCGACACCCGCGAGCAGCAGCAGGCGGAAGGATTTCAATCCCGGAAAGACGCGCGCAACCACGGGCGGCAACTCACTCTCGTCTGGCGCCGGTCGCGCCACCGTCAGCAATAATTGATTAACCCTAATGGGGGGTTAAGACCGCGATTGCGGGGCACCAAACGAGGGCGTAAAGCTCCCCTCCTCCTCGCGATTTTGCTTCCGGTGACATCATGGCGCTGCCCAAGACCTTGCCCCTTTTCCTGGTCGAGGAGGGCGGCGCTGCGGCGGCCGGACTCGACCGGCGCCATGTGCAATGGGCGAAGGACAATGGCTTTTCCGGCCAGCGCGGCCGGCTGCTGCCGCTGCCGACCGAGAGTGCCGGGCTCAGCGGTTACGCGTTCGGCGTCGGCGCGAAAAAGACGCGGCCGGTGCTGGTGACGGGGCTCGCCGGCGCCGCGCTCGAGCCCGGGAGCTATCGGCTGGAAGGCGCGATCGGCGACGCCACCTATGCGGCGCTCGGCTTCCGGCTCGGCGCTTATCGGTTCGATCGCTACAAGCCGGGCAAGGCGGCCCCCGACCTGGTGCTGCCGGCAGACGCCGATGCCGGCGAAGTGGCACGTCTGACCGATGCGGCGTTCCTCGCCCGCGACCTCATCAACACGCCGCCCAACGATCTCGGTCCGGATGCGTTCGAGAAGGAAATTCGCGCCTTCGCCACGCGCCACAGGATGAAGCTCAAGGCCGTCGTCGGCGACGATCTGCTGACGCAGAATTTTCCGATGATCCACGCGGTGGGCCGCGCCAGCGCCGAGGCGCCTCGGCTGCTCGACCTGAGTTGGGGCAAAGCGAGCGATCCGCGCATCACGCTGGTCGGCAAGGGCGTAACGTTTGATACCGGCGGCCTCGACATCAAGCCCAGTTCCGGCATGCTGCTGATGAAGAAGGACATGGGCGGCGCGGCGAATGTGCTCGGGCTGGCGCACGCCATCATCGACGCGGGGCTCCGGGTACGGCTGCGCGTGCTGATCGCCGTGGTCGAGAACTCGATCGCCGGCGCGGCGTTCCGGCCCGGCGACATCCTGCCGTCGAGATCGGGACAGACGGTCGAGATCGGCAATACCGACTGCGAGGGCCGGCTGATTCTTGGCGACGCGCTGACGCTGGGCGATGAGGAGAGCCCCGCGCTGATGCTCGACATGGCGACGCTCACCGGCGCCGCGCGCACGGCACTCGGGCCGGACCTGCCGCCGCTCTATTCGACCGACGACCGGCTGGCACAGGAGTTGATGAAATCCGGCCTCGCGAGCGACGATCCGCTCTGGCAGATGCCGCTCTGGGCGCCCTACGACAAGATGATGGATAGCAAGATCGCCGACGTGAACAATGCCGGTTCGACCCCATTCGCGGGCTCGATTACTGCCGCCATGTTCCTCAAACGCTTCGTCAGAAACGCCAAGGCCTGGGTGCATCTCGATATCTATGGCTGGGCGCCGGAAGCGCGGGCCGGACGGCCGTTCGGCGGTACCGACCAGGGCATCCGTTCGGTCTATGGCGTGCTGAAGTCGCGGTATAGTTGACAAAAGCAACGGATTGATTGCTTCTGTCGTCCATCATGGATGACAGCATCGTCGACGACGTCCGCGCCTTCAACCGCTTCTACACGCGGCTGATCGGCCTGCTGGACGCGGGGCATCTGAAGACACCCTACACGCTCACCGAAGCGCGGCTGATCTACGAAATCGGCACGCGCGAGCGCGCCCGCCACGGCGAGCTGGCAACGGCGCTGTCGCTCGACCCCGGATACCTCACCCGGCTCAACTTCAAACTTACCGATCTCGGCCTCATCACCGCGGTGCGGAGCGAAGAGGACCGGCCGGACCGTCGCGCCAACCACTATGCGCTGACCCGCGAGGGCGAGGCCGCTTTCGAGACGCTCAACCAGGCGACGGTCGATCTCGTCGAAGGACTGCTGGCGCCACTCGATGCCGGACAGCGGCGTGAGTTGCTCGCCGCGATGCGGACGATCCGCACGCTGCTGGGCGAGCCAACTTCGCACTCGCCGGTGATCCTTCGCGATCATCGCATCGGCGATCTCGGCTGGATGATCCACCGGCAGGGGCTGATCTACAACCAGCAGTTCGGCTGGAACGGCGAGTTCGAGGTGCTGATCGCCGGCATCTATCGCGACTACGAGGCGGCGCCGGCGAGTCCGCCGAAGCACCTCTGGGTCGCCGAGCAGAACGGCGCGATCGTCGGCTCGATCTTCGTCATGCCGTCGGAGGGGATCGAAGGCTCGGCGCAACTGCGCATGCTCTATGTCGAGCCGTCGGCGCGCGGGCGGGGGATCGGTGCCGCGCTGGTGGCGCAGGCCGTGAACTTCGCGCGCGATCGCGGCTATCGGCGGATGCGGCTCTGGACGCACGAGGAGCAGGTCTCGGCGCGGCGCGTGTACGCGGCGGCGGGGTTCGCGATTGTGGAGACGATTCCGGAGCACAATTTCGGCAAGGAGATGGTGGGTGAGATTTGGGAAATGGTGGTCTAGGGGAACGGTTGCCCAGCTTGATCTCCAGTGTCATCCCCGCGAAGGCGGGGATCCATCTATCCGCCAGCGCAACGTATTAGTTGGGTCCCCGCCTTCGCGGGGATGACACTTGTGGGATGGGCTCAGTACCCCCGCGCCCGATCCACCACATTCGGCAACGCCTTCCCCGCCTCGTGCTCGCGGATGATGGCGGAGAAGTACCGCACGCCGGCGTCGATGTTGGAGATCGCGGCGATGTGCGGGGTGATGTAGCAATTGTCGAGTGACCAGAGCGGGCTCTCGGCAGGCAGCGGTTCTTTTTCGAACACGTCGAGGCTGGCCGCGCCGAGGGTGCCGTCGCCGAGCGCCCGGATGATGTCGGCTTCCTTCTGGTGGCCGCCGCGGGCGGCATTGACGATCACCGGGCCGCCGTCGAGCTTGCGACGGAGCTTCTTGAACAGGCCGTAGTCGAGGATGCCGGTGGTGTCGGGCGTCAGCGGCAGCAGGCAGCAGAGGATGTCGGTCTCGCAGAGGAAGGCGTCGAGTTCGGCGCCGGCGAAGGTCTTGACGCCGGCGATCGATTTGGGCGTCCGGCTCCAGCCAAGCACGGTGAAACCGAGGGCCAGCAAGCGTTGTGCCGCGTCGCCGCCGAGCGTGCCGAGGCCCATGATGCCGACATGGGTTTCGGCGGCGGCCGGCGGATAATGCTGCGTCCAGTGCTGGGCGATCTGGTCGCGCTTGAAGCGGGTGAAGAGCCGCTGGTGCATGGTGACCTGCGCCACCACATAGTCGCTCATCCGCTGCGTCAGGTCGGCATCGACGAAGCGGACGATCGGCACCTGCGGCAGCTTTGGATGCTTCAGCAGCGCATCGACGCCGGCGCCGAGCGACAGCACGGCCTTGAGGCCGCTGAGGCCGTCGAACGCCTCGGGCCTCGGCTTCCAGACAAAGGCATAGTCGACCGCCGCCGGATCGTAGGCGTCGCCGCGGCGCATCACCCGGATGTCGGGCAGCGCCTCCTGGTAGCGCCGGGCCCAGGCGGCTTCGTCGACGTCGGACAGATGCAACAGCAGGGTGGTCATGCCGGGCCTCTCAACAAAAGAGCCGTGCCTTGATGGGCACGGCTCACAATTCTAAGCAGCGATGGATTCGCTACTGGGCAGCCGACGAGGACGACGCGGCGGGGGCTTCCGAAGAGGCAGCGCTCGATGGCGCGGCGGGCGCTTCGCTGGACGACGTGGGAGCCGCTTCACTCGAGGAGGCCGGCGCCGCCGATGACGGAGCTTCGGCCGAAGACGATGCGGGAGCGGCAGCAGAAGACGAAGCAGGCGCTTCCGCCGACGAGGACGCGGAGGGTTCGGCGGACGAGGCCGCCGACGGCGCGGCCGGTGGCGGGAACGGCTTCGGCGAGGCCGAGAGCGTCGAGAGGTACGCGATAATGTTGGCGCGTTCCTTGTCGTCGGGGACACCCACGAAGGTCATCTTGGTGCCCGGCACCATGGCCTTGGGGGAGGTCAGCCAGGTGTTGAGGTTGGCGTAGGTCCAGGTCTCGTTGTTGAGCTTGCTCAACTGGTCGCTGTAGGCAAAGCCCGGATGGCTGGCGATCGGGCGCTCGACGACGTCGTAGAGGTTGGGACCGATCTTGTTGGGGCCGCCGCTGGTGAAGTCGTGGCAGGACTGGCATTTCTTGGCCGACGCTTCGCCGGCCTTGGGATCGGCGGTCGCGAGGAGCGTGCCGATATCGGCAACGGCGACCGGCTTGGTGTCGCCCGGATTGGTGGTGTCGGGCGCCGGCTGCGGCAGGTCGTAACCCGGCCCCGGCCCCTTGGCGGGCTCGTAAATCGCCTCGGCGAGGAACCCCACGCCCATCACGAACAGCAGGGTGCCAAGAATGGCGCCCAGAATCTTATTGAGTTCGAACGAATCCATCGCGGTCTCTCAAGCCCTTTCCGCGGGGTATAGACGATTGGCGGAAGAGCTTCAAACACCGCCCCAGCCGAATAAAAATCGGGGCCCCGTCCCGATGCGCGCGGAAGATAGTCGGAAGCCATTTTCGCCGCAACCGGCTTTGGGCAGGCTGCGACAATTCCCCCTAGCAAATCCGCGGCTTTGGCCCCTGCTGGCTCGATTGACTTGCCGGGGCGCCGGGGTTCATAGAGCCGCGGGTGTTTCGCAGGGGGTAATCGTGGCCAAACTCATCGCCTTTCAGGGCGAACCCGGGGCATTCAGCCATGCTGCGTCGCACGAGCTGTTTCCGAGGGGCGAGGCTGTGCCTTGCGCCACCTTCGAGGACACGATTGCCGCGGTGCAGACCGGCAAGGCCGATCTCGGTGTCGTGCCGGTCGAAAACTCGCTCTACGGCCGTATCACCGACATCTATCACCTGCTGCCGCAATCGGGCCTGTTCATCAATGGCGAGCATTTCCTGCGCGTCGAGATGAATTTGCTCGGCATCAAGGGAACGACGCTCAAGGACATCAAGACCGTTCAGTCGCTGAACGTGGCGCTCGGCCAGTGCCGGAAGTTCATCCGGAAGCACCGACTGAAGACGATCAGCGGCGGCGACACCGCCGGCAGCGCCCGCGAGATCGCCGAGCGCGGCGACCGCTCGGTCGGCGCCATCGCCAGCCGCTTCGCCGCCGAGGTCTATGGCCTCGACATCCTTGCCCAAAACATCGAGGACGCGGCACACAACACCACCCGGTTCCTCGTCATTTCGAAGACGCCGCAGACGCCGAAGCGGTCATTGAAGCCGGTCAAGACGACTTTCGTGTTCCGGGTGCGCAACGTGCCGGCGGCGCTCTACAAGGCGATGGGCGGCTTTGCCACCAATGGCGTAAACATGACCAAGCTAGAAAGCTACATGCTCGACGGCTCGTTCACTGCAACGCAGTTCTACGCCGACATCGAGGGGCATCCGCAGGACCGCGCAGTGCAGCTGGCGTTCGAGGAGCTTGGGTTCTTCACCGACTACTTCCACGTGCTCGGGGTCTATCCGTCGGGGAAGGCGTAACGACTGCGAACCTGGCCAAGTCCACCGGCGTCATCCCGGCGAAGGCCGGAATCCAGTGCTCGAAGAGTTGGCGAACAACGGCCCTCTCGGGCCTATCGCCCGGGGATGGCCGGGTACGTCCTGAGTACGGTCGGCATCGAGCCGTGGATCCCGGCGTTCGCCGGGATGACGGTAGCAGGCCTGGAAGGACTCACGGCCGAGAGATGAGAGTGGGGGTCGCTCAGTGGGCTCACGACGACCCCCACCCCATAAACCCCTCCTCGCAACGGGGAGGGGAGCCGAGTTGCCGGGAAACCGGCGGGTGGCGCAAAAAAGTGGGGACCGTAGTCCCCACTCAAGTTCGTTGGCGGGACGAGGAGAGCGTTAGGCGGTGACGGCGACGATCTTGGTCGCGACGTCGAGCTTCTTGGACAGGTGCCAGGTGATGGCGACCTTCTCGCCGACCTTCAGCTTCGTGAAATCGCACTTGGCGGCGAAGTGATAGACCGACTTGTTGTCGAGGGTGACGGTGCAAGCCTTGGTGTCGAGGGCCTTGATTGCGCCATTGGTGGTGGTGTCGGTCGCGGCCATGGCCACGCCCGAAGCGCCGAGCGACAGAGCGAGGATGAGGGGAAGGGCGAGTTTACGCATAGGTAGCTCCAAAATCTGCAAAGTTCCGCAGCCAGTTGGCGGGCCGCGGACGGTGCGAGTGCACCGATGCGCAGAGGTCTAGAGCGGCGCGTTTGCCCGTCCCTTTCGCCAATTATACATCGCGGTAATGTTCGCCTCAGGCGAACGGCGCGCGCATCGGCGGAAAGCTCAGCGTCACCTTGAGCCCGGGGTTATTGTCGCTAAGTTCGACCCTCGCGTGATGGCGCGTGGCGACGGCCTTGACCAGCGCGAGACCGAGCCCGGCACCCGGCGCGCCACGCTCGTCATTGAGTCGGCGGAACGGGCGAAAGACCTCTTCGCGCAGCGCTGGTGGAATGCCCGGGCCGGTGTCCGCGATGGTAACCACGGCGCCGCCGTCACTGGCCCCGACGGCCATCTCGATGACCGTGCCCTTGCCGGCGTGACGGCTGGCATTTTCGATGAGATTGACCAGCATCTGCTCGACCATCTTGCGGTCGCCGAAGATCGGCACGCCTTCGCCCTCGAGGTCGGGATAATGCAGCGTCTGGCCGTTGCCTTCGATCACCGGATCGAAGGTCTGCGCCAAGTCGCGCAGCAGGGCTGTCGGCGAGAAGGCGACGAAATTCGAGTTGTCGTCGGAGGTCTCGATGCGGGTGATCCTGAGGATGGTGTCGAGCACGCCGCGCAGCGTATCCATCTCGCCCTGCGCCCGCTCCAGCATCGCCGCCGCGGCTTCCGGTTCGCGTTCGTCGGCCGCCTGCTGCAGCATGATGTAGGCACGGTTGAGCGGCGACTTGAGATCGTGCGCGATGGCAACCACGGTGTTGCGCATGCCCGTCATGAACTCCGACAGGCGGTCGAGATGGGCATTGATCTGGCGCGACACGTGGTCGATCTGGTCGTTGGACCGGCCAACCGGCAGGCGGATGTCGGAATTGCCGCGCGACACCTGCCCGAGAGTCGTGTCGATCACGTCGAGCTTGGACGACACGCCGCGGCTGATGACGTAGCCGATGATCAGCACGCTGGCGCAGATGACGCAGCCGGCGAGGATCAGCGCGTTGCGGATGGAATCACTGATCGCCGCCATGAAGGTCTCGGAGCGCCCGACCACCACGGTGTTGTCGTCGAGCGCTTCGACGAAACCGAGGAAACGCACGTCGTCGGCCTGGCCGAGCTCGTGGTCGAGGAGGCCCCAGCCGCGGAATTTGGGTTCGATCTCAATATTGCCGGCGAGACGCTTGCCGGCGTGGAACAGGCCGAAGGCATATTGCTTGTCGGAGCGGGTGGCGACCGAATCGTGGATAAAGCGGATCAGCTCCTTTTCGCCGCCGGTGACATTGGCGTCGCGCAGCAGCTCGACGTCCTCGGTGATGGTGGTGCGGGTCTGGTCGGCCATCGAGGCCTGCGTGGCCTTGAGGATGGCGTAGCCAGCGACGCCGAGCACGAAGACGAAGACGATCAGGAACAGCAGCGCTGAGCGGAACGCCGCGCCCGAGAGAATATTAACGCGGGGCATGCATCGAATACCCCGAGTTCCGCGTCGTATGGATCAGCGGCACATCGAACGGCTTGTCGAGCTTGGCGCGGAGCCGGCTCATATGCGTCTCGACCACGGTGGTCTTGGGATCGAAGGTGAAGTCCCAGACCTGCTCGAGCAGCATGGTCTTGGTGACGATCCGCCCGGCATTGCGCATCAGCACTTCCAGCAGCGCGAATTCCTTGGCCTGGAGATCGATGTTGGTGCCGGCGCGCACGGCGGTGTGGGCGAGGAGGTCGAGCACGAGGTCGTGGACGACGAGCCGGGTGGTCTTCTCGCCGGCGGGCGGGCGGCGGGCCAGCGAGGTGACGCGCGCCAAAAGCTCGGAGAAATGGAACGGCTTGACCAGATAATCGTCGCCGCCCGCGAGGAGACCTTCGACCCGGTCGTCGACGTCGCCCATGGCGGTCAAAAACAGCACTGGTACGTGGCGGCCGGCGGCGCGCAGTGTCTTCAGCACCGTCAGCCCGTCCATGCCGGGCATCATCCGGTCGAGGATCAGGATGTCGCAATTGTTGTAGAGGCAATAGGAGAGGGCGTCGCGGCCGTCCGCCACGCACTCGACGCTGTGGCCCTCGGCGACCAGCCCCTTGCGAAGAAACTCGGACGACTGCAAATCGTCTTCGGCCACCAGAATCTTCACCTGACGCTCCGCCCCTGCTGCGACGCCGGAGCATATCGGGCTTTGCTGTGGCCGCTCTATGGCAAAACCGGCGGTGTTGGGCGCCTTTCGGCAATGCCGAACGGCAAAATCAGCCGGCTTTAAGAAATTGCTCGCATGCTAACGGCATGAGTAAGCCGACTCCCCCGAAATCCGGGCCTTCCCGCCTGCCGCGCAGCGCCGCGGGCGGGCCGATTTTGCCGCACGATGTGATTGAAAATGCTGCGGTTCCGACCTTCTTCGTCGACCAGACCGGGACCATCATCTATGCCAACCGGGCGTTCGGCGATTTGCTGGGCTACAGCCCGGCCGAGTGCGTCGGACTGGGTGCGCGCGAGCTCATTCACTCCGACGACGCGTCGACCGCGCTGTCACAAGTTGACAGCGTCGTTAACAAAGCCATCAGCGGCTACAAGGCCGAGCGCAAATACATCAAGAAGACCGGCGAGATCGTCTGGGTGCTGGCCTCGGCGTCGGTGACGCGCGGGCCGGCCGGCGAGTTCCTCTATATGTCGGTGCAGGCCGTCGACATCGACCGCCAGAAGCGCGCCGAAGGCGCCATGTCGGAGATCGAGCGGCGCTGGAACTTCGCTCTCGAGAGCGCCGGCCAGGGCGTCTGGGACTACGACCGCCGGCACGGCCGCGAGTTCTATTCGCGCACCTGGAAGGAGATGCGTGGCCTCGATCCGGAGGACGCTGCATCCGACAGCATCGGCGCCTGGCTCGACCGGGTGCATCCTGACGACCGCAAGCGCATCGAGGCCGCGCTCGGCGAGCAGGAGACCGGCGAGCCCGGCTTCCGCACGGTCGAATACCGCGAGCGGCATGCCGACGGACACTATGCGTGGATCCTCCGGCGCGGCCGCGCGGTCGAATGGTATGGCGACGGCCGGCCGGCGCGGATCATCGGCACCGATACCGACATCACAGTACTGAAGACCGCCGAGCACAAGCTGCAGTTCGCCAACAACCTCCTGACCACCGCCATGGAGATCTCGCCCGACGGGCTGCTGGTGGTCGATGCCGACGCCAAGATCATTTCGTTCAACCGCCGCTTCGCCGACATGTGGGGCGTGCCGGTCGACGCGCTCGCCGCCGGCGACGACGCGCCGGTGCTCGCCGCGGTGACGTCGTCGATGCGCGATCCGGAAGCATTCATCGCGCGGGTCAAATATCTCTACCAGCATCCCGAAGAGGGGAGCCACGACGAACTCGAGACCAAGGACGGCCGCTGGATCGATCGGCACACCGGCGTGCTGCGCGTGGGCGAGGGCGATTATCTGGGCCGCGTCTGGTTCTTCCGCGACATCACCGAGCGCAAGCACACCGAGGCGCAGATGCGGCAGATGGCGCGCAGCGACGCGCTGACCGGCCTCGCCAACCGTGCGGTGTTCATGGAGGCGATCGAACGCGCCATAGCGGTCGCCCAGAGCGGCGGCCCGGGCTTTGCGGCGATCTATCTCGACCTCGACCATTTCAAGGACGTCAACGACACGCTCGGCCATCCGGTGGGCGACGAATTCCTCAAGGCCGTGGCGGGCCGGCTGCGCGCCAACATCCGCAGCGGCGATCTCGTAGCGCGCTTCGGCGGCGATGAGTTCGCGGTGCTGATGACCGATGTCGACAGCGCCGACGACGCGGCCTTCATGGCCGATAAGCTGATCGAGGCGATGAGCGAGCCGTTCCTCGTGGCCGGCAACGACATTCGCAGCGGCGCCAGCATCGGCATCTCGCTGTTCGGCGCCGATGCGCCGGATTCGGAGACCATGCTGTCGCGCGCCGACCTCGCGCTCTACCGGGCGAAGTCCGAGGGACGCAGCGGCTTCCGCTTCTTTACCGACGCGATGGATACCGAAGTCCGGGCCCGCGTCAGCCTCGGCTCCGAATTGCGCGAGGCGATCGCCACCGGACAATTGTTCCTGATGTATCAGGCGCAGGTGGACCTTGCGACCGGCCGCATCACCGGCGTCGAGGCGCTGGTGCGCTGGCGGCATCCGATGTTGGGTGTGCTCGGGCCCGGCACCTTCATTCCGCTTGCCGAGCGCACCGGCCTGATCGCGCCGCTCGGCCAATGGGTGCTGCGCGAAGCGTGCCTCCAGGCCCGGGCCTGGCTCGATGCGGGAATCGCCCCCGATATCGTCGCGGTCAATCTCAGCGCCGTGCAGTTCAAGCGCGCCGCCGAGCTGGAGCGCGGCATTGCGGCGACGCTCGATGAGAGCGGCGTGCCGGCGAGCCGGCTCGAGCTTGAGCTGACCGAAACCGTCCTGATGTCGGCATCGAGCGACCACAACGACGTTTTACAGCGGCTGCGCGCCAGCGGCGTGCGCCTCGCCATCGACGATTTCGGCGTCGGCTATTCTTCGCTCGATTATCTGCGGCGTTTCCCGGTGGATCGGATCAAGATCGCCCAGGCCTTCACGCAGCAAATCGTGACC
The DNA here is from genome assembly GCA_964570695.1 of uncultured Devosia sp. Taxonomy (GTDB): domain Bacteria; phylum Pseudomonadota; class Alphaproteobacteria; order Rhizobiales; family Devosiaceae; genus Devosia_A. The sequence goes on from CAZNAE010000020.1 coordinate 22,551, forward strand.
GAATCCGGTAGCGCCGCGATCGTCCGCGCTACGATCGGGCTAGCACGTGAACTCGGCATCAAGGTGATCGCAGAGGGTATCGAGACGGCGCGGCAATTGGCGCTGCTCGCTGAGTGGGGTTGCCGCGAGGGGCAGGGCTATTACTTCGCACGGCCGCTCAGCGTCGGCGACCTGACGCCATTGCTTGCCGACGGGCATGTCGCGCTCAACGGCCTGCGGAAGCTCGCCTAGTCGCTTCGCCAAGCCGATCGCACACACCACGAAACCGCCGGGCTCGCGGCCGGGCGGTGAACTATGTCGCTAACACAAATGCGAGGGGCGGCCGTAGCGGCCGCCCCTCCCAGATGGATCAATGATGCATGATGGCGCCGAGGATGGTGCCGAAGACCAGGCTGCCGACGACGAACGCGGCCGGTGGGAACCAGTAGCCGTTGTAGAGGCGGTAGCCGGCATAGTGATGCCTGTAACCGCGGTGGCCGTTGTACCAGGCATAATTGCCCTGGGCCTGGAAGGTCGGCTGCTGCTGATGGACTGGCGCGGCCTGGGCCGGGGCGACGGCAGCGCCCACACCGGTAACGGCGAGGGCGGCGGCGCAAAGAATGGGAATGGCACGTTTCATCATTTTCGATCTCTCTCGCTTTTGGAGTTCCGATCCACAACGAGGACGATGGGCATTAGGTTCACCCGTGCAGCTTAACCTTTGGACAGGAATCGACAGATTCCGTTCGTTTGGCCCGTGCCAGGTAGAACGACGGTCAATCCTCCGTGATCAGAGCTCTTTTTCGGCCAGTTCACGGAACGCATCTGGAATGAGCTTTCTGGCCTCAAGCACCACGGAGCCGTAGCCGATCGCCTCCCAGCCGAAGCGAGTACGGACCTTGTCCATGGCACGGTCGGCGCGCCAGCGCGAAGCACCGGTCCGCGTGCCGGGACGGCGCGGCTCGTCGCTGAGGCCGAACGGCAGATCGAGCTGCAGCAGCGGTTGCCGCTCGAGATGTGACACCCCGATCGCCAGCAGCGAGATCGTTGGCTCCTCCGGGTGATCGGCCAGCACGCCACGCACCAGATCCTCGGCGATCTCGGCGAGGATCGCGGTCGCCGACACCGGCGCGCCGAGCGTCAGCGCGCGGGTCACCGACCGCAGATCGGCGAAGCGGACGCGGACGGTGATGGTGCGGCCACTGAGCGATTTGGCGCGGAGCCGGCTGCCAACGCGGTCGGCGAGATGGATCAGCGTCGGCCGCACGATGCGCTGCTCCGCCGGCTTGCGCCCAAGCGCCGATTGCGCCCCTGCCGAGCGGGCCCGGCGGTCTGTGACGATGGTGCGTGGATCGGTGTTCCAGGCGAGCGCTCGGAGCTTCTCACCTGCCGCCGGACCAAGCAGCCGCTTCAACGCGGATTCGGAGGTGGCGGCGAGTTGGCCGATGGTCGCGATGCCGGTCTGGGCGAGGCGCGCCGCGGTGGCCGGCCCAACGCCCCACATCAGCTGCACCGGCAGGTCGTGCAGGAACGCGAGCTCTGTCGCCGGATCGACCACGCAGAGGCCGTCGGGCTTGGCGACCTGCGAGGCGATCTTGGCGAGGTGCTTGGTGCGGGCGACGCCGATCGAAATCGGCAGCCCGATCTCCGCCTTGACCCGTGCTCGGATGGTCTCGGCGATGGCCCGCGGCGGCCCGAAGAGATGCTCCGTACCGGCGACGTCGGCGAACGCCTCGTCGATCGAAATGCGCTCGACTAGCGGCGTGTAGTCGTCGAGCAGCTTGATCGCCGCATCGCCCAGCCGCTGGTACTCGCTGAAATGTCCGCCGGTGAAGATCAGGCCCGGGCAGAGCTCCTTCGCCCGCCGGCCCGGCATGCCGCCGTGCACGCCGAATGCCTTGGCCTCATAGGAGGCGGCCAGCACTACGCCACCGCCAACCGCGATCGGCTTACCGCGTAGCGACGGGTCGAGCAGCTGCTCGACCGACGCATAGAACGCGTCGAGATCCGCGTGCAGGATGGTCGCAGCGTCCATGTCCGCCTCCGAAGGGAAGGCATGAGAACATAACGCGAACGATTGGAACAGCCGGGCAACAAAAAAGAGTGGAGGCAAACGCCTCCACTCCTACGCACGTCGATCCTCGGGGGGAGGATTACTTCGTGGTAACAACCTTGGCGACGGTCTTGGCGACAGTCTTGGCCACGGTCTTGACGACCGGCTTCATCGGGGCCGCGGGGGCGATCGACACCCCGACTTCAAGCTTCTTGAAGGCGTGGCCCTTGACGGTGACCTTCTCGCCGACCTTCAGCTTCGACAGGTCGGTGCCCTTGGCGAAATGCCAGGCGGTGTGCCCGACGACGACGATCTCGGCCTTGACGTTGATCGAGGTGATCGTGCCCGTGACCGTGCTGTTGGTGGCGGCAAAGGCCACCGAGCTCATGGCGAGGCTGGCGGCGAGGACGAGCGGCAGAACGAGTTTGCGCATAAAAATCTCCGGTTGCGATTGCGAGCGTCCCGCTGGGGGACCGCAGCCGAAGCTTTGTGCGTCGGCGGGAGGATCGGTATCCGCCGGGCTTTGCGCGCCCCTTACGCGAACCTTACTTCGCTGCAATGTTGGCTCGCATTGGCCGCCTTGAAGACTGTCACAATCGGTGAAACTGTCGCTCTGCTTGGGGCAAACCGGGGCTTATTGCGCGCCGGGAAAGCATTGTGATCGCAACCTAAGGAGAGATCGATGACGCGCCTAAATTCCGGTTGGCTCGCGGCCGCTTCGGCGACCGTGCTGTTGCTTGCCATGGGTCCGGCCCTGGCCCAGGACGCGGCAGTGCCGCAAAATGACAATCTCAACGCGGTGCTCTGGGACCAGACCTCGGTCGAGTTCAAGGCCGTAACGGCGGGCGAATATGCGCTCGGCAAGATGCGGCTCGACGAGGCGCTCGCCGACAAGACCTGGACCGCGGCGCCGGCCGAGCAGACCGGGAGTTTCGCCGAGCTGCCGCCGGCGGTGATCCTCGATGTCGACGATACCACGGTCAATACGTCGGCCTACCAGTCCTGGAACGTCACGGCCGGCACGTCGTATTCGGGCAAGACCTGGGGACCGTACGTGGCGGCGGAGCAGGACGTGGCACTGCCGGGCGCGGTGGACTTCACCAAATATGCCGACAGCAAGGGCGTGAAGGTATTCTACGTCACCAACCGCACTGCCGACCAGGAAGCCGCCACCAAGGAAGAAATGACCAAGATGGGCTTTCCCGACGGCGGCAACGTCGACACCTATCTGATGGCCAAGGAGCAGCCCGACTGGGGCTCCGCCAAGGGCACGCGGCGCGCCTTCATCGCCAAGAACTACCGCATCCTCCTGCTGTTCGGCGACAATATGGGCGACTTCACCGACCAGTATGGCGGCTCGGTCGCCGATCGCGACAAGGTCTACGAGGCCGACATCGCGCATTGGGGCCACGACTGGATCGCGCTGCCCAACCCGACCTATGGCTCATTCGAATCCTCGCCCTACCTGACCGATTATTCGAAGTCGGTCGACGAACAACGCAAGGAAAAGCTCGCCGCGCTGAAGCCCTGGGCGGGTCCGGCGAAGTAACCGTGCCAACAAATAGCCGGGCGCGGTCCGTATCGCGCCCGGAGATCTGCGAATGACCATGTTCCTCCATTACGCCGAGGGCTAGACTACCTCCGGGGCAAGATGGAGGGGACGATGGTGAGGCTGGGACACCTGGGCGCCGTGGCGCTGACGCTGCTGGCGCTGGGGAAATACCGATGCGGCCGGGTTCAAGAAGCCGATCATCGTCCTTAACAACGGCCTGAAAGTGCAGCAACCGGTAACGCCGAGTCCCACGCACACCTACACTTTCGTGCTGCAGGCGTTCAGAATCACCGACACGCGTTCGCGGCACGAGGACACCGATTTCGCCGCGATGGCGGTAGCGATCGCGGGCGGGCAGACCCTATCGCCGCCGGTCAAGTCGCTGGGCGACGTCAACAACGGCGTCCACGCCGTCGACATGTCGGTGCAGCTCGCAGTGGCCGACAACCAGGCTGTCGATTTCTCCTACAGCATCCTCAACCGCGGCGACGGGACGCCCGCGACCATCGAGGGCTACGAGGCCCTGATCAAGATGGCGGCCGACAAGGGCGCCATCCTCGCCGGATCGGCGATCGGCAACGAGGTAGCTGGGCAGCTCGCCGGGGCGCTCGGCGCCTATGTCGGATATTTGTCGGGCGGTTGGCCGGTGGCGGATGCGCTCAACATCATCTTTGCCGATTGCGACGGGCCGGTTGCGGGCGGCGACCATATGTTCTCAGGCGCGCAACTCGCCGCGCAGACCGCCAACGGCCATGCGATCCAGGTGACCGACGACAATCCGGGCGTCGATTCGCCGACCGGCTGCGGCTCGAACTCGCACTACTACGTCACGTGGAAGATTACCGGCTGAGCCGGCGGCGCCTAGTTGACGGCGACGAACTCGACGCCGACTTCCTTGACCTTGCGCCAGGCGACCTTGCAGGGCTGCTTGGTGGTGTTGGGCAGGACCAGGTCGAAGCTGTCGGGGATGCCGATGACCGAGGCGACCTGGAGCTTGGCGCCGTCGCGCGAGAGGTTGCGGACGGTGCAGTCGATAGTCGAGCGGCCGCCGTTGAACACGATGTGTCCGCCCTTGAGGGTGGTGCGGCGTTGCGCGGTGCGGTGTTCGGAATTCGGCTCGATCATGGGGGTCTCCTTAGACCGGGGATATATGGACCCAACGCCGTGCCGACAACATCGGTTTCCCGCGGATTCTCGGCGGATTTTATGGATTGGGTTAATGCCGGAGCGCGGCTCGATCCGGCTCAGAAGCGGTGCACGTAGAGCAGCACATTGCCGCCGCTGATGCGGATGCCGACCACGTCGTCGGCGCTCCAGCCATAGCTGTTGAGCGCGGCGCTGAGCGTGGGGTTGGCGCCGATGGTCTTGCCGAGGCCGCCGGCGTTGCCGAAGCTGGAGAGGTTTACGCCGCCGCAGATTTCCCGCACCGCGACATTGGCGCCGTGTCCGATCGCCGACACGGTCTCCTTGCGGACCGTCGGGAGGAAGTTCAGCGGGCTGGCGCAGACATATTTGTACTGCTGCAGGGCGCTCATCGGTGCCGCGGAAACGGGCATGGCGGTGCCCGCGAACAGCAGGACGGCGAGGGCGGCGGCAATTGGTTTCAACATGATGGTCTCCGGGCGATCTGAGACAATAACGCCGCAGGGCCGGGTTTGCTTCCGGGGCGCCGGGTTAAATTGCCGTAAGTCTTGCTTTGGCTCACATCCTGTCCGATATAGCGCCCCGAGAGGTTGGCGCGGACGTGTTCCTCGCCAACCGGGTCAGGTCCGGAAGGAAGCAGCCCCAACGAGACCTTCACGGGTCGTTGCCAGCCTCTCGCCTTCCCACATGTATCCAAGCTTTTTGCCACAGCGCTTTTGCGCAAGGGCACCGGGATCGCTATATACTTCCCATGGCCGACGGACTCTTCCCAGACCTCGCTGAAAGTACGCCTGCCGGCGCTGCGGCCGGGGCGGCTGCGCCCTATCTGGTGCTGGCGCGAAAATACCGGCCGTCGAGCTTTTCGACGCTGATCGGCCAGGACGCGATGGTGCAGACGCTGCGCAACGCGTTCAAGTCGAACCGCATCCCGCACGCCTTCATGCTGACCGGTATCCGCGGCGTCGGCAAGACCACCACGGCGCGTATCCTGGCGCGGGCGGTGAACTTCGAGGATGAGACCGGAAGACACCCGACGCTCGACCTCGATCGCGAAGGCATCCACGACAAGGCGATCATCGAGGGCCGCCACGTCGACGTGCTCGAGATGGACGCCGCCTCCAACACCGGCATCAGCGACATCCGCGAGATCATCGACTCGGTGAAGTACGGGCCGGTGTCGGCGCCGTTCAAGGTCTACATCATCGACGAAGTGCACATGCTCTCGACGGCGGCCTTCAACGGCCTGCTGAAGACGCTCGAGGAGCCGCCGCCCTACGTGAAGTTCATCTTCGCGACGACGGAAATCCGCAAAGTGCCGGTGACGATCCTCAGTCGCTGCATGCGCTTCGACCTGCGCCGTGTGCCGCCCGAGACGATGAACGCGCATCTGGTCGAGTTGCTCGGCAAGGAAGCCATCGGCTACGAGCCCGAGGCGCTGGCGATGATCGTACGCGCCGGCGAGGGCAGCGTGCGCGATTGCCAGTCGTTGCTGGATCAGGCGATCAGTCACGGCGATGGCAAGGTCACCGCCGCGACCGTCAAGGCGATGCTCGGGCTCGGCGACCGAGCGAAATCCATCGACCTGTTCGAGGCCCTGATGCGCGGCGACATCGCGTCGGCGCTTGGGCTGCTGCGCGAGCTCTATGATGCCGGAGCCGACCCTGAGACGGTGGTGGGCGACCTCGCCGATTTCACCAATCTCGTGACCCGGCTGAAGATCGTGCCGGCGGCGGCCGACGACGTGTCGCTGACGCCCGACGAGCGGACGCGCGGGCCGCAATTGGCGTCAAAACTTGGCATGCGGGCGCTGACCCGCGCCTGGCAGATTTTGTTCAAGGGCATCGAGGACGTGAAGGGCGCCGGCAATGGCCTGCAGGCAGCCGAGATGGTGCTGGTCCGGCTCGCTTATGCGAGCGAGCTGCCGAGCCCCGAAGAACTGATCAGCCGGCTGCAGAACGCGCCGGCCGGCAGCACGGCGTCGGTGCCGCATCGCGGCACGGTCAACGCCGGGCCGTCGCCAATGCGGCAGGAGTCAGCGCCGCGCTACGAGAGCAGTGCATCGACGGCGCCTGCGCCGCGCTACGAGGCGCAGCCGGTCACCCAGCCGCAGGGCTTTGCGGCGCCGAAATCCTATCTCGATCTCGTGGCGCTTGCCGGCGAGAAGCGCGACATCGTGCTGAAGATCGCGCTCGAGACGCAGATGCGCCCGGTGGCCTTCCGCGAGAAATCGATCGAGGTCGCGCTGGTCGACGGGGCCGACCCGGCGGTGATCCAGACGCTGTCGCGGCGGCTCCGCGAATGGACCGGACAAATTTGGGGCGTGTCGGTCTCGACGACGCCGGCCAAGGGGCCGACGATCCGCGACATCAAGGACGTGCAAAAGGCGCAGGCGACGAGCGAAGCCACCGGCGATCCGCTGGTCAAAGCCATCCTCGAGATGTTCCCGGGCTCGAAAGTGACGGTGAAGCTGCGCGAAGAGCAGGTACCCGATACCGCCTATGAAGATGCGTTTCTCGAAGAGCGTGAGGACGAGTGATGGTCGATTTTCTCGGCATGATGAAGAAGGCCGAAGAGCTGCAGAACAAGATGCAGACGATGCAGGCAGAGCTCGGCCAGATGGTGGTCGAAGGCGCCTCCGGCGGCGGGCTGGTGACCGTGTCGCTGAGCGGCAAGGGCGAGATGAAGCGGCTCAGGATCGACCCGTCGCTGTTCAAGGAAGACGACGTCGAGGTGCTCGAGGACTTGATCATTGCGGCCCACAACGAGGCCAAAGCGAAGGCCGAGGCGGCGATGCAGAAGCAGATGGCAGAAGCGACATCGGGATTGCAGCTGCCGCCCGGCATGAAACTGCCGTTCTAGTCATGCATGTCCACTTCTGCCGCCATCACCGCGTCACCCCGGCGAAGACCGGGGGCCATCCATCGTGCCGGCCACAAGCGTTGCGCGACGTGAGAGCGTCAGGGATGGATTCCGGCCTTCGCCGGAATGACATTGAGGGTGTTGCGGCGCCGGTGACCGGCTGATGGCCGCCGGACCCGAGATCGAGCAGCTGATCCAACTTCTGGCGCGCTTGCCGGGACTCGGGCCGCGGTCGGCGCGGCGGGCGGTGCTGCACCTGATCAAGAAGAAGGATTCGCTGATGCTGCCGCTCTCGGCGGCGCTCGATCGCGCGGTGGAGACGGTGAAGATCTGCGAGGTCTGCGGCAATGTCGATACGCGCTCGCCCTGCGGCATCTGCTCCGATCCGCGCCGCAACGGCGGCATACTGATCGTGGTCGAGGACGTCGCCGACCTCTGGGCGCTGGAGCGCGCCGGGGTCGGCGCGGTGAAGTACCACGTGCTCGGCGGCGTACTCTCCCCGCTCGACGGCGTCGGGCCGGACGATCTATCGATCGACCAATTGCTGCACCGCGCGCCGGATTTTTCCGAGATCGTGCTGGCGGTGAACGCCACGGTCGAGGGGCAGACGACGGCGCATTACATCACCGATCGACTGGCAGCGAGCGGGGTCAAGATTACCCGGCTGGCGCACGGCGTGCCGGTCGGCGGCGAGCTCGATTATCTGGATGAAGGGACACTGAGCCAGGCGCTGAAGGCCCGGACGGAGATGTAGAGCTCCCGGCTCTACTTCACCCCGCGATCCACGTTGAAGCCGTCGCCCTCGTCCCATTCCTTCGGATCGAGGACGTCGTCGCTGAGCGGTTCGTCGTCCAAGAGCGAGGCCTCGTCGTCGTCCTCGATGTCTTCAAGCTCGTCGGAATCCGGCGACAGCGTTTCGCGGTGGTTGAGCGGGTCGCCGTCCATCGAGGGTTCGTCGAACACCATGTCGGGGTCGCGGTCAATATCGCCGCTGAGGCGGGCGATGGCTTCCTCGATCTCGCCGAGCAGGGCCTTCGGGTCGCCATCGCCGAAATCGCCGGGCTCCTGCTGACGCAGTTGCGCGGCGAGTTCCTGAAGGCGCCCTAGCCGCTCGGCCTCCGGGCGGTCGTCGCCGTAAAGCAGTTCCTCGATCTCGGACTGGCTGACGGGGAGGGCGGTCAGGCTGTCGCCCGAGCCATCATCGGGCACGACATCCTGCGGCATGATGCGGCCGGGATGGGCATTGGTCATGGCGAACTCCTCCGCTGCTGAACGGAAGGAACGCGCGAGAGCCGAGGCGGTTTCGCTATTCGCCGGCGAGACGCTGGCGCTCGACCACCGCCTGAGGCGTGTCGTCGAACTCCATCGCGGCGATGCGGTCGGCCCGGCGGGTGACCTTGCCGGACGAGGTGAGGATATCGCCGATATCGTTATTGGCCTGCGTGAAGTGCTGCTGGAGCTTCCGCACCCGCTCATCGAGCCGGCCGACGTCGCCGAGGAGCTCCATCACTTCCTTCTGGATCTTGTGGGCTTCCTCGCGGATGCGCACGTCGCGCAGCAGCGCCTGCACCACCTGGATCGACAGCATCAGCAGCGACGGCGAGACGACGACGACGCGGGCGCGGCTGGCGCGCTGCACCACGTCCTCGAAATGCTCATGGATGTCGGCGAAGATCGATTCCGACGGCACGAACAGGAAGGCGGTGTCCTGCGTCTCGCCGGCGATCAGATATTTCTCCGAGATCGCGCGGATGTGGACCTGCATGTCCTGGCGGAAGCCGAGGGCGGCGATGCGGTGTTCCTCGCCGGATGGGCCGGCCGCCGTGAGCTTCTGCCAGCTCTCGAGCGGGAATTTCGCATCGATCACTAATGGCGGCGCGCCGTTCGGCATGAAGATCACGCAGTCCGGCCGCGAGTTGTTGCTGAGCGTGTATTGGAAGGCATAGCCGGTGCTGGCGAGGCCGTCGGCGACGATCGCTTCCATGCGGCCCTGGCCGAAGGCGCCGCGGCTCTGCTTGTTGGCGAGGATCGACTGCAGCGACACCACGTCCTTGCTGAGGGTCGTGATATTGGCCTGCGCGCGGTCGATCACCGCGAGGCGCTCGGCGAGCTTGCCGAGGCTCTCCTCGTTCTTCTTGCCGGTCGCCTCGATCGCCTGGCCGACCTTCTGGCCCTGCGCGTCGAGCCGCTCGTTGACGAGGCGCGCCAGGTCGGAGGTGCGCGAGCCGAAGATTTCGGCCATCGTCTGCATGCGGCCGGTCATCTCGTTCTGGACCTGCAGCAGGCTGGCGAGGGTGCGCTCGGACTCGGCGGTCTTGCGGCGTGCCGCTTCGGCCTCCTCGGCCTGCCGCTTCGCTTCGGCAGCGCGGTCGCGCGACGCCCCGATCAACACCACCAGCACCGCGATCAAGAGGGCCGCGAACAGCGCCGCGCCGGCATAAAGGGCGATTTCGGCCGTGATCGCCGTGCCGCCGAGCGAGAAGAGCACTTTGTCCATTCGGCAAGCCTAGCCGATTCGGGTAAAAAGTTCTTGTATTGTTCTCTGACGGCCATCCGCCGGTTGACCCTTGGGCGCGACATACCATATTGAGCCCAAAGCTCCCTCGAAGGCCGATTTTTTCAATGGCGAAACGCGAAATCCTTGTGCTGCCCGATGCGCGCCTCCGCGCCGTCGCCGATCCGATCGAAAAGGTCGACGACGCGGTGAAGCAATTGGCGGCCGACATGCTCGAGACGATGTACGACGCACCGGGCATCGGCCTTGCCGCGCCGCAGATCGGCGAGATGAAGCGGATGGTGGTGATGGACTTGGCCAAGGACGGCGAGCCCAAGGACCCGATCGTCATGATCAACCCCGAGATCCTGAAATACTCTGAGGAGACGGTGACGACCGAGGAGGGGTGCCTGTCGATCCCTGAGATCTACTACGACGTCGAGCGGCCGGCGGAGGTGACGGTGCGCTACACCGACCTCGACGGCAAGATCGTCGAGCGCGACACCAAGGACCGGCTGGCGATCTGCGTGCAGCACGAGCTCGATCACCTCGATGGCGTGCTCTACATCGACTATCTGTCGCGGCTGAAGCGCGACCGCGT
>CAZNAE010000021.1:0-32765 GCA_964570695.1 uncultured Devosia sp.
GCGAGGCAAGGCAAAGGGTCCGCATGCGCGGGTGAAGTCGCGCCGGAAGCCGATGTCCCGAGCCCAAAACCCCGATCGCGTGGCGAGGCTCCGGCCTCACATAAACGCGGGACTACCCCGCTCCGGGGACGGAGCCTCGCCGCGCCGCGACATTCGCGGCACCGACCACCCCCACCCCCGGCCGCACCGCGGACCGGACGCTTCCGCCTGCCAGCTATTTTCCGTCACATCCGGCTGCTAGCCTCTCGGCTCAACCCAAGGAGGATCGCCATGACCAGCCGTCTCAATCCCTATATCGGCTTTAAGGACAACGCCCGGCAGGCGATGGAATTCTACAAATCCGTCTTCGGCGGCGAGCTCACGATCAGCACCTTTGCCGACCTCCACGCCGCGCAAAACCCTGCCGAAAAAGACCTGATCATGCATTCGCAGCTCCTCGTACCGAACGGCTTTGCCCTCATGGGCTCGGATACGCCCAGCCACATGGAGTACAAGCCGGGCAGCAATTTCTCGGTCTCGCTCTCAGGCGACGACGATGCAGAGCTGCGCGGCTACTGGACGAAGCTCAGCGCCGGCGCGACGATCACGCAACCGCTCGAGAAAGCGCCTTGGGGCGACAGCTTTGGCATGCTGATCGACAAGTTCGGCACGACCTGGCTGGTCAACATTTCGGGCGCCCGCGCCTGACCGGTCGCTAACGGCGCGTCGCCCGTACCACGGCCTCATCGAGCGCCTGGAGGAAGGCGCTGCGATCCCTGGCGGTGAAGGCGGCGTTGAAGCCGCGGTTCTCACCGGTCTCTCGCAGATGCTGGTTGAGCTCGCGCACGGCCAGCGCCATGCCGATCGACTCGGTGGTGAAAGCCTTGCCGGTCGGCCCTAGCACGGCCGCCCCCTTCTCCAGCGCCCGCCGCGCCAGCGGAATGTCAGCAGTCACCACGATGTCGCCCGCCATCACGCGCTCGACGATCCAGTCGTCGGCCGCATCGGCACCCGGTGGCACGACAACATTGCGGATCATGGGGTCGCGCGATGGTCGGAGCCCGAAATTGGCGACGAACGTCACGGCAATGCCGTGGCGACCCGCAACGCGGATGGCCTCGTCTTTCACCGGGCAGGCGTCGGCATCGACATAGAGTTCAGTCACCGATCCCGCCTCCACTTGTTTTCCCGGGCCGCCGCAATCCGTGCTATACTGCACGCCTGCGGTACGTCCCGCTTGACGGTCTGCATCACCCCTATGGTGCGGAAACCCGGAAAGGACTGTCGCCTGTGACGAGTAAAAGCATTTCCATCACGCCCGCGCAAAAGCGCAGCGGTCGTGGCCTGCCTTCTTCCATCCCCACGCATGATATCGACGATCTGCCGACGCTTTCGCCGCAGCGCCGCACGCCGCCGCGGCCAACCACGGCGCAGCCCGTGCACCGCTATCACATTGGCGAACGGCTCCGCATGACCAATGGCGGCAGTTCGATCTCGCGCCGCGAATCCTTCTGCAAGGTCACGGGCATTCTGCCCTATGAGGGGCGTGGGGCCCTGCTCTATCGGGTGCGCAGCGACAGCGAGCAGTTTGAGCGCGTCGTTATCGAAGCCGATCTCAGCCGCAATAGCGACGCAACATCTTGATTTTTCCGCGCGCTGAGCGCATTTGGGCGTCCATACGCTTCGCTTCCGTCTCGCGCTATCTGACGGTCCGGCCTGCCGGTCCTTGATCTCCTGAGAACTGTGAACGTCGCCGGACGGCATGTCGCCACCGGATATCCGCCTCAGAAGGACCATCAAAATGACCGAAGGCACCGTGAAATTCTTTAACACCACCAAGGGCTTTGGCTTCATCCAGCCGACCACTGGTGGCAAGGACGCATTCGTCCACATCTCTGCCGTCGAGCGGTCGGGTCTCACGACCCTCGTCGAAGGCCAGAAGGTGACCTACGAACTCGAGACCGGCCGCGACGGCAAGCAGTCGGCGACCAATCTCAAGGCGCTCTGAGCTTTTTCGCTAGCGCGAATACGGAAAAGGCCCCCTCGCGGGGCCTTTTTTGTTGCCGCCCGCCTCGCCGCCACAAAGCGATGCTTGGAACTATCGGGCCGACTCGGCCATTGCGGTTCATCAGCGTCAAACAGGGCTCACATTATGCGTCTCGCTCCTTTCGCCGCGCTCGCGCTTCCAATCCTGCTCGCTGCCTGCAGCAGCAGTACGCCGCCGACGCCCGCCTCGTCGGCCGCGCCGGGTGCGGCTCAGCCGATGAACGTTGCCGCACCAGCAAATGATGATGCACTGAAACCGCTGTTCGGCACCTGGGCGCTCGATCCGACGCAATGCACCGGACCGGTGCTCAAGATATCGAAGACGCGCTTCGAGGGCGGCGACACGGGCTGCGACATCTCGGGCTATGCCGACAATGGTGACGGCACCTACACGGCGTCGGTGACCTGCAGCGGCACGGCGGAGCAGATCAAGATGCGCCCGATCTTCGCCCCGACCGGCGAAGGCATCGATCTTACCTATCTCAACCGCAAGAACCTCGCCTCCGAGGTGCTGCGCTGCGAAGCGGCGAACTAGCGGCGGAAGCGGCGACGAGTTTTCGCCAGCCAGCGTTGCAGCCTGACCAGCGCGTCGCCGACAGGACGGCGCAGCGGCGGAATGTCGATCGCGAGGACCAGCAGGCCCAGCGGCAGCATCCAGAGCCCGAGAATTGGCAGGAAGCTGAAGATACCGCCAAGGATCAGCAGCAGCGCGAGCGGAATCCGGACGAGATGCATATGCGGCCGGCGCACCCAGCGCAGGAACCCGGCCGACGCCGGCACCTGCCGGCCGATCCGCTCGAATTGCCGGTCGAGCCGGGCATCGGCACTGCTCATCAGGACTCCGTCGCTCATGGGTCCGATATGGTCCGTCCGGCCGCCGGTGCAAGAGACGGAACCGCAATGCGCCGCAGCACGTTGCGATCAAAACAGAAGGAAGCGTCGCATGCCTTGGCTTGATCGGATCAATGACCGCGAAACCCGCCGCATCGCGCGCAACCTCGTGCGCAGCGGCACGCAAATGCGGGACGTCGCGCAGGATCGGCTGCAGCACCTGACACACCAGGCTGGCGGAATGGCCGATGACCAGTTCCGGCATTTGGCCCATCAGGCCGGCACCTTCGCCGGTGCGGCGGGCCACCAGTTGGCCGACTATGGCCGGCATGAAGGCGCCGTGCTGGCACAGGCTGCGGCCAAACAGGCCGTCCGCGCTGGGCGCGCCGTGAAGGCCGACCCGCTGCCGGCAATCGTCGGCGCCGTCGGACTGGCGCTCTTCGCCAGCCTCCTGATGAACCGCCGCCGCGGCTGACAACCCGATCTTAACCGCACTCCCGCATGCTCATCGCGAGGCGCCGCCTCCCGATGAGTTCTGCGTTCTGGAGTTGCGTTGGTCCGAGCCCTTGCCTTGCTCGCCGTTCTGGCGGCGCCGTTGCTCGGCGGCTGCGCGCTCAATCCGTTCGGCGCCTTCATGTCGCAGACCGACTGTATGACGCGCGTTATGTATTTCGAGTCCAACCGCTCGAGCGCCGAGGGCATGCTCGCCGTCGGCACGGTGGTGATGAACCGCGTCAACGACCGCAATTTCCCGCATTCGGTGTGCGGTGTCGTCGGCCAGCCGAACCAGTTCGCGCCGGGCTTGCTCTGGCTGCCCTTGCACGACGGCTCTTCGTTGCAGCTGGCCCGGGCGATGGCCGAGAAGGTGCTCGGCGGTTATCGCCATCCCGGCGTCGGCGGCGCTGAGTTCTTCCACACGGCCGGCTACACCTTCCCCTACGACAACATGCACTACGTGCTGGTCGCCGGCGGCAACGCCTTCTACTGGAAGTCCTGACGCGGCCTTGACTTATCGCCGCCCGGCGCAATGCTCGGTGGGTTGGCGGAGACAACGATGGCCGATACACCCGAAGACAGCAAACTCACCCAGACCAAGTCGAAATGGGCGCAGCTGGGCAAATTCCTCACCGGCATGAGCTCGCGGCCCGAGGACGCGCGCCTGCCGCCGGGCCAGCATCTGGTCAAGAACTGGCCGATCCTCGACCTCGGCCAGACGCCGAATGTCGCCAAGGAAAACTGGCGGCTCGACATCATGGGCGCGGTCGAGTTCCCGACCACCTGGACATGGCACGATTTCACCTCGGCGCCGCAGAGCCACAAGCTCAGCGACATCCACTGCGTCACCAGCTGGTCGCGTTACGACAACAACTGGGATGGCGTCACGACGCACGATCTGATGGACGCCGTGCGCCCGAAGCCGGAAGCCACGCATGTGCTGCTGACCAGTCATGACGGCTACACCACCAACCTCGCGATCGAGGATTTTGGCTCCCCGCAGGCCCTGCTGGTTCATAGCTGGGAGGGCCAGCCGCTGCCGCGCGACCATGGCGGTCCTGTGCGGCTCGTCGTGCCGCACCTCTATTTCTGGAAGAGCGCCAAGTGGCTCCGCCGTATCGAGTTCGCTACGAAGGACCACCCGGGCTTCTGGGAAGTCCGGGGCTATCACAACCACGCCGACCCCTGGCTTGAGGAGCGCTACTCCTGAGCCTCAGCCGGTGAAGTCTCGCTTGCCGATCGGAACGCCGGCATGCCGGAGGATGTCGTAGGCCGTAGTGACGTGGAAATAGAAGTTCGGCATGGCGTTCTTGTTGAGATAATCGAGCGCCGACCACTGCACGTCCTCGCCGCGGATCTTCAGCGGGATCATCTTGTCCTCGAGGCCGTCGAGCTGCGCCGCCTGAATGCCCTTGTGGTAGTCGAGGCCCTTGCCGAGCCGGGCGCGGACTTCCGCAAACGTCTTCTCGTTGTCTTCCCACACAGGAGCCGCCTGTCCGGTGACGCGCGCCACGAAGAGTTTCGAGCGATCGGTGGCGGCCTGAATCTGGAACGAGAACGGGTTCATGTCGGGGGCCAGCCGCGAGGTGACAAACACATCCGGGTTGAACTTGCGCTCGGCGGCATTGGCCTCGGCCTTAGCCAGGATGGCATCGAGATTGGTCAGCATGCGGACGAAAACGCCGGCAGAAACGGCGTGAAGCGAGATGGTCATTTTCGGGTTCCAGTGTTCATCGGCGGGCGGGCGACCAATGAGACTCCTCCCCATCCATCGCCAATCGCCGATGACTTGCGCCAAAGCGCCGGCCAATGCAATCGCGCCGTTCGGCAGGCGCTCGAATTAGTGTTTCGTTAAGTGCGGCGTTGGTAATTTTGGCCGTCAACTCGCGAGACTCGAATGACGACAATCACTGGCGCCGACTTCATGGACGACATCCTGGCCGGTAGCCAGCAATTGCAGTCGCTCGTCGGTCAGGCTGACACCTATTTCAAGGGTACCGACGGCCAGATGCATTCTGCCGGGTCGTTCGTCGGGCTCGACCATAAGTACCACCCCAAGGGCTCGTTCTACGGCCAGGACGGCAACTACCACCCGCAGGGTTCGTTCCTCGGCAACGACCGCAAATACCATCTGCAGGGGTCGTTCATGGGCAAGGACAACAACTGGTACATCAAGGGGTCGTATGTCGGCCGCGATGGCCAGTATCATGGTCCGAACGCCAAATTGCAGCAGAACGGCACCTACAAAGAAGACACCACCGACGCCGAAATCCAGTTTCTTGAATCGTCCGGCGCGATTGCCTGAGACTATTCGCTGGCCACAAAATGAAGGGGCCACAGTCCCGTTTCCGAAACTGTGGCCCTTGGGAGAACGCCCGCCGCACTGTTGAGGGCTTGGGGGCAGCGGCAGACGCCTCGCGGTTCACCGGTGCATGGGTCGTTTGCAGAATTCCAGCGAACACAGCGATAGATGGCTGAACAGAGCGGTAATAAAAGGGCCCCTCACCGTTTGGTGATGGACATGAACGAGTTTTCATCCGTGTTGCTCGGGTCATCCAAAGTCCCTAAGAGAGCAGCGCAAAGCCGTGCCTCGTGCCCGGCAATGCAAAGAGATCCGAATGGACATCGTTTCGCCGCCGCCGGCACCGCAAAAGGCCTTCACCAACCCCGATGACGCCTGGGCGTATGTCGCCGAACTCTACCACCGCAACACTGCCTTCATCCGCCAGCAACTGATCGGCCTCAGCAAGGGCAACGTCCCCAAGGGCCGGGTGCGCGCGTTCTATCCGGAGGTCCAGGTCACCTCGCGGAGCTATGGCAAAACCGACTCGACGCTGGCTTACGGGTACCTTCACACACCCGGTGTCTATCGCACGACGATCACGGCGCCGGACCTGTTCAGGAACTACCTCAAGCAGCAGTTCTCGGTGATCCTCCGCAACCATGGCGGCGCCATCGAAGTGGGCGAATCCACGACCCGCATCCCGCTCCATTTCGCGCTCTCGCCCAACGAGCGGATCGACGGCGAAGCGATCAATGCCCTGCCGATTCCGCTGCGCGACCTGTTCGACGTGCCGGACCTGCAGGATACGGACGACGAGATCGCCAACGGCACCTTTGTGCCCCCGCCGGGAGGTCCGTATCCTCTGGCGCACTTCACCGCGCCGCGCGTCGACTACTCGCTCTACCGGCTTAGCCACTACACCGGCACCGACGCCGACCATTTCCAGAACTTCGTGATCTTCACGAATTACGGCTTTTACGTCGACGAGTTCTGCCGGCTGGCCAAGGAATACATGGCCGATGGCCATCCGGAGTACGAAGCTTTCGTCGAGCCGGGCAACTTCGTCACCCACAACAGCCGCCTCGGCGGCGGGACGACCGGCGCTCCCGCCGGGCGCGCGCCACAGATGCCCGCCTATCACCTCAAGATGCAAGGCGCCCGCGGCATCACCTTCGTCAACATTGGCGTCGGACCCTCCAACGCCAAGACCATCACCGACCACATTGCGGTGCTCAGGCCGCATGCCTGGATCATGCTCGGCCACTGCGCCGGGCTCCGCAATTCGCAGGAACTCGGCGACTACGTGCTGGCGCATGGCTATCTGCGCGAGGACCACGTGCTTGACGCCGATCTACCGGTGACGGTGCCGATACCGGCGCTAGCCGAGGTCCAGGTGGCGCTCGAGCAGGCGGTTGCCGAGATCACCCACATGGAGGGCATCGAAACCAAGCGCATCATGCGCACCGGGACCGTCGCGACCTTCGACAACCGCAACTGGGAACTCCGCGACCAGGCCGAGATCACCCGCCAGCTCAGCCAGTCGCGCGCCGTGGCGCTCGACATGGAGTCGGCGACGATCGCCGCCAACGGCTTTCGCTTCCGCGTCCCCTACGGCACGTTGCTCTGCGTCTCGGACAAGCCGCTCCATGGCGAATTGAAGCTCCCTGGCATGGCCTCGGATTTCTACCGCACCCAGGTCAACCGGCACCTGCTGATCGGTCTTCGCGCCATGGAAATCCTCCGCGCGCAGCCGCCGGAGAAGCTGCACTCGCGCAAACTGCGGTCATTCGCCGAAACTGCGTTCCAGTAGAGCAATGTTGACAAAGTTTTGACGTGAATGGCGCGCAATTGGCCAACGCGCGCCCAGAGTCTCCGCAATGACCCAAGCCACCCCGTCGGACCAGCCGTTTCAGGATGAGGCGGAGGTCGCTCCGAACGTGCCGGTGATCGATAGCGCCGAGCCGCTGCCGGCCGACCCGGACACTCCGGAGGCGGTCCGCAAGCCGCCCTCCAAGCGCATCGCCTCGGCGATCAGCGGCAAGCGCTACCGCAAGCGCGACCTGGTCCGCCTTGACGCGCTGCGGCCGACGCTGGCCGAGTTCATCCGCCGCGACTTTCCCGATTTGCCGCCCAACGCCATGGTGAGCGTGCGCGAGCTCGCCCGCTACCGGATGCGTTACACCGAGGATTTGCTGAAGCAGGAGCACGGCGAGTTCAGCGAACTTGACCGGCAGGTGGCCGAGAGCATTGCCCGGCAGGACACTATCGCCGAGAACACCGAAGAGGAGTTCGAGGAAAACCGCAGTTTTGGCGATGTCGTCTCCGATCACCTCGCGAGTTTTGGCGGCAGTTGGGCCTTCCTGATCTCGTTCGGCGTGGTGCTGGTCATCTGGATGGCGATCAACATCATCGCCGGCACGCATGCCTACGATCCCTATCCGTTCATCCTGCTCAACCTCTGCCTCTCTTGCATCGCCGCAATACAGGCGCCGATCATCATGATGAGCCAGAAGCGGCAGGAAGTGAAAGACCGGTTGCGGGCGGACAACGACTACCGGGTCAACCTCAAGGCCGAACTCGAAATCCGGCACCTGCACGAGAAGATCGACTACCTCGTCTCCAAGCAATGGCAGCGCCTCGCCGAGATCCAGCAAATCCAGATCGAAATGATGAACGAAACGTCGGCAGCCAACCGCAAGCGGCGGATGGCCGAGGCCCGCGCCAAGCCGACGCCGTCGGCCAAGCGGACCGGCGGCTAGCCGTCAGAGCGGCTCGTAGTCGATCTCAAGGAACTTCGCGACCTCAGGATCCCACCGGTCGCGGACGAACGCGACGTGCTTGGGATGGCGGTTGTAGCCGTCATAGGCCTTGGCGTCGGCGAACTCCATCGAGAACCCGAAGCGGTATTCGTTCTTTGGACTGACCTGTCGCAACTGCTCGAATTTCGTGACGCCCGGAATCTTCTCCAGCGCCAGTTTGGCGTCGCGCAGGAACGCCTTCTCCTTGAGCGAGCCATGCGCATGCTTGAGGGTGAAGATGACGGTGTGCCGGATCATGCCTCGGCCTCCGCGGCGACCGCTTCGCTCGCGGCGATAGCGGCCATATTGACGATGCCGCGGCTCGTCGTCGACGGCGCAAGAATATGCGCCGGCGCCCGTGGCCCCATCAGGATCGGGCCCACCGCAAGGCCGTTGGTCATTTCCTTGAGCAAGGTCATCGAGAGGTTGGCACTCTCGAGATTCGGGAAGATCAGGAGGTTCGCTTCGCCGCGCAGGATGCTGTCGGGGACGTAGCGTTCGCGCAATTCTTCGTTGAGAGCGAGATCGCCCTGCATCTCGCCCTCGACGATCAGGTCCGGCGCCAGCGCTTTCAGCTTCTGGTAGACCTCGCGCATCTTGAACGCGGTTCCACCATCGCGCGACCCGAAGTTCGAGTAACTAAGCAGCGCTGCCTTGGCCTCGATATTGAAGCGCTTGAGATGCGCCCTCGCCTGCAGCGCGATGGCGACGATCTCGTCCGCTGTCGGATCGATGTTGACATAGGTATCGGTCAAGAAGAAAGCGCCGCGCGGCATGATCAGCATGGAGAGCGCCGAGACGTCCTTGACGCCGTCCTGCATGCCGACGACCGACCGGATGTCGCGCACATGCTTGATGTAGCGGCCCTGCAGGCCGCACAGCATCGCGTCGGCGTCGCCCTTCTTGACCGCCAGCGCGGCGATGGTCGTGGTGTTGGTGCGAACGATCGTGCGGGCCGTTTCGGGCGTCACGCCGCTGCGGCCGACCAGCGAGTGGAACAGGTTAACGTAGTCGCGGTAGCGCGGATCGTCTTCGGGGTTGATGACCTCGATGGTGCTCAGATCGAGGTTCAGGCCGAAGCGCTTGACGCGGCTCTCAATTACCTGCGGCCGGCCGATCAGCATTGGAATGGCGATCCGGTCCTCGATCAGCACTTGCGCGGCGCGCAGGACGCGCTCCTCCTCGCCATCCGCGAAGATGACGCGCTTGCCGTGCCCCTGCGCGCGGTCGATGACGGGCTTCATCACGAGGCCGGAGCGGAACACGAAGCGGTTGAGGCTGTCGTTGTAGGCGTCGAAATCCTTGATCGGGCGTTTGGCGACGCCGGTCGCCATGGCGGCCCGCGCCACGGCCGGCGCGATGCGAAGGATCAGCCGCTGATCGAACGGGTTGGGGATGATGTGGTCCGGCCCGTACACCGCCGGCTGGCCTGTTGGCGACACTTCGAGGCCGGGATCATGCGCGAGCTTGGCGATCGCCTGCGAGGCCGCGAGTTTCATCTCCTCGTTGATCGCCGTCGCGCCGACATCGAGTGCGCCGCGGAAGATGTAAGGGAAGCAAAGGACGTTGTTGACCTGGTTGGAATAGTCCGAGCGCCCGGTGCAGACCATGGCATCGGGCCGCACGGCCTTGGCCTCCTCGGGCATGATCTCAGGCGTCGGATTGGCGAGCGCCAGCACCAGCGGGTTCTTCGCCATTTTCTTCAGCATCTCGGGCTTCAGCGCACCGGCGGCCGAGAGACCGAGGAAGATGTCGGCGCCGTTAAAAACCTCCGCCAGCGTCTTTGCTTCGGTGTCATGCCGACAGAATTTCCCGCGCCATTTGTCGTTGACGTCGTTGCGCCTGTAGGTCAGCAGCCCGTCCTTGTCGGCGACCCAGATGTTCTCGATCTTCGCCCCGAGCGCGAGGAGGATGTTGAGGCAGGCGATCGCTGCCGCCCCTGCCCCCGACGTGCAGATCTTGACGTCGCCGATCTTCTTGCCGCTGAGCTCCAGCCCGTTCAGCACCGCAGCACCGACGATGATAGCGGTGCCGTGCTGGTCGTCGTGGAACACCGGGATGTTCATCCGGGCCCGCAGCGCCTCTTCGATCTCGAAGCACTCGGGCGCCTTGATGTCCTCGAGGTTGATGCCGCCGAAAGTGGGCTCGAGCGGTGCCACGATCTCGATGAACTTCTTAGGATCGCGCTCCTCGATCTCGATGTCGAACACGTCGATGCCGGCGAATTTCTTGAAGAGCACCGCCTTACCCTCCATCACCGGCTTGCTGGCGAGCGCGCCGATGGCGCCGAGCCCGAGCACCGCCGTGCCGTTGGAGATGACGCCGACGAGGTTGCCCTTGGAGGTGTAGCGGAAAACGTCGTCGGGATTGGCGGCGATCTCTTCGCATGGTGCCGCGACGCCGGGGGAGTATGCGAGCGACAGGTCGCGCTGGTTGCCGAGCGGCTTGGTGGCTTGAATCTCGAGCTTGCCGGGCTTGGGGAATTCGTGGAAATGCAGTGCCGCCTCGCGCCGCGCGCGCTGTTGCTCAGTCAGATCGGACGGCATGGCAAACCCCTCACAAACTCCAAGTGTGGTGCCACCAAACTGTCAACAATGGAAGGGCAGTGCGACCGGCTAGTCTGAGGAAAACAAGCGGTTTGTTTCCCAGCTATGCCGCCGCGTCGGCTGTTAGGACATCGGCCAGCGGCAGCGCTTTGGGTGCCCCGTTCAACGCGCGGGCCAGTTCACGGAAGGCCCCGACTTTGAGCGCCGGCGCGAACAGGAAGCCCTGCGCCATGACCACGCCCCGCGCCCGCAAATAGAGCGCCTGGGCCTCGGTCTCGACGCCCTCGGCGATGATTTCGGTGCCAAGGTCGCGGCACATGGCAATCAGGCCGTCGAGCACCGGCAACTGCTGGGTCTCCGCCTTGATCATGTCGACGAATACCCGGTCGATCTTGATCACGTCGACGCCCAGCGTCTGCATATAGGCGAGGTTCGAGTGCCCGGTACCGACATCGTCCATGGCAAGCCGCGCACCGAGCGAGTGCAGTCCGTTGATCACCGACATCGCGGTCGTCGAATTGCCCAGCGGCCGCCGCTCGGTGATCTCGAACACCAGCTGCCGGAACGAGATGTTGGAGCCGCCGAAGATCGCCTGCACGTCCTCGACGATGGCGCCGTCGCGGAAATGCCCCTCGAACAGATTGATCGAGATCTTCATGTCCGGCATGTCGATGCAAAGGTCGCCAAGGTCGTTGCGGACCTGCTGCATCAGGCTGAGGGTCATCGGGATGGCGAGCCCGGTCAGCTCGGCATATTCGATGAAGGCCCCCGGCATGACGATTTCGCCGTTCCGCTTCACCCAGCGGCAGAGCATCTCGCAGCCGGCGAGGCGGCCGGTCTTCAGGTCGATCACCGGCTGGTAATAGGGCTTCAGTTCGTTCGCCGCGATGGCGCGTTCGAGGTCGAATGCCGGAAGTTTCGAGCGGCGCACATATTGCAGCGCCAGCACCAGGAACGCGCCGCTCATCAGGCAGGCGATGACGGTGAAGGTCACGTCGAGATCGGCGTAGTCGGCGCGGACGATCGCGAACGGCACCGCTGCCTCGACGCGCACGGGGAGCTCGCCGGCAAAGCTCTCGGACGCGATGAATTCTGTATTGCTCTTGCTGTCGTAAGCAGTCGGGTCTCCCGCGACCATCACCGGCGTCCCGTTGGTCAGCGAGATGCGCACCATCGCCGTCGGCCGGAAGCGGCTCAGCAGGCCCGGCGCGGGGCTCGAAACGATCGGCACGAAGGCCGACACAAACCGAGCCGTGCCGAATGCCTGCGTCACCTTCAGCACGGGGGTCGAGAGGTCGCCGAGTTTACCGACTTCAACGGTTTCGGTCTGGCCCGGAATGGCCAGAGCCTGCGACAGCGGCGAGTAGGTCACCTGCGTGCCGAAGGCGTCACAATATTGCACGCCGTCACCGTTCGAAACGATCACCTGTTTCAGATAAAGACTCTGCTCCATCTGCTTGTGAACGTTGGCGATAAACGTAGGGGTGCAGAGCGACGGGCTGTCGGCGAGGATCTTGCGCAGCGAGTCGATCGCGTCGTAGGCGCCGGTCTGGATACGGTCGGTGATGGCATCGAGCGATTGCTGCAGCTGGGCGCGCTCCTTCACCCGCACATAATTGTCGAGCACGTAGTCGACGCCCATCACCGGCAGAAATGCCAGGATAGCCGCCACCAGCGTGAACACATGCGAATATTTGGACTTTGCGTCCAAGCGCGAATCCCTAGGAACAGGATTCTAGTCGTAGCAGCGCCGCCTTAAGGGATTGTTAATGGTGATTAACCGTCCCCTTCGGCGTCATTTGTCCTGGACGTTGAGCCGGATATGCAGTTCGCGCAGCTGCTTGGCCGAGGCGGCGCTTGGCGCCCCCATCAGCAAATCCTGCGCCTGCTGGTTCATCGGGAACAGCGTGATCTCGCGTAGATTCTGCTCGCCGCAGCAGAGCATGACAATGCGGTCAACGCCGGCCGCCATGCCGCCATGCGGTGGTGCGCCATACTGGAACGCCCGGTAGAGGCCACCGAAGCGCTCCTCCACGTCCTGCCGGCTGAGACCGACCTTTTCGAACGCCGCGACCATTGTCTCCGGCTCCTGGTTACGCACCGAACCGGAGGAGATCTCGAAGCCGTTGCAGACCGCGTCATACTGAAACGCCTTGATGGACAGCGGGTCCTGGCCGCGCAGCGCCTGGATGCCGCCCTGCGGCATGGAAAACGGGTTGTGCGCAAAGTCGAGCTTCTTTTCTTCCTCGCTCCACTCGTAGAACGGGAAATCGATGATCCAACAGAGCGCGAACTGGTCGAGCTTGGTGAGGTTGAGGTCGAGCCCGACCTTGTTCCGCGCCTCCCCGGCGAACCGATACATCTTCTCCGGCCGGCCGAGAACGAAGAACACCGCGTCGCCATCCTTGAGGGCAAGCTGAGAGCGGATCGCTTCAGTGCGCTCCGGCCCGACGTTCTTGGCCACCGGTCCTGAGCCCGCGCCGTCCTTGAAGAAGATATAGCCAAGCCCCGGCTGGCCTTCGCCCTGCGCCCAGGCGTTCATCCTGTCGCAGAAGGCGCGGCTGCCGCCGGTGGGCGCGGGGATGGCCCACACCTGGACCTTGTCGTCGCTCGCGAGCTGGTTGGCGAAGACGCCGAAGCCGGAGCCGCGGAAATGCTCCGAGACGTCCTGCATTTCGATCGGGTTGCGAAGGTCGGGCTTGTCGGAGCCGTATTTGCGGATCGCGACGTCGTACGGAATGCGCGGGAATTTCTGGGTGACGGGCTTACCCTCGCCGAACTCCTCGAAGATGCCGCGCATCACCGGTTCGATGGTGTCCCAGATCTCTTCCTGGGTGACGAAGCTCATCTCGAGATCGAGCTGATAGAACTCGCCCGGCAGCCGGTCGGCGCGCGGATCCTCATCACGGAAACAGGGCGCGATCTGGAAATAGCGGTCGAAACCAGCAACCATCAGTAACTGCTTGTATTGCTGCGGCGCCTGCGGCAGCGCGAAGAAGGTGCCGGGGTGGATGCGGCTCGGGACCAGGAAGTCGCGTGCGCCCTCGGGCGACGAGGCGGTGAGGATCGGCGTCGAGTATTCGGCAAAGCCGATCTCGTCCATCCGCCGGCGCATCGACGAAATGATCTTGGTGCGCTTGACGATGTTGGCGTGGAGCGTCTCGCGACGGAGGTCGAGGAAGCGATAGCGCAGCCGGATGTCTTCCGGATAATCCGGCTCGCCGAATACCGGCAGCGGCAGCTCCTTGGCTTCGCCCAGCACCTCGATCTCGCGGATGAAGACCTCGACGCCGCCGGTCGGCTGCTTGAGATTGGCGGTCTCGGGCGTCCGCGCCTTCACCTCGCCGTCGACGCGGATCACCCACTCGGCGCGCACGTTCTCAGCGGCCGCGAACGCTTTGGAATCGGGGTCGATGACGAGCTGCGTCAGGCCGTAATGATCGCGCAGATCGATGAACAGCAGGCCGCCATGGTCGCGTACGCGGTGCACCCAGCCGGAAAGCCGCACATTATTGCCCACATCCGCCGTCGTCAGAGCAGCGCAAGTGTGGGTGCGGTAGGGATGCATGATGGTCTCGCGAAGGTTTGGAGTCGGGCCGAAATGGCGCCGGAAAAGCGCATGTGAGCCCCTGATTGTCAAGATTTTGGGCATTGGGGGCAGCCAAGTGGCTGGCCTGCGGCCCAATTCGCTTCTGGAGCCGACGCAAGGCGCCTGCTAAGCAAGCTGCTCAGCCCCGGTGTCCCGGGGCGCCCAAGATTGAAGACTGGACCAATGGAGCTGATTACCTCGACCGACGCGCTTGCCGGCTTTTGCGCACGCGCCACCCAATTTGAGTTCGTCACGGTCGATACCGAATTTTTGCGCGAGACCACCTTCTGGCCAAAGCTCTGCCTGTTGCAGGCGGCAACGCCCGACGAAGCGATCCTCGTCGATCCGCTGGCGGACGGCCTCAGCCTCGCGCCGTTCTTCGAGCTCCTTGCCAACCCCAACGTCGTCAAGGTCTTTCACGCGGCTCGGCAGGACATCGAAATCTTCGTCAAACTGACCGGCAAGGTGCCGCAGAACATCTTCGATACGCAGATCGCGGCGTCCGTCTGCGGTTTTGGTGACAGCGTATCCTACGACAATCTGGTGCGCGCCATCACCGGCGTTGAACTCGACAAGTCGTCGCGTTTCACCGACTGGTCGCACCGGCCATTGACCGAAAAGCAGCGGCTCTACGCGCTCGCGGACGTCACCCATCTGCGCGACATCTACGTCAAGCTGCGCGAGCAGGTGACGGAGACGCACCGCTGGGACTGGGTCGAGGACGAACTCGAGGTTCTCCGCTCCATCGATACCTACGTCGTGCAGCCGGAAAACGCCTGGGAGCGGTTCAAGACAAAGCTCAGCCGCCCGCGCGATCTAGCGGCATTGCAAGCCATCGCCGCCTGGCGCGAGCGCCGAGCGCAGGACACCGACCAGCCGCGGAGCCGAGTGCTCAAAGACGACGCGCTGATCGAGCTCGCCATGCAGCGCCCGGTCACCCCCGACGCGTTCGACAAGCTCCGCGCGGTGCAGCGCGGTTATGGCCGTTCTTCCGCCGCAGGCGAAATCATGGCAATCATCCGCGAGGTCGAGGCGTTGCCGAAGACCGAGCTGCCACCGGCCGCCGAGCGCTATCGAGGCCCGTCGCCGAAAGGCGCCGTCGGCGACCTCGTCCGCGTGCTGCTCAAAGCCGTCAGCGAGGAGCATGGTGTCGCCGCCCGCATCCTCGCCACCTCCGACGAGATCGACGCGCTGGTCCTCGATGACGAGGCAGATGTTCCGGCTTTGCGCGGCTGGCGCCGCAAGCTTTTCGGCGAAAAGGCCCTCGCCATCAAACACGGCAAGATCGGCCTCGCGGCGACCCGCAAGGGCGTGATCGAGATCGAAATCAAGAGCTAGGCCGAAACGATCTCTGAAACCTTGATCCCGGCGACGCCGGCGAGCTGGTCCAGCCGGCCCTCCAGATGCTCGCCGGCAAGGAAGGCGAGGTCGTGCGGCAAATGCAGCCGAAGCTTGCTGCCCTCGAGCGAGAAATGCGTGCGCGGCAGCACGCCGGGCATCGCCGCGGACATTGGGTACGCAACGCGGTAGGTCGCGCCGAGCAATCGGGCCTTCATGTTTGCCGCGGGCCCGGCTAGGTCCATCAGCTCGTGACTCTGGCTCTTGTGCTTGAGGCCCATGTAGCGGACCGCCAGCGCCTCGGCGAGAAACGCCCTACCGGGATGGTCAACCCCCGCCAGCGAGCCATAGGCGACGAGGTCGACGCTTTGCTCGCCGCGATAGTCCGGATGGCCGCGCCAGCCGATGTCGGAGAGGAAGCACGCGACCTTGCGCAGCCGCTCCTCGGACGGCGTCTCGCGGACATGGATCGCCGCCATGAACTCGGCGGTGAAGTCGATCAGGTCGGCGGCATGGGCAGGAGAGCGCGAGCGGAGGATCGAGATTTCCTCGGCGCCCTGCAGCAATGGATCGGCGGCGCGCTCCTCCGGCGACAACTGGCCGTAGAGATAACCCTCGCGGACGCCAAGCGCCGAGAACACGACGCTATCGAACTTGCCGGCACGGATCACTTCGCTCAGCACCGCTGCGCCGTAGGCGACGAGCTCGCGGCGCGATGAACTGACATGGTCGGCACCCGGCATCTGCCGACCAGCCGCGACAGCGTCGACGATTTCATCGCAGAGCTTGCCGATGTCGCTGGCCTTGGTGATGTAGTGCTGCACCATGTGCAGCGGATAATTGCGCAGCACCTGATGCATCTTGGCGAGCGAGCGCCAGGTACCCCCGATGGCGCAGAACTGGCCGCCCGGCTTCATCTTCATCAGGCCCGAGCGGCTGAGCCGTTCGCGGGCGATCTCGCGGGCCCTGCCGGGCGATTTGCCGCTGTCGTCCTGCAGCCGGATGACGCCAAGCTCATGCGTCTCGCCGACCGAGTCATGGCCCCCGGAGATGGCCGACAGTTCGAGGCTGCCGCCGCCGAGATCGCCGACGAGACCGGTGAAGTCGGGAATGCCGGCGACAACGCCGAGCGCCGCAAAATGTGCTTCCGCCTCGCCGCTCAGCACTTCCACGCGGGCATTCATCGTCGCTTCGACGGCGTCGACGAAGGCTTTGGAGTTGCTGGCGTCGCGCACGGCCGATGTCGCGAGCACATGCACCTCGCCGGCCTTCATCAGCTTGGTGACGAGGGCGAAGCGCTGGATCGCGGTCAGCGCGCGATCGATGTTCTCGTATGCAAGGCGGCCCGTCTGCGCGAGACCGCGGCCCAGGGCGCAGGCGGATTTCTCGTTGTAGAGCGGCGTCAGCGAGCGCGCGAGGCGCTCATAGACCACCAGTCGCACCGAGTTCGACCCAATATCGAGAACCGCAACTGGACTGGCGCCCTTGATGCGGCCCTGCGCCGTCGGGTCCGCGTCATGGCCCCAGAATTCGTTCAATCGTCGCTCTCTTCGCCTTCGCGGTGGAGCGCGGTCCCGCGCCCCGACAGGCTGGCATTGGTCATGAAGTAATTGTGCGCGCTATAGGGCTCTTCGCCCTCCTGGAGCGGCACGCGGTGCGAGGAGCCGTCCGGCAGCACCTCCCAGCTTTGCTGGTTGTCCTTGAGATAGGCCATCAGCATGCGATCGAGGATCTGCTTATGCACGGTCTTGTTGAGGATGGGAACCATCACCTCGACACGCCAGTCGAGGTTGCGCTGCATCAGGTCAGCTGACGAAATGTAGACCTTGGCCTTGCGCGATGGCATCGCCTCGCCCTGCCCGAAACAGAAGATGCGCGAGTGCTCGAGGAAGCGGCCGACCACCGACTTGACCCGGATATTGTCGGAAAACCCCGGAATGCCGGGGCGAAGACAGCAAATACCGCGGACGATCAACTCGATCTTCACGCCCTTCTGGCTCGCGTCATAGAGCGCGTCGATAATCTCGGGATCGACCAGCGCGTTCATCTTGAGCCAGATGTTGGCGGGCTGGCCGCGCTCGGCGAAGGACACTTCGCGGGCAATGTGCTCAAGCAGAGTCGAGCGCAGGTTGACCGGAGAGACGGCAATTGCCTCCAATTCGGTCGGGCGCGCATAGCCTGTTATGAAATTGAACACGCGGGCGACGTCGCGGGTGATCGATGTGTCCGTCGTGAAATAGCTTAGGTCGGTGTAGATCTTCGCTGTGATCGGGTGGTAGTTGCCTGTGCCGAGGTGGCAATAGCTCACCAGCTTGCCGTTCTCGCGCCGCACCACCTGGCTCATCTTGGCGTGGGTCTTGAGCTCGATGAAGCCGAAAACCACTTGTGCGCCAGCACGTTCGAGGTCCCGGGCCCAGCGGATGTTGGCTTCTTCGTCGAAGCGCGCCTTGAGCTCGACGAGCGCGGTGACCGACTTGCCGGACTCGGCGGCGATCACCAGTGCCTTGACGATCGGGCTGTCGCGTGAGGTGCGGTAAAGCGTCTGCTTGATGGCAACCACATCGGGGTCGCGCGCCGCCTGCATCAGGAACTGCGCCACCACATCGAAGCTCTCGAACGGGTGGTGGACCAGCAAATCCTTGGCTTTTATGGCCGCGAACAGGTCGCCATTGTAATCCCGTACCCGCTCAGGATAACGAGGTATATATGGCTGAAACTTCAGATCTGGCCGGTCGATCTCGCAAATCTTGCTGGCATCGGCGAGGCCGAGGAAGCCCTCGACCTCGAAGGTGTCGGATGGCGTCGCGCCCAACCGCTCCGAGATCTGCCGGCGCAATGCGCGCGGCATCTTCTTTTCGATCTCGAGGCGGATGACCTGGCCGCGTCGACGCTGCCGGAGGGCGGACTCGTACTCGATCACGAGGTCCGCAGCCTCGTCGTCGATTTCGATTTCGCTGTCGCGGATGACCCGGAACGAGCCCGAGCCCGCGACCTCGTATCCCGGGAACATCTTGTGCAGGAAGAGGTTGATCAGCGTGTCGATGGTCACGACCTCGACCCGGCCCTCGGTGGCGAGGCCCGACGGCAGGGTAATGAAACGATCGAGATTTGCGGGGACGCGCACCAAAGCGGTCAGCGTCTGCACCGAGCCGGCACGCGTCAGCTCGAAGGCTAGCGTGAAACCCAGATTGGGGATGAACGGAAACGGATGCGCCGGGTCGACGGCGATCGGCGTCAGCACCGGGAAGATCTCCTCGCGGAACAGGCGCTGCAGATATTTGATCTGGTCGGGCGAGAGATCGTCGGCCTCGTGGATCACCACGTCCTTGGCGAACAGCTCTTCGCGCAGCGTCTGCCAGTGGTCCTGCTGTTCGAGATGGAGATGCTGCGCCAGCGTCGCGATTTCGTCGAGCTGCTCGGCGGGCGTCAGGCCGTCGGCGCTCTGCTTGGTGATACCGGCCCGGAGCTGCCCCTTGAGGCCGGCGACGCGGACCATGAAGAATTCGTCGAGGTTGTTGGCCGAGATCGAGACAAACCGCATGCGCTCGAGCAGGGGGTGATTGGTATTCCCGGCTTCCTCCAGCACCCGCATGTTGAACTGCAGCCAGCTGACCTCGCGGTTGACGAAACGAGCCGGGCTCTGCCTTAGCGCCTCGATGTCGGGCGTCGCCGACTCATCGGGGAGGATTTCGCCCATCTCATTCATCGTCGTCGCCTTCCAGGTCCAGTTCGAGCTGCGCGACACCACGTTCAGCCAGCGCAGCGGCGGCAATACGGCGCGTAATTGGGGTTCCACCGGCGAGGGCCATGCGGTCGGCCAACTCCGCCAGCGCAACGGCTTCCTCGGGCGATCGCTCCATGCGCGCGACCAGATAGGCGACGACCTTTGGGTCCACCGCCACTTGCCGGTCGCCGAACAACTTCACGAACATCTGTGACAACTGGATGTCATCGCTCAAAGCGAGGGTAAATCGCGCGGCGAGTCGCGCCCGAGACTTGAGATCATCGGTCTGGAACGGCCAGTTGGCAATCGGCTCGCGCGTCGTCATCAGCAGCGGCCGGCCATCGCGCATCGACTGGTTGAGCAAATGGAACAGGGCGTCCTCTGCATAGCCGGCCCGCTCGACGTCGTCGACGATCAGCGGCGCGGTACCACCCGCCGCCGACAACCCTTCAATTTCCGCAGCTACGGCGAACCGGGCGCCGGAGCGTTCGGCCCAGATGCGGCTCAAATGCGATTTGCCGGATTTGGCCGGCCCCTCGATCAACGTCAGCGGGGCGGACCAGTGCGGAAACGCCCGGATATGTGCCAGCGCCAAGCGGTTGCCGTCACCGGCAATGAAGTCGTCCTCGAGATGCGACGGTTCGTGCCCGTAGTCGAAGGGCAACTGGCCGCCGGTGCCGGAGCCGTTCATTTCTTGATGGTCGCCCTCGGGCGCGACACCCGCTTGGCGGGCTCCGATGCGGCCAGCGCAAGCTCGGGCTCACCGGGCGGCTTGGCGGGGCGCTCGCTGCGGTAGAGCACGCTCTCCTTGTAGCGGCGGATGGCGTAGCGGGTCAGCGTCGCGGTGATCGCGGCGAGCGGCACTGCGAGCAGCAGGCCGACGAAGCCGAACAGGAACGCAAAGGCGAAGAGGGCGAACATCAGCCAGACCGGGTTGATGTTGATGCTCTGGCCGACAAAGCGCGGGTAGAGGATGTTGCCCTCGAGGAACTGGCCGATCATGTAGACGACGAAGACGATGGCCACGAACCACCAGTTCGGCGCGTATTGGACCAGCGCGATGCCCATCGAGAGCACGAAGCCGGTGAGGAAGCCAAAGAACGGGATGAAGCTCAGCAGCCCGGTCATCAGCCCTATGACGAGGCCGAAATTGAGCCCGGTCAGGGTCAGGGCCGTCGCGTAGTAGACGCACAGCACCAGGATCACACCGCCCTGGCCGCGGATGACGCCGGCGATCGAATGGTCGATCTGGTCGAGCACCTGCCGCACCTCTCGGCGATGCTCACGCGGCAGCAAATCGTCGATCCCCTTCACCATGCCTTCCCAGTCCAGCAGGAGGTAAAAGGCGATCACCGGCGTCAAAATGAGCACGGCGACGGTGTTGAGCACCGTCAGCCCGCTCTGCGCCACCTGACCGGTGATGCCGCCGAGGAACTCCACGCCCGAGCCGAGGAACTGCGCCAGCGTCGTTTCGAGTTGCGCGGCGCGCTCCGGCCCGAGCCATTCGTTGAGCTGCGGGGCTATCGCCTGCACCAGTTGCTGGAGCTGCGCGACATAGCCCGGCAGGCGCGAGGCAAGGCCCGCGACCTGGGTGACAACCAGTGGTGTCACCACCACGAAGATACCGACGATCAGCCCGAGCACCGCGAGCAGCACGATAGCGCTCGACCAGGCGCGGTTGATGCGCCCGCGCTGCACAAAATTGACGGCGGGGTTGAGGACGTAAGCAAGCGCAATGCCGATGATGAACGGCAGGAGGATCGGGCGGAACAGCCAGATCAGGAGGATGATGACGACGGTGAAGCCGACCCACACCAGGACTTGAGTTCGCAGTGTCATTCGTCGTGGCGCCCTTGCGTCCTGCGGGTCGAGCGGCTATCAGCGCGACAGGATTTCGCCCCTCCCGAGCTGGTATCCGCGCCCATGTCCGACGCCTCGAACCTGCCATCAAACGGGCTCTCCTACAAGCATGCGGGTGTCGACATCGATGCCGGTAACGCCTTGGTCGAAGCGATCAAACCGGCCGTCCGCTCGACCCGCCGGGCTGGCGCCGATGCCGAGATCGGCGGCTTCGGCGGCTTGTTCGACCTCAAGGCCGCCGGCTTCATCGATCCGGTACTGGTCGCCGCCAACGATGGCGTCGGCACCAAGCTCAAGATCGCCATAGACACCGGCAGCCATACAACGATCGGTATCGATCTCGTCGCCATGTGCGTTAACGATATTGTCGTGCAGGGCGCCGAGCCGCTGTTCTTCCTCGATTATTTCGCCACCGGCCGCCTCGACGTCGCAACGGGCACGGCGATCGTCGAGGGCATCGCCGAGGGCTGCCGGATCGCCGGTTGCGCGTTGATTGGCGGTGAGACGGCCGAGATGCCCGGCATGTACCACGACAAGGACTACGACCTCGCTGGGTTCGCCGTCGGCGCCGCCGAGCGAGGGACGCTGCTGCCGCGCGCGGATGTGCAACCGGGCGACGCGATCGTCGCGATCGCCTCGTCGGGCGTCCACTCCAACGGCTTTTCGCTGGTCCGCAAGATCGTCGAGGTGTCGGGCATCGACTGGTACCTCCCTGCCCCGTTTGACCCGAACCGGACGCTGTCGGGAGCGCTGCTCACGCCAACCCGCATCTATGTGAAGCCGATCCTCTCGGCGCTGAAGGCGGGGATCGGCCTCAAGGCCCTTGCCCACATCACCGGCGGCGGCTTCATCGACAACATCCCGCGGGTGCTGCCCGACAATGTCGCGGCACATGTCGATCTCCACGCCGTTGCAGTCCCGAAAGTCTTCGGCTGGCTGGCCCGCGTCGGCGGCATGAACGAGCGGGAGATGCTGCGCACCTTCAACTGCGGCGTCGGCATGGTCTGCGTCATCGCGCCGGCTGAGGCCGAACGCTTGGTCACCCATCTCGGCGAACAGGGCGAGAAGGCCGCGATCATCGGCAAGATCACCGAGCGCACCGGCGACCCTGTCACCTTCGAAGGCAAGCTGGCCCTGTGATCGCCAAAAAGCGCGTCGCGATCCTCATCTCCGGGCGTGGCTCGAATATGCGGGCGCTCATCGATGCCGCGAAGGCGCCGGACTATCCTGCAGAGATCGTCGGGGTATTCTCCAACAAGGCGGAGGCCCTGGGCCTCGCCTACGCCGAGGCGGTGGCCATTCCAACCGCCGTGCGATCACACAGGGATTATCCCGACCGCGACAGCTTTGACGCCGAAATCGGCCGCATCCTCGCGGACTGGGACACCGAGCTTGTCTGCCTCGCCGGCTATATGCGCATCTTCAGCAACGGCTTTGCGGCACACTGGACCGGTCGGATGCTCAACATCCACCCGTCTTTGCTGCCACGGCACAAAGGCCTCAAGCCGCAACAGCAGGCGCTCGACGCCGGCGACCGCGAAAGCGGTTGCACCGTGCATTGGGTGATCCCCAATCTCGACGATGGCCCGACGATCGCCCAGGCCCGCGTTCCGGTGCTTCCCGGCGACACGGCCGAGACGCTGGCGGCCCGCATCCTCATCGAGGAGCACAAGCTTTATCCTATTGCCTTGGCGATGGTTGCGCGCGGCGAAGCGACCTATGGCTAGGGCTGGCGGAAGTAGAGCGTGCTGATCTTGCCGTCCTTCCCGATCATAATACCCCACTCCATCTCGTCGTTCTCGAATACAGCGTCGTAGACGTCTGCCCCGGAGATTCCGACGGCCTTGAAGGTCAGCGACTTCAGCACACCGACCGCCTTGAGCCCCTGAGTCACAGCTTCCTGCTGCTCGCGCGCCAGCGCCGCCAGTGCCGGGCTCATCGCCTCGTAGTCCGGCTCGCCCCGCATGCATTCGGCTATGACGCGCCGCAGGGTCTGCTCGCTGCCCGGCTGTGGGACCTTGTCGCGCCTGCGCCGATCGAGCTCCGCTGCAGCACGCACCGCAATCTTCGCATCCACCCGCACCGCCTCGGTCTCGGTACCATTCTGGTGGTGGATGAGAGAGTTCACTTTGCCTGCGGCATCGCGAACGAAGGTCACCTGCACCGGCAATATCTTCATGAAGAATTGCGTCTCGTTCTCGGGGAAGATCTCGAGATCCTGTTGCCCGATGACTCGGGTGAATAGCCCGCCGTCCTTGGCCGTCACGAAGTAGTAGAGGCCGTCGCCGCCGAGTTCGTAGGTGCCCGCGTAGTCGTCATAGAGCACCTTGTCGACCGGCACCTCGGTTCGCGGACGGTTTTGTTCGTAGCGCTTCCAGGCCACCGTATCGTGCGAGACGTCGGCCATGTTGATCTCCCTTGCCAGCTTCGTCAGGTCATCGATCGAGACGGCAACGCCGGCCGCGATCTTGGATTGCACCAGTCCGATGGTCGCCAGTCCGCGCTGCGCCCGTTCCTGCGTGCTGCGGAGCGCCTCGCGCTGCATCTCGAGCAGCCGCAAGAGGTCGGTCGGCCGGTCTTTCAGCAGTTCGGCGATGCTCGAGAGGCTCAGGCCAAGCGACTTCAGGGCCAGCACCTCGTTCAGCCGCGCGATATCGTCGGGCCCATAGAGCCGCCAGCTCTTGCCCGTCCGGCGGGGTGTCACCAGCCCGTGCTGCTCGTAGACCCTGAGCGCGCGCACGCTGAGGCCGATGCGCCGCGCGCAGTCGGCTGCCGTCAGCCAGTTTTCGGTGTGGAGGCGTTTGTCCATCGGAGCTCCTGGCGATGCGGTACGGTATGACGCTAGGGCCGGCTCAAGCGAAAAAACACAAGACCCGGTCGAAATTTAGAACCGGCCAGCGACCATAGGCAAACAGCGCTCGAGGGAATTTCCCATGACCTTCACAGACGACGATCTGACGTATCTCGAAGCCCATGGCGTCCCACCGCTCCCTCTGGCCTCGGTCAGCGGCTTGGCTGAGAACGAGGGTGCGCGCATCTGGTACGCGGCGTTCGGCGACGGACCGCCGGTGCTGCTGCTGCATGGCGGGCTCGGCAATGCCACCAATTGGGGCCACCAGGTGCCGGTGCTGGTCGCGGCAGGATACCGGGCCGTTGTAGTGGACAGCCGCGGTCAGGGGCGCTCGACGCGCGACGGCCGCCCCTACAGCTACGAACTGATGGCGGCAGATACACGAGCGGTCATGGATGCCCTTGGC
The DNA here is from genome assembly GCA_964570695.1 of uncultured Devosia sp. Lineage (GTDB taxonomy): Bacteria > Pseudomonadota > Alphaproteobacteria > Rhizobiales > Devosiaceae > Devosia_A. The sequence goes on from CAZNAE010000021.1 coordinate 24,748, forward strand.
ATCGACGAGGCCGCTTTCATCGGCTGGAGTGACGGCGCCGATGCTGCCCTGGTGCTGTCCCGGCAGACTCCGGACCGTTCGGCCGGCGTGTTCTTCTTTGCCTGCAACGTCGACGACACCGGCACGCTACCGTTCCAGTTCACCGACATCATCGGCCGCATCTACAACCATCACCTCCGCGACTATGCCGCGCTCTCGCCGCTGCCTGGCGGCTTCGAGGCGATGCGCGACGATCTGGGGGTGATGCAGCGCAGCCAGCCCAACTACGGCCTGGCGGAGTTGGCCGAAATCGCGGTGCCGGTGTGGTCGGTGCTCGGCGAGCGCGACGAGTTCATCAAACGCGAGCACGCCGAATACATTGCCCGGGCCATCCCCGGCGCCAAATTCACCATGCTACCCGAGGTCAGCCATTTCGCGCCGCTGCAGCGCCCGAACCTGTTCAATCGGACGATCCTGGCATTTCTTGCCGAGATCGGCTGGTGATCCGTCCATCACCGAAATTGATCCGAGCCATCGTCAAAATCGGTTCGACGCGACTCCGGGCCGCGCATAGGTTGCGATCTTTCGGAGACCAACCATGCCGATCCGATATTGGGCCCTGATCATCGCGCTGGGCGCGATCTGGGGCTGTTCGTTCCTGTTCAACGCCATCCTGATCCGTGAAATCTCGCCGCTCTGGGTGTCTGCCGGGCGAGTCACGATCGGCGCGATCATCTGTTGGGTGTTCTTCATCGCCACGCGCCGGAAGGCGCCGACCGACTGGCGCACCTACGCCCAGCTCGTGGTGCTCGGCATCCTGAACTACGCCATCCCGTTTGCGCTATTTCCGTGGGCCGAGGAGCACCTCGCGAGCGGCATCGTCGGGGTCATCAACGGCATGACGCCGATGACGACGGTGATCGTCAGCCAGCTCTGGCCGGGCGGCGAGAAGGCGACGTGGAACAAGGTCGCCGGCGTGGTCATCGGGCTCGCCGGCGCCGTGCTCCTCGCGTCGCCAGCGCTTGCGGCCGGCATTTCGGGGCAGGCCCTCGCCTACCTCGCGGCGTTCGTGGCGACGCTCTGCTATGCACTGACGCTGAACTACGCCCGGCGCTTCAAGGCGGTAGATTCGGCCGCCGTTGCGGCCAGCTCGCTGAGCGCCGCGGCGCTGATCATGATCCCGGTGGCGCTGCTGTTCAGCGGCGTGCCCGTGATCACCAAGCCGGAAACCTGGGGGGCTCTGTTCGGCATCGGCGTGTTCTCGACGAGTTTCAGCTTCCTTTTGGTCTACTGGCTGCTGCCGAAAGTTGGTGCGACCAATCTGTCGCTCAACACCTTCATCACGCCCATCTCGGCGATCCTCCTGGGCGTGCTGATCCTCCACGAAACCCTGCTGCCGATTCACTTCGTCGGTATTCTGGTGATTTTCGTCGGGCTGATCTTCATCGATGGCCGGCTGGTCAAGGGGCTGCGACGCGCGCCGGCCTGACGGAACTCACGCGACACGCCGCCGTTCTCTTCGCAAGATCGAGGAGAACAGTCATGCCAAGCAACGCTGATACCCACCCTGAGCCGGACGAGCCGAAATCGACGCCCGCGCCGAAATTTCCGCCCGGCGCCGGCGGGATAAAGAATGTTACGCCGCCACGCCCGGGAATCATTCATCCAGACGATCCCTCGCCCGCGCCGGCACGCGATCCCTTTCCGGATCATCTCCCGGATTCGGGCGTCAGCCGGCACTGCCGTTTATTCTGTCATGACGACCTGCACCGGGAATCCCGCACGTACGGAATTGGAGACTGTCGAGTCGGCCTCGGTGCGACGGATGAGCTCGGGCAGGTCGGCCGTCGAGTCCTGACTGGTCACGCGGACCTTGACCGTGGCCGATTTGACCAGCAGCGGGTGGCCTGCGAGTTCGATCATGACGTCGACCTCGATCTCGTCGAGATCGATCTGCATCGCTTCGGCGGTGTAGCGCAAATCGTTGCAGAAACAGCCTCCGATCGAGAGCGCGATCATCTGGCCGCCATTGAAGCCCAGTCCCATGCCACCGGCCTTGCCCTCGGCGCGGTCGATCACGAGCGTATGGCCACCGGCCCAGCCCATGGCCGCTTTGGTGCCGGGGACGTTGCGCAGGCTGACGCTCACGGTCGGCATGGCTAGAGACCGAGCTTCTTCTTCAGGATCTCGTTGAGCGCCTGCGGGTTGGCCTTGCCGCCACTCGCCTTCATCGCCTGCCCCACGAACCAGCCGATCAGCGTCGGCTTGGCCAATACCTTGGCGACCTGGTCCGGATTGCCAGCGATGATCTCGTCGACGACCTTTTCGATGGCACCGGTGTCGGTCACCTGCTTCATGCCGCGGGCTTCGACGATCGCCGCCGGATCGCCAGTCTTGTCGTCCGTGATGATGATCTGCAGCAGATCCTTGGCGATCTTGCCCGAGATCGTGCCGTCGGCGACGAGGTCGACGATGCCGGCGATCTGCGCCGGCGTGATGTGCGTCTCGTACATCGAGAGCCCGACGCTGTTGGCGTAAGCGGAAATATCGCCCATCACGAGGTTGGCGACTGCCTTGCCGTCGCGCTTCCTGCCGCCATGCGCCACCGCCGCCTCGTAGTAATCGGCGGACTCGCGCTCGAGCGTCAGCACCATCGCGTCGTAGGAGCTGAGGCCGTACTGGCTCATGAACCGCGCCTTCTTGTCGTCGGGCAGCTCCTTGAGGCCGGCCTTCAGCTCGGCGATGAAGGCATCGTCGAATTCGAGCGGCAACAGGTCCGGATCGGGGAAATAGCGATAGTCGTGCGCCTCTTCCTTGCTGCGCATCGAGCGCGTCTCGCCGGTCTTGGGATCGTAGAGCCGCGTCTCCTGGTCGATGCTGCCGCCGTCTTCCAGAATGTCGATCTGGCGGCGCGCCTCATACTCGATCGCCTGCCCGGCAAAGCGCACTGAATTGACGTTTTTGATTTCGCAGCGCGTGCCGAATTCGCCACCCGGCTTTCTTACCGAGACGTTAACGTCGGCCCGCATGGAACCCTGTTCCATATTGCCGTCGCAGGTGCCGAGATAACGCAGGATCGTGCGGAGCTTGGCGAGATAGACCTTCGCCTCCTCCGACGAGCGGAGGTCGGGCTTGGAAACAATCTCCATCAGTGCCACGCCCGAGCGGTTGAGGTCGACGAAGCTCATGTTGGGGTGCTGGTCGTGGATCGACTTGCCGGCGTCCTGCTCGAGGTGCAGGCGCTCGATGCCGATTTCGATCGTCTCCTCGCCCATGTCGAGCAGCACCTTGCCCTCGCCGACGATGGGGTCCTTGTACTGGGAAATCTGGTAACCCTGCGGTAGGTCTGGGTAGAAGTAGTTCTTGCGATCAAAGATCGAGCGCTTGTTGATCTGCGCCTTGAGACCGAGGCCGGTGCGCACTGCCTGCTTGACACATTCCTCATTGATCACCGGCAGCATCCCCGGCATGGCCGCGTCGACGAAGCTGACGTTGGAATTGGGCGGACGGCCGAACTCGGTCGAGCTGCCGGAGAACAGCTTGCTCTCGGAGGTCACCTGGGCGTGCACCTCCATACCGATGATCACTTCCCACTCGCCGGTCGGGCCCTTGATGAAGCTCTTGGGGTTGGGTGTGCGGGTGTCGATGAGAGTCATGTTTACTCGATGTCGTCGATGGGGCCGCGCCAGGGGCTCAGGCGCTTTTCGAGCCGGACGCTCATTTGCACCTCGCGGCCCGGCTGACCTTCGGATTTGAGCGCCAGGATCTGGTAGCCATGGTGTCGATAGAAGTTCACCGCCCGCACATTGTCGGCGAGCGTATCGAGCTGGATCCGCTCGGAGCCCTCCAACTCGAGCAGCGACTCCATGCGCTGCAGCAGCGACGAGCCGACGCCCTGGTTCTGCAGCAGCGGCGTGACGAACAGGAACGGGATATAAGCCCGGCCACGCGCCCGTTGGCACCAGCCCACGGCCATGCCATTGACCTCGGCGACGATAATGCGATCGAGCCCGTCTCGCACGGCGGCGCTGAGCCGGTTGCGCTCGGCCGGACGCGACGTCGCGGCGCCCGTCAAGAACGGCAGCAGATCGCGTTCCCACGCCACGTAGGCAATATCCGCCAGCGTTTCGATTTCGCTCGCAAGGGCTCGGCGGATATGGACATTGAGGGACATGGCGTGAGCTACTTGCTGCCGCGACGGGCGACGATAATGCCCTTTTCGTAGTTCACATTCCAGTCGATGAGCGTCTTCCAGATCAGCTCCGCCTGGTCCTCGTCGAGGCCCAGCTCCTCCGCGCGCCTGCGCTGCTTGCCGAGGATCGCGGCGATACGGACCGGGTCATGCGCCTCATGCGGGTCGGTCTTGATTTCGGCCATCCGCGTCACGTAGCGGTGTCGCTCGGCGAACAACGCCAGCAGCGCCTGGTCAATGCGATCGAGTTCGGCGCGCACGTCTTCCTTGCTGGTGCAGTCGGCAGGGGCTTTGGTCACGGCAGGTCTCTTCAAGGCGGAGGGTCCGAAGCTGGTTTGCACGGAATTGGTGGCGTTTTCAACCTTGCGAAACGCCGCGAACCGGCACAGGCTTGCCTCGGTTTATTATGGGGCTTGGGAGATCTGAGAATGCTTCGGGTTGGACTATTCGCCGCTGCCGGCTTGGTGGCGTCTTTGGGTGCTGGATCGGCCGCGCTCGCCGACGCGCCGTCGGTGGCTCTCGGCCTCCACGTCTCGATCGTTGGCGGTTGCCACGATTGCCATACCGTCGGCTACGCCGAGAACGGTGGCAAGATCGACCCGGACAAGGCGCTGAAGGGCAACCCGGTCGGCTATGATGGACCATGGGGCACCAATTTCGCGCGGAACCTGCGGCTCACGGTCGCCACTATGAGCGAAGACGACTGGGTGACGTTCGCCAAGACCTTCGAGGTCGGGCCACCGATGCCATGGTTCAACGTGCACGAGCTCACCGAGCTCGAGAGTCGTTCTCTGTACGAATACATCAAGTCCTTGCCCGGCGACCCCGGCGTGCAGGCGCCGACCGATATCCCGCCGAAGAAATAGGTGGCATGGGGACAGCTTGGAGTTGGTCCGCAGCAAAGTCGACAATCGTTAGCCGCCGGAGGCGGGAGCTGTAGCGGCTCCCGCTCCCTAATGCTTGGTCACACCGCTGAGTGTTGCCGCGATGTGGTCCCACTCCGCCTTGACGCTGGGCGTCGCGCGTCGCTTGCCGGCGCGGCGGTACCAGTAGTCGGCGTTGCCCATATCGGCCTCGATCCAATGTAGCAGCGCGTGCACCCAATCGAACTCCATGGTGCCCTCCATGGTCTGGACGATGGCGTGGGCTTCCTCCCATTCCGGGCCGACACGGAACTCGCCCTTGCGGACCCACCACAGGGCCTGCAGCGGCTTCGACATGTCCTTGGGAACATCCTTGAAGTCGGCGGTCGAAAAGATGTCGTCGGCCATGCTCACCACCACCGTGCCGGCGAGAAGTCCATCGCCGCTGACCGCTCAATCACGCGGCCGGCAGCAAACAGCGTCTCTTCGTCGAACGGCTTGCCGATCAACTGCAGGCCAAGCGGCAGACCCGCCGAATCCTTGCCAGCCGGCACCGCGATGCCGGGCAGGCCCGCCATGTTCACCGTCACCGTGAAGACGTCGTTGAGGTACATCTTGACCGGGTCGGCCTTCATGTCCTCGTCGCCGACGCCGAACGCCGCGGACGGCGTCGCTGGGGTCAGGATGGCGTCAACTCCCGCATTGAACGCATCTTCGAAGTCGCGCTTGATCAGTGTGCGGACCTTCTGCGCCTGGACATAGTAGGCGTCATAATAGCCGGCCGAGAGGACATAGGTGCCGATCATCAGGCGACGACGGACCTCCGCGCCAAACCCCTTGGCGCGGGTCAGCTCGTACATGTCCGTGATATCCCGGCCGGTGGCGCGCAGCCCGTATTTCACGCCGTCGTAACGCGCGAGGTTCGACGACGCTTCGGCCGGCGCCACGATGTAATAGGCGGGTAGCGCGTATTTCGTATGCGGAAGCGAGATATCGCGCACGGTCGCGCCCTCGGCCACCAGCCAGTCGATCCCCTGCTCCCATAGCGTCTCGATTTCGCCAGGCATGCCGTCCATCCGGTATTCCTTGGGAATGCCGATCACGAGGCCTTTGACGCCGCGCTCGACGGCCGCCGCGAAATCCGGCACCGCCAAATCGACGCTCGTCGAATCCTTCGGGTCGAACCCTGACATCGAGGTCATCATGATCGCCGCGTCCTCCACCGTGCGGGCGATCGGACCAGCCTGGTCAAGCGAGGAGGCGAACGCCACGACGCCCCAGCGCGAGCACCGGCCGTAGGTCGGCTTGATGCCGACCGTGCCGGTGAACGCCGCGGGCTGCCGGATCGAGCCGCCGGTGTCGGTCGCGGTCGCCGCGGCGCAGAGCCAGGCGGTCACGGCCGCTGCCGAGCCGCCCGACGAGCCGCCTGGCACGAGCTGCGCGTTCGAGCCCTTCGAGCGCCACGGATTGATGACCGGTCCGTAATAGGAGGTCTCGTTGGACGAGCCCATGGCGAACTCGTCCATGTTGAGCTTGCCCAGCATCACCGCGCCGTCGCGCCAGAGATTGGATGTAACGGTCGACTCGTATTCCGGCTTGAAGCTGTCGAGGATATGGCTCGCCGCCTGGGTGTGGACGCCTTTGGTGGCGAACAGATCTTTGATGCCGAGCGGAACACCCTCGAGCGGGCCGCCCTGCCCGGCTGCGAGCTTCCTGTCGCTGGCCGCCGCCATGTCGCGCGCCTGATCCTCGGTGACGGCGACAAACGCATTGAGCTTGGGGTTCGCCGCCTCGATCGCGCCGAGATACGCGTTGGTCAGCTCAAGGGAGGAAAAACTCTTGTCCGTCAGTCCCTTGCGGGCGGCGGCAAGCGTCAGCTTGGTGAGATCGGTCAAAGGCGGGCCTGAATTATGGCGTGCTGGTGCGCCGTTCCTAGCGGCGCGGTGCGATTATCGCAACATTCACGGCGAGAGCCGGGTCATTCGATGACTTTCGGCACCATAAAGAAATTGTCCTGGCTCAGCGGCGCGTTGGCGACGATCTTTTCGGGATAGCCGCCATCGGTCACCTTGTCCTCGCGCCGACGGAGCTGCATCGGCGTCACCGAGGTCATCGGCTCGACCCCCGTGACATCGACCTCGCCCAGTTGCTCGACGAAACCCAGGATGGCGTTGAGCTCATTCTGGTATCTCTCGACCTCGTGCTCCTCGATCCTGATCCGGGCGAGGCGGCCGATGCGCTTGACGGTTGCGGCGTCGACGGACATGCAAAACTCCTGCTTCAGCGCCTTTTAGCAACGCGGCCCGCCGGATTCCAACGAATTTGGCGGAGGGGCGTTCAGACTTCGAGCGCTAGGCCCGGCTCCAGCGACACCAGCCCCGCGCCGTCGAGATGCTCCGACAGTTCGGCGATCGCGGTGTCCAGCGTCTGCTCGTCGGCCGCCAGCGCGATCAGCCGTGGCCGCGCGACGTCGAGGAGCACCGTTGCTATCGCCACGATCGATACACTTCCGGAGGTCAGTATTACGACCGCGCCGTCGGCCCAGCGACCGAAGCGCGGCGAAACCCCCGGGCCGAGGATAACAAGCGGCGGCTCGCCGGCCGCCGCGACGAGCAGCGCCGCGTCGCCGATGCGGAAAACGTCCACGGGAGGCACGTCATCGATCCCGCGTGGTGCGAGTTTCGGCCGCCATGTCGCCGGATCGATCGCGGGAACCGATGTGTCTGCGCCGATGGTCACCGCCCGGTCCGCCCCGGCCAGCAATTCGCCGCGATCTATCCCCGCCGGCGCGCCCGCCGCATCGACGACGACGATCTCGCCACCGACATACACGCGAAGCGTCGTCCCGCCAAACCAGGTGAGTTTCATCGGTCTTCACGGGTATGGAAGATGCGTACGATGCGGATTTCCTCGCCGACAAGAGCATATCGAACCTCATACTGGCCGATAAGGACGCGGCGGACCTCACGCGACGGGATCGTTTC
>CAZNAE010000022.1:0-8932 GCA_964570695.1 uncultured Devosia sp.
TCGCTGCTCCGCTCGCTCTACTACGCCACCGAGCCGCTGCTGTCGGGCGGCCATTCGCGCGTCACCCAGTCCGATCGCATCGCCCGGGCGAAAGCCGATCTCGAGAAGGCGCTGGTCGCCTGGCCCAAGGACGAACTCGAAACCTACATGGCGCGCCACTACAACCACTACTGGCTGCGCGCCGAGCTCGAACTGCAGCTCGAACACGCCAAGATGGTGCGTGCCGCCGACCACGCGCATTCCTCGTTCGCCGGATCGATTCGCGTGCAGGCCTTCGAGTCGATCACTGAAGTCTCGTTCTATACGCCCGACCATCCGCGACTGCTGTCGCTGATCGCCGGCGCCTGCACGATGAGCGAAGCCTCGATCATCGGCGCACAGATCTTTTCGACCCGCGACGGCCAGGCGCTCGACACGTTCCGGCTGCGCCGCGCCTTCACCTCCGACGAGGACGAAAAAGTCCGCGCCAACCGCATCATCGAGACGGTGAAGCAATTGCTGCAGGGCAAGCGTCAGGTGCTCATCGACCTCGGCAAGGAGAGCCGGCACAATCGCCGCCTCAAACCCTTTATGCTGCCGGCCTCGGTCGAAGTCTCCAACAACCTCTCCGAGAAATTCACCGTCATCGAGGTCTCGGGTCTCGACCGCACGGGCCTTCTGCACCAGCTCACGCGCGCCATCGCCGATCTCAATCTCACCATCGGCTCGGCCCATATCGGCACCTATGGCGAAAAGGCCGTCGACGTCTTTTATGTCACCGATCTCACCGGCCACAAGATCGACAACGCCCGCCGCCAGCGCGCCATCCGCGACACCCTGCTCGCCGTCTTCCAGCCGATTGCTCCGACCGGCCATGAGGAGCGGGTGCCGAAAGTGGCGAATGGATAGGTGTTCCTCGGCTGCTTCCCCTTCCACCGGTTTGCCTTCTCCCCTTGAGGGAGAAGGTGGATCGCGCGTCAGCGCGAGACGGATGAGGGGTTCTCTCCGTCAGAGTGGACGTGGAGGCAACCCCTCATCCGCCCTTCGGGCACCTTCTCCCTCAAGGGGAGAAGGGAACTCGGTGGTTCGCCCGCCACTTCGGAAGGGACACTAGGTGTCCACCCTCTACCGCAATTTCCTCAATGTCGGGCTGATGACCACCGGCAGCCGGGTGCTCGGCTTCGTGCGCGATGCGCTGGTTGCGGCGGTGCTCGGCACCGGGCCGGCGGCGGACGCTTACCTCGCGGCGTTCCGTTTTCCCAATCTGTTCCGGCGGCTCTTCGCCGAGGGTGCCTTCAATACGGCGTTTATCCCGCTCTTCTCCAAATCCATCGAGCAGGAGGGCATGGAGCCGGCGCGGCTCTGGGCGGCGCGCATCATGAGCTGGCTGGTAGCGGTGGTGTTCGTCGTCACGGTGTTCGCCGAAATTTTCATGCCCTGGGTGATGGCGCCGTTCGTGCCTGGCTTCCTTGCCGACCCGGCCAAGTACGATCTCACGGTGCTGCTGACCCGCATCTGCTTCCCGTATTTGATGTGCATGTCGCTGATGGCCGCCTATGCGGCGATCCTCAACGGCCTCGGCCGCTTCACCGCGGCGAGCTTCGCGCCGATCCTCCTCAACATCGTGATGATCATCTTCATGGCACCGCTGGTGCTGTGGCCGAACACTGATGTGCAAACCGCCATCTGGATCGCCGTCGGCACCATCGCGGGCGGCATCGCGCAACTGGCGCTAGTCTATGCCGCGATCCGCCGCTCCGGTTTCGTGCCGCATCTGCAATGGCCGAAGTTCGACGCCGAGGTGCGCCGCTTCTGGATTCTCGCCATTCCGGCGGTGATTGCCGGCGGCATCACCCAGGTCAATATCTTCGTCGGCACCATCATCGCCTCCTCCGCCGCCAGCGCTATCGCCTATCTCTATTATGCCGACCGGCTCTACCAGCTGCCGCTCGGCATCATCGGCATCGCCATCGGTACGGTGTTGCTGCCCGAGCTCAGCCGGCATCTGAAGGGCGGCCGCGACAAGGAAGCCGACGCCAGCCAGAACCAGGCGCTGCTGATCTCGATGCTGCTGTCGATGCCCGCCGCCACCGCGCTGATCGCGCTGGCGCAGCCGATCGTCGCCGTGCTGTTCCAGCGCGGCGCGTTCTCGGCCATCGACACCTACGAGACGGCGCAGACTATGATCTGGTTCTCGGCCGGCCTGCCCGCCTACGTGCTGATCCGGGTGCTGCAGCCCGGCTTTTTCGCCCGCGAGGACACCCGCACGCCGACCGTTTTTGCCGGCATCTCGGTGGTGGTCAACATCGCGCTGTCGCTGCTTTTGTTCCCTACCTTCAGGCATGTCGGCATCGCCATCGCGACCTCGGTCGCGGCCTGGGCCAATGCCGTGCTGCTCGGCATCTGGCTGGCCCGCCGCGGCCATTTCCGCCTCAATGCCGAGGACTGGCGCCGGCATACCCTCATCATCGTCTCGTCCATCGTGATGGCGCTGATCCTCTGGAGTCTCGCTATCCCGCTCGGCCCCTATATGACGCCGCACGCCCCGCTGATCGTGCAACTGGTCGTGCTGGGCGTGCTGTGCACCTTCGGCGCCGCGCTCTATTTCGCCGCAGTGCATTTCTCCGGCGCCCAGCCGTTAGGCCTCCTGGCGAAACGCCTCCGCCGTGCTGGTTGAAAGCGCCCCGGTCCGCCGGCCTTGCAAAAACGCAACACCGTCTTGGAATGGTCGTAGTCGCCTGCTCCTGCTAGGCTGAGCCATTGTCAGGGAGAGTTCCATGCGTCCAATCGGCTTCGCCGCACTCCTCGTCCTTGCCACCGTCGCACCTGCTTGCGCCCAGTCGCCCGACGCCATCGACCTCATCGCGCGGGTCACGGCCGGGCTCAGCGACGGCGGCCAGATCGGCATGGGGACGCTCGGGGCCGGTGCGGTGAGCCGCAGCGACGGCGTGTACTCGGTAGGCTTCGGCACCGGCACCGCCACCCTGACCTTCGCCCAGCCGCAGAATTGCGTCTTTACCCAGGTCGCCCAGATGAAGGGACAGCCGACGACCAGCGTCCGCTTCGACCTCAACCAGGTGACCGCCATCAGCTACACCGACCAGGGTCCCTACAACGGCCTCAACGCAGTGCTGCTGCAATTCACCGGCGGCGACGGGATGGTCGATGTCCTGGCCGCCGACGGCAGCGCATCGCCGGTTCCGGCCGCCGCTTCGATCCTCACCTCGCTTTCGCTCGCCGACCTCAACGCCGCTGCCGCGGCGCTGCGCCAACTCTGTCCCGGCGCCAAATAATCCATCAACGCCTTCCAACTCCAGCTCACGGGAAACCCTAAATGTCTCGCCATCTCGCCTTGTTCGCTTCGCTTGCCGCCCTGACTATCGCCATGCCGGTCGCGGCTTTTGCCGATGACACGCCGCCCGCCCTCGATCTCGTCGGGACCATCGTCCTCGGCACCGCCGATGGTTCGACCCTTGCCATCCAGAACGGCCAGATGGTCGGCCCGGTGACCCATAGCGCCCCAGGCGTGTTCCAGATGACCGCCGCCGACGGCACCAAGGTCGATTTTACCATCACCGAAAAGAGCACCTGCCTCTATGACATCACCTTCGGCATGGGCGGCACCGTGCAGGCCGGCATCGAAGTCGATGCCAACAAGATCAAGACGGTGACCTACGCGGCGGGCGACAAGAAGGACACCTGGACCGACTACACCATCACGCTCGCCGGCGGCGATAACATCGTCCAGCTGCTCAGCCCTGACGGGAAGCTGGCGCCGACCGACCCGACCTCGACGCTGTCGACCTCTCTGACGCTGGACGACCTCAACGGCGCCGTCACCAAGTTCCAGGCGACCTACTGCAAGCCGATGGCGTAAGCCGCATTCACTCCGCCGCGCCGTGAGACCGATGGTCGAATGGCGCGGTGGGTTTGCCCCTTGCACAGCGCGGGATGGAAAGGCTAAGGCCGCTGTCAGTTTTGACGCCCGACAACGACCGACAACGGCTGACACCATGCCTTTTACCCCCCGCGTCTTTTCCGGCACCCAGCCCTCGGGCGATCTGCACCTCGGCAACTATTTGGGCGCCATCAAGCGTTATGTCGAAATGCAGAAGACGCATGAGTGCATCTATTGCGTCGTCGACATGCACGCGATCACCGTGTGGCAGGATCCCGACAATTTGCGCCGTGCCACCCGCGAAGTGGCCGCAGCCTATGTGGCGGCCGGCGTCGATCCAAAAAAGAATATCGTCTTCAACCAGTCGCGCGTCCATCAGCACGCCGAACTCGCCTGGGTGTTCAACTGCGTCGCCCGCATGGGCTGGATGAACCGCATGACGCAGTGGAAGGACAAGACCGCCGGCAAGAACGCCGAGGCGGAATCGCTCGGCCTCTTCGCCTACCCGTCGCTGATGGCGGCCGACATCCTGCTCTACAAGGCCACCCATGTGCCGGTCGGCGACGATCAGAAGCAGCACCTCGAGCTGACGCGCGACATCGCCGCCAAGTTCAACAACGACTATGCCCCTTCTCTCAAGGAGCAGGGGCTCGACGCCGATTTCTTCCCGATCACCGAGCCGGTGATTGCCGGTCCGGCGACGCGCGTCATGTCGCTCAAGGACGCCAGCAAGAAGATGAGCAAGTCCGATCCATCCGAGGGCGCCCGCATCCTCGTGATGGACGACGCCGACGCGATCTCGAAGAAGATCAAGCGCGCCACCACCGACGCCGCGCCGCTGCCGTCGGAGATAAACGGTCTCGAGGGCCGGCTCGAAGCCGACAACCTTGTCGGCATCTACGCGGCGCTGAGCGACAGCACCAAGGCGGACGTGCTGAAGCAGTTCGGCGGGCAGGGCTGGGGCGCCTTCAAGCCGGCACTCGCCGATCTCGCGGTCGCCAAACTCGCTCCAATCGCCGCTGAAACCCGTCGCCTCGTGGCCGACCCGGCCACCATCGACGCCTTCATGGCCGACGGCGCCGCCCGCGCCTCAGCGATCGCCGAGGTGACGATGTCGGAAGTCCGCAAGATCGTCGGCTTCGTGCGTTAGGCTTTGTGAGCGGGGCTGCTCAACCGCCCGGCTTGTCCATTTCACCCAGCGATGGGACAATGCCCTATGGCGGACCTCAACTATAATCGCAAATTCCTCGTCCTGATCGACGAGTCGCCCGAATGCGACCGCGCGGTGAGCTTTGCGGCGCATCGCGTCAAGCGCACCGGCGGCACGCTGGTCCTGATGACAGTGATCGACAGCGAGGATTTCGGCCAGTTCCTCGGCGTCGGCGACGTCATGCGGGCGGAGGCGCGCGACGAGGCGGAACGCAACCTCGATGCCCGGATCGCCCGCATTGCCCAGATCGGCCAGATCCGCACCGAAACGGTGATCCGCGAGGGGCGCCCGGCGGAAGCCATCGAAGCTGTGGTCGCCGATGACCCCGCCATCGGCATCCTGGTGATCGCCGCGAGCCGCTCCGACAAGGGTCCCGGCCCGCTCGTCACCCACTTCGCCGCCCACAATCGTCTCCACATCCTCATCACCATCGTGCCCGGCGCGATGACCGAGGAGGAAATCGTCGCTGTCGCGTAAGGCTTGCCATCCGGCCTTCAATTCCCTATTTTAGAACCGTTCCAAAACCGTCACGGCGGTTGGTCGAGCTTAGCGTTCTTACGGATAGCTCGATCCAGAGCGGGAAAAACCAAAGGCCGAAAATGTTCATTCAGACCGAAGCCACGCCCAATCCTGCGACGCTGAAATTCCTGCCCGGCCGCGACGTCCTCGTCGGAGAGCCGCGCGATTTCCGCACCGCCGAGATGGCGAAAGTCTCGCCGCTGGCCGACAGCCTGTTTTCGATCCCCGGCGTCACCGGCGTGTTCCTCGGCTCGGATTTCGTCTCGGTCAGCAAGGATTCGACCGAGTGGAACCATCTGAAGCCAGCGATCCTCGGCGTCATCATGGAGCATTTCCTCTCCGGCAAGCCGGTCATCGATGACGGCAACCATGCCGATATCGGCGAGGAATTCTTCGAGGCCGCCGACAGCGAGACCGTCGAAGTGATCAAGGAACTGATCTCGACCCGCGTCCGCCCGGCCGTCGCCATGGATGGCGGCGACATCACCTTCAAGGGCTTCCGCGACGGCACCGTGTACCTCCATATGCAGGGCGCCTGCTCCGGCTGTCCGTCCTCGACCGCGACCTTGAAGTCCGGCATCGAGAATTTACTCCGGCATTTCGTCCCCGGCGTTGAGGCTGTGGCGCAGGTCTGAATCTTTCGGCAGAGCCACCAGACTTCTCCCCCAAGGGAGAAGTGCCTGACCGCAAACGCTTGCCGCTGTTCGCCGCGCAGCCTATCTCTCCCCGCATGAGCGTCCTCCTCGCCATCGACACCGCGGCGCCTCGGCTGCAGCTTGCGCTGCTCCGCGACGGTGACCGCGTCGATACGCTGCTCGAAGACATGGCGACTGGCCAGGCCGAGCGGCTGTTTCCGGCATTGGCTGAACTCTTTGCGCGCGCCGGCGTCACTTACGCCGATCTGACCCGCATCGCGGTCACCACCGGCCCGGGTTCGTTTACCGGCCTGCGCATCGGCCTCAGTGCGGCGCGCGGTCTCCGGCTCGCCCGCAACATTCCGGTGCTGGGCATTCCGTCGCTGCTCGCGCTCTCGCTGCCGGCGCAATGCGACGCCGTTGCGGTGCTGCTCGATGCGCGGCGCGACGAGGCTTATTTCCAGACCTTCTCCGGCCCCGGCATCCCGATCGGCGTGCCTCTGCTGCTGCCCATCGCCGAAGCGCGTCGGCGCGTCCCGCACGGCGCCGTGACGCTCACCAGCCCCTTTGTCGATATCGCGGCACTCGCTCGTTTCGCCGCACTTGCCGATCCCGCCGCCTATCCGCCCGAGGCCGCGTACATCCGCGATGCCGACGCCAAGCCGCAGGAAAAATTCCGCGTCGCCCGAGTCTCGGGAGACGCAGCGGCATGATGCTGCGCAGCTGGATGGCGCCGATGGGGCTCCATATCGAGCCGAGCCAGCCGCGCGATGCCGATGCGGTGGCAAAGCTCCATGCCGCGAGTTTCTATCGCGGCTGGCCGCGCCAGGACATCGAAGCCTACATCATGGATACCGACACCCCGACGCTCGTCGCCTGCGACGCCAAGCGCAAGGTCGCCGGCTTTGCCATGCTGCGGCTCCTCGGTGACGACGTCGAGCTGATGACCATCGCGGTTGAGCCGAAATACCGCGGCAAGGGGGTCGGCGCCGCGCTGATGAAAGCCTGCTTCGAGGATTTGCTGATGACGCCGTCTAAGCGCATGATCCTCGAGGTCGCGGCCGACAATCCGGCGGCGATCAAGCTCTACAAGAGCCTTGGTTTCCAGCAGGTGTCGGAGCGCAAAGGCTACTACGCGCGGCCCGACGGCCAGCCCGCCACCGCCCTTGTGATGGCCCGCAATCTTGGGTAGCGCTGAGACATGAACAAGCTGCAGCCGACCGATACGCTCGAGGAACAATGCGCCAAAAAGGGCATGCGCATGACTGAGCAGCGGCGCGTTATTGCGCAGGTGATCGAGGCCGCCGACGATCATCCCGATGTCGAGGAACTCTACCGCCGCGCCTCGGCGATCGATGCCCGGATTTCGCTCTCGACCGTCTACCGCACGCTCAATCTGTTCGAGGAAGCCGGCCTCGTCACCAAGCATGATTTCAAGGATGGCCGCGCCCGCTTCGAGCCGCTGCCCGATACCCACCATGACCATCTGATCGATATCCGCTCCGGCAAGGTCATCGAGTTCCGGAACGAGGAAATCGAGGCGATTCAGGATATCATCGCCAAGCGCCTCGGCTACCGGCTCGTCGATCACCGGCTCGAGCTTTATGCCGTGCCGCTCAGCGTCGAGGGCGAGAAGAAATGATCTTCAGAACGCTGTTCTTTATTTTTATCTTCGTGCCCGTCCTGATCGTCGTGATCCCGGTGCAGTTCGTCATCACCCGGCTCGGGCTGTTCTGGAACGTCCCGACGATGTTCTTCCACCGCGTCGGCTGCATTTTCCTGGGCCTGCGCGTCCACACCATCGGCGAACCGCTGCACGGCCGGCCGACGCTGCTGCTCAGTAACCACATCTCGTGGACCGACATCATCGCCATTGGCTCGGTCGCCGATGTGACCTTCGTCGCCAAGACCGGCGTCAAGAACACCTTCTTTGTCGGCTTCATGGCGTCACTGCAGCGCACCCTCTATGTCGACTACAACCGCCGGCAGGACGCGCGCCGCACCAGCGCGGAAATGGCCAAGCGTTTGGGCAAGAACGGCGCCGTGCTGTTGTTCGCTGAAGGCCACCGCGATCTCGGCACGCACGTACAACCGTTCCGCTCGGCGCTGGTCGGCGCCGCGCAAGCCGCGATGGCCGAAGGCGGCGCCGCCGATGTCGCCATCCAGCCGGTGACCATCGCCTATACCCATCTGCAGGGCCTGCCGGTCAGCCGCAACGAGCGCAGCGGCATCTCCGGCATGAACGCCCGCGGCTTCCGCGCTGTGGTCACCAATTTGCTGACGTCTGGCGTCAAGGACGTCACCATCGCCTTCGGCGCGCCCATTCCGCTCGACGCCCATGCCGACCGCAAGGCCGTTACCAAGCTCGCCGAAGTCCAAGTCCGCCGCATGCTGGTGGCGCTCAACCGGCACGAGGACAAGCTGCCGGCAGTGGCGGGTTAGCCTCTGCAAATCGTGCAGTCGGACTCCTCTGCCCTCAGGGGAGAGGCAGGGTGAGGGGTGAAGTCCCGCGTCGTGACTGAACCCCTCATCCGGCGCCGCGCGCCACCTTCGCCCGTCAGGGGAGAAGGCGACCCACGGTTTCTTGGACTCCATCTCTGTCGGTGCTATGTCCCCCGCCCATGACCTCGCCCACCGAAATCCGGCCCAAAAAGCTCTTCATCAAGACCTATGGCTGTCAGATGAATGTCT